>JAEWJI010000010.1 GCA_023386645.1 Pseudomonadota bacterium
GACCACGTCTTCCAGATGCACAATCCGGCCTACGCCCAGTTGATCGGTCATCGGGACATCACCGGCAAACCGGTGCGCGACGCCCTGCCCGAGATCGTGGGTCAAGGCTATTACGCCTTCCTGGACAACGTCTACGCCACCGGCGAGCCGCATGAAGGCCGGGCCAGCCTCGTCCAGCTCCAGCGGGCGCCGGGCGCTCCGCTCGAGGCGGTCTATCTGAACTTCATCTACCAGCCGATCCGCTCCACCTCCGGGGACATCGTCGGCATCTTCGTCCAGGGACACGACGTCCCCGACACCGTGGTGGCGGCCGAGCGCCAGAAGCTGATGATCGACGAGCTGAACCACCGGGTGAAGAACACCCTGGCCACGGTGCAGTCGATCGCGATGCAGACCGCCCGTTCCCACAGCGATCCACAGAGCTTCGCCGAGACCTTCCAGGCCCGACTTATGGCCCTGTCGCACACCCACAACCTGCTGACCCGCAGCCACTGGGAAGGCGCCGAACTGGCCGATGTGCTGAGCCATGAGACCGAGGCGTTCGGCTCCCGACGCGTGCTCCTGAACGGACCGGCGGTGTCCCTGGCGCCGGCCGCGGCCCTGTCGCTGGGCATGATCTTCCACGAGCTGGCTACCAATGCGGCCAAGTATGGGGCGTTGTCGACGGACGGGCGGGTACTGGTCGATTGGACGGTCCGCAACCTCGCCGACCGCCGTCTCCACATCGTCTGGCGCGAGGAAGGCGGACCGCGCCTCGGGCACGCCCCCGACCGTCGCGGTTTCGGCAGTCGGCTGATCGAACGCAACGTTCGACACGATCTGGCGGGCGAGGTTCAGCTAAGCTATCCGGTGGAAGGACTGGTGGCGGAATTCGATATTCCCCTGGATCGAGGAGCCGCGACATGAGTGACCTGAATGGCCGGCGCATTCTCGTGGTCGAGGACGAATCGCTGGTGGCCATGCTGCTCGAGACGATCCTCGAGGACATGGGATGCGTGACGGTGGGCCCGATCTCGAACGTGGACGACGGGCTCCGAACCGCGACCGGGGACGACGCGCTGGACGCCGCTCTGTTGGACGTGAACGTGGCCGGCAGTGAGGTCTTCCCGGTGGCCGAGGCGCTGAAAGCGCGGGGCGTGCCCTTCGTCTTCTCCACAGGCTACGGCGAGGGCGGACTGCCGGATGCATGGCGCGGCCATCCAACCATCCAGAAGCCCTTCACCGAGGCGACGGTGAAGGACGCCTTGATTGGCGTGCTGAACGCCTGAGGTCCTTCAGCACCTCGCGCGCGGCGTTGAAACCGGGGGCGCCGGTGACGCCTCCGCCCGGGTGGGCGCCCGATCCGCACAGGTATAGGCCCGGAACCGGCATCCGGTAGTCTGCATGGCCCATGACTGGCCGCGCGCTGAACAACTGGTCCAGCGTCAGGCGGCCGTGGAAGATGTCGCCGCCGACCAGGCCGAACCGCCGCTCCAGATCGCGCGGCCCGAGCGCCAGTCGCCCAAGCACCGACGACTTGAACCCCGGCGCATGGGCCTCGACCGTGTCGATCATCAGGTCCGCGACGGTGTCCCGATGTTCGTCGCCGAGTTCGGGCGAGACGTGCTGGCAGAACAGGCTGGCGACGTGCCCTCCCGGCGGCGCGAGGCTGTCATCCAGCGTTGAGGGGATCAGCATCTCCACGATCGGGCGAGACGACCAGCCGTACAGCCGCGCCTCGGCGTGCGCCCGGTCCATGTATGCGAGGCTGGGCGCGATGATGATGCCGGCCGTGTGGTGATCGCCGGCCTCAGGCAGGGCCGTGAACCGCGGCAGCTCCGATAGCGCCAAGTTCATCCGGAACGTCCCAGAGCCGGAGGCGTAGCGGCCTATCCGCTCCTGGAAATCAGCGGGCGCCACGGCCGGATCCACCAGCCGGTCGAACAGCAGACGGGGATGCAGGTTGGAGATGACGGCGCGGCCGCGCATCACGGCTCCGTCTTCGGTGACCGCGCCGACCGCCCTGCCCTGATCGATGAGAACTTCAGCGATCGGCGAGTCGAGCCGAATATCGACGCCCTGCTCGGCGCAGGCGGCCGCCATGGCCTGGGTAATGGCGCCCATGCCGCCGATGGCGTGGCCCCAGGCGCCGCGCTTGCCGTTCACCTCGCCGAAGACGTGGTGCAACAGAACGTAGGCCGAGCCCGGCGTATAAGGTGAGGCGTAGTTTCCGACGACGCTGTCGAAGCCGAAGAGGGCCTTGATCGGCTCGCTCTCGAACCAGCCGTCCAGCCAGTCGCCCGCCGACTTGGCGAAAAGGTCGAGCAGGTCGCGCCTTGCCGTCAGATCCAGCCCGGAGACGCGCCGCCCGATCGTGGCGCTCTTCAGCAGCTCGGGCAAAGCCTGCGTCCAGCCGCCCTCGACCATGTTCGGCGGGGTGGTCAGCACCAGGTCGCGCAGCAGGGCGGCCACCGCCTCCAGCCGACGCTCGTAGTCCGGCAGACGTTCGGCGTCGCGCGGTGAGAACTTCGCCACCTCCGCCTGGGTCCGTCCCTCCCCCGCCGCCAGGTACCGTGCATCCGGAAGCGGCAGGAAATTGGACATTCGCCGCTCGACCACACGGAGACCGTGCCGCGCCAGGTCCATGTCGGAGATCACGCGGGGGTTCAGCAGGCTGACGGCGTAGCTGGCCGTCGAGTTTCGGAAACCCGGATGGAACTCCTCGGTGACCGCCGCGCCGCCCACGAGATGACGCCGTTCCAGCACCGTCACCTTCAGCCCCGCGCGCGCAAGGTAGAAGGCGCACACAAGGCCGTTGTGACCGGCCCCCATGATGACGGCATCGCGCTCGTTCCTCATGGCGCAAGCCTAGCACGCGCGTCGTTTCAGCCGAGCGCCATCACGATCTGGACGCCGACCAGTCCCGTCATGGTGAGGGTCACGATAATCAGGGCCGCTATCATCAGGATTTCGCGGGGCTGCGGACGGCGACTCATGCGGGCTCCAAGATCGGAGTCGCAGGTTAATCTCGCGCCGGTTGTGGCACTACTTTTACGTGTATCGACCGTCGATCATGCGCTGGTGCAGCAGCGGTTTGCCGAGCCAGTAGCAGAGCTCGGCCGGACGACTGATGTTCCAGATCGCCAGGTCCGCGCGCCGTCCCGCCTCCAGGACGCCGATGTCGTCACGGCCGAGCGCGCGGGCGGCGTTACGTGTCGCCCCGGCCAGCGCCTCCTCCGGCGTCAGGCGCAGCTGTACGCAGGCCAGGGTCATCGCGGTGGTCATGGACACCAGAGGGGACGTGCCGGGGTTGCAATCGGTCGCGACCGCCATCCGCACACCCAGCCGCCGCATGGTCTCGACCGGTGGGGGCGTGGTCTCGCGCAACATCAGGAAGGCGCCGGGCAGCAGGACGGCGACCGTTCCCGCCTCGGCCATGGCCCGCAGCCCCGCCTCGGTCGCATGCTCCACGTGATCCGCCGACAGCGCCCGATACCGGGCAGCCAAGGCCGCCCCGCCGCCGTCCGACAGTTGATCAGCGTGCAGCTTGACCGGAAGGCCCAGCTCGCGAGCCTTGTCGAACAGACGGCCCACTTCTTCGGGCGAGAAGGCGATGGGCTCGCAGTAGGCGTCAACTGCGTCGACCAGGCCTTCGGCATGGGCGGCCGGCAAGAAGTCGTCGATCGCCAGGTTCAGATAGGCGTGGCGCCTCTGGCGATGCTCCGGCGGCAGGGCGTGCAGGCCCAGATAGCTGGTCGAGACACGCACCCCAGCCTCGCGGCCAATCCGGCGGGCGACGCGGAGCATCCGCAGTTCACTCTCGCGGTCCAGGCCGTAGCCGGACTTGATCTCGATGGTGGAGACGCCAGTGGCCTTCAGCCCCTCAAGCCGCGACAGGGCCGAAGCGTAGAGTTCGTCCTCGCCCGCCTCCCGCGTCGCGCGCACGGTGGATGCAATGCCCCCGCCGCGCCGCGCGATCTCCTCATAGGTGACGCCGCCCAGACGTTCCTCGAACTCTCCCGACCGGTCCCCGCCGAAGACCAGATGCGTGTGACAGTCGATCAGCCCCGGCGTCACCCACCGGCCATCCAGCCGTTCGACCTCCGCCGCCTCGTGCCGAGGCAGGTCCGCCCGGGCGCCCACCCAGGCGATACGGCCGTCCGTGATCAGCAGCGCCCCGTCCTCGATCGCGCCATAGGGCTCTTCGCCTTCGACCATGGTGGCCAGGCGGCAGGAGGTGATCAGCCGGTCGACCTTCATCGCGCCTGAAACCCGGCCAGGAGTTCGCAGAACCAGCGTCCGGCCGTCAGCGAGCCCAGGTCGCCGACTTCCAGTGAGGGATCGTATTCGGTCAGGTCCACCGCCCGTACCTTCGGGTGGGCGCCGATCAGCCGCGTCGCCTCAAGGAAGTCATTGAGCGCCATTCCCCCCGGCCGCGCACCAGGCGAAGCCGGCCACTGCGATCGATCGATTACGTCGATGTCGAAATCGACGTAGATGACCTCGCACAGGCCCGCCAGGCGATCCAACTCTTCCCGTACCACGGCCGCCGCCCCACGCTCATGGCACGCCCGCGCGGTCCGCACCGAGATTCCCGCCGCCTTCGCCTTCTCGTGCGCCCGGCGCGTGTTGGCGAAAGGGGCCAGGCCGATCTGGCTGATCCGGCGGCCATCCAATCCATCCTCCAGCAGGGCCTGCACCGGATTGCCGTTGGTCAGACCCTGATCGGTGTCCCGGAGGTCGAAATGGGCGTCCAGCGTCAGCAAGCCCGCCCGCTCCAGTCCCAGGCCATGCACGCCCGGGCGGGTGATGGCGTTGTTGCCGCCGATCAGCACGGTTAGCGGCCGGTGCGCCTCGACCGCGACGGCGGCCCGAACGGGCTCGAAGGCGTCGGCGGGTGACACGGCCTTCAACGACAACTCGCCAGCGTCGTAAACCTGCGTCGCCAGCTCCAGCCCCGTCTCCACATCATAGGTCGAGAAGCGCGGCAGGACCGCGCGGAAAGCCTGGGGCCCCAGGTCACAGCGGCCCGGCGTCAGCGACCGCTCGTTCAGCGGCGCCCCAATCAGGGCCACCGACGCGTCCGGATAGTCGCCCACCAGATCGGCGACCGAACGCCAGCCCAGAGCCTCGGAGTCTTCCTTGATCATGGGTCGGGAGCGTAGAGACGCGGCCATGACGACTCAACCGACCAAGCAGGCGAACAGCCGTGTCATCCGGAGCCCGCGCGGGCCGGAGCGCACCGCGCGCACCTGGGCCGCCGAGGCCGCCAAGCGCATGCTGATGAACAACCTCGACCCGGAGGTGGCCGAGCGGCCCGACGAGCTGGTCGTGTACGGCGGCATCGGCAAGGCGGCGCGCGATTGGGTCAGCTTCGATCGTATCGTCGAGCAGCTGGACCGGCTGGGCGAGGACGAAACCCTGCTGGTCCAGTCCGGCAAGCCGGTGGGCGTGTTCCGCACCCACGCGGATGCGCCGCGCGTCCTGATCGCCAACTCCAACCTGGTGCCGAAGTGGGCGACCTGGGAGCATTTCAACGAGCTCGATCGCAAGGGCCTGGCCATGTACGGCCAGATGACGGCCGGGTCGTGGATCTACATCGGCACCCAGGGGATCGTTCAGGGCACCTACGAGACCTTCGCCGAGGCGGGCCGCCAGCACTATTGCGGGGACTGGTCCGGACGCTGGATTTTGACGGCGGGCCTGGGCGGCATGGGCGGGGCCCAGCCCCTGGCCGCGACCATGGCCGGGGCTTCGTGCCTGGCGATCGAATGCCAGCGCAGCCGGATCGAGTTCCGCCTGCGCACCCGCTACCTCGACGAAATGGCCGAGACCCTGGACGAGGCCCTGGCTCGGTTGGAGCAGGCGAAGACCGAGGGGCGGCCGGTCTCGATCGGGCTCTTGGGCAATGCGGCGGAAATCCTGCCCGAAATGGTCCGGCGCGGGGTCCGACCTGACCTAGTCACCGACCAGACCTCGGCCCACGACCCCATCAACGGCTACCTGCCCATTGGCTGGACCGTGGCGGACTGGGAGGCGAAGCGCCAGACCGCGCCCGCCGAGGTGGAAGCGGCCGCCCGTGCGTCGATGGCCATACATGTCCGGGCCATGCTGGACTTCCATGCCCAAGGCGTCCCGACCACCGACTACGGAAACAACATCCGCCAAGTCGCCTTCGACGAGGGCGTGGAAGACGCCTTCGCCTTCCCCGGGTTCGTTCCCGCCTACATCCGTCCGCTATTCTGTCGAGGAATAGGGCCATTCCGCTGGGCGGCGCTGTCGGGCGATCCGGAGGACATCCGCAAGACCGACGCCGCGATGAAGCGACTGTTCCCCGACAACTCGGGCCTGCACCGCTGGCTCGACATGGCCGGCGAGCGTATCGCCTTCCAGGGTCTGCCGGCCCGCATCTGCTGGATCGGCCTGGGCGACCGGCACCGCGCGGGCCTGATGTTCAACGAGATGGTGGCCTCGGGCGAACTCAGCGCCCCCATCGTCATCGGCCGCGATCACCTGGACTCCGGCTCGGTCGCCAGCCCGAACCGCGAGACCGAGGCGATGATGGACGGCTCGGACGCCGTCTCCGACTGGCCGTTGCTCAACGCGCTCCTGAACACCGCCTCCGGGGCCAGCTGGGTCTCCCTGCACCACGGCGGAGGCGTCGGGATGGGCTACAGCCAGCACTCCGGCGTGGTCATCGTCGCCGACGGCACGCCGGAAGCCGCCGCCCGCCTGGAACGCGTGCTCTGGAACGACCCCGCCACCGGCGTCATGCGCCACGCCGACGCGGGTTATGAAATCGCCCAGGCCGCCGCCCGCGAACACGGGCTGAACTTGCCGTCGTTGGAGCGTTGAGCATGACGAACGTCACTATCGGCGCGGGCCCGCTGGCTCTCAGTCAGCTGCGCGCCGTCACGCTCGGCCCCGTCACCGTCTCCCTGACCGACCAGGCCTGGGCCGATGTCGAGGCGGGCGCCGCCACCGTGCGCGCGATCCTCGACGAGGGCCGGACAGTCTACGGCATCAACACCGGCTTCGGTCTGTTGGCCAACACCTCCATCGCCCCGGACGACCTTGAAACCTTGCAGAAAAACCTGGTGCTCAGCCACGCCTGCGGGGTCGGGGCCCTGCTCAGCGCGGCGGTCACTCGGCTGCTGATGGTGCTCAAGATCGCCAGCCTGTCGAAAGGCGCCTCGGGCATCCGGCGCGAGACGCTTGAGGCGCTGATCGCCCTGGTGAACGCCGACGTCTTGCCCTGCATCCCGTCCAAGGGCTCGGTGGGCGCCTCCGGCGATCTGGCGCCGCTGGCCCATATGTCCTGCGTCCTGATTGGCGTCGGCGAGGCGCGGCATGGCGACCAAACCCTGCCCGCCGAAGCGGCCCTGGCGCGGGTCGGCCTAAGGCCCCTCACCCTCGGCCCCAAGGAGGGTCTGGCGCTGCTGAACGGCACCCAGTGCTCCAACGCTCTGGCCCTGGCGGGCCTGTTCGCGGCCGAGGACGCCTTCGCGGCGGGCATCGCCGCCGGCGCCCTGTCGGTCGATGCGCTGAAGGGCTCTGACGCTCCGTTCGACGCCCGCATCCACGCCCTGCGCAATCAGCCCGGCCAGATCGCCATAGCCGCCCGCCTGCGCGCGCTGATGGCGGACTCGGCCATCCGCGAGAGCCACCGCGACGACTGCGCCAAGGTCCAGGATCCCTACTCGCTTCGCTGCCAGCCCCAGGTGATGGGCGCGGTGCTGGATGTGCTGAAGGCGGCCGCCGCGACCCTGGAGCGCGAAGCCAACGCCGTCACCGACAACCCGCTGGTCTTCTTCGAGGACGGCGACGTCATCTCCGGCGGCAATTTCCACGCCGAGCCGGTCGCCTTCGCCGCCGACCAGATCGCCATGGCTCTGTGCGAGATCGGCAACATCTCCGAGCGCCGGACCTCCATCCTCGTCGATCCGAAGATGAGCGAGCTACCGGCCTTCCTGGTTAAGGAGAGCGGGCTGAACTCCGGCTTCATGATCGCCCAGGTGACCGCCGCCGCTCTGGTGGCCGAGAACCGCATGCTCAGCCATCCGGCCAGCGTCGACACGGTTCCGACCAGCGCCAACCAGGAGGACCACGTGTCGATGGCCACCCATGGCGCGCGGCGCCTGCTGGACATGGCCGAGAACACCGCGACCGTGGTCGGCATAGAACTGCTGGCCGCCGCCCAGGGGATCGAGTTCCACCGTCCGCTGACCAGCTCGCCGGACCTGGAGCAGGTGTTCGCCATCGTCCGGGAAGCCGCCGCTTCTTACACGAGCGACCACTACTTCGCTCCCGACATCGCCCGCGCCACAGACGGTGTCCGGGCCGGGCGCTACCGCCCCTTCGCGGGCGACCTGTTGGCCTCGGCCTAGGGCTTCCGTTCCACCGTCAGGGCGTAGGCGCCCGTCTGGCCTGCCGCGAACGAGCCGGCGCGGATCACATAGACGCCGTCCGCTTCCGGGGCCCAATCGAGGCGAGCGTGGGTGTCGGACAAGCTGTCGTCGTCCTGGGCCAGAGCTTCGAAGGCGTTTTCCTTGTCTTCCCCGACGTAGATCACGCTGTCGAAGGCGTTGGACACCATGGTGATGCGCAGCTTCTCGCCGGCCTTCAGGTTCATGCGGTAGGCGTCATAGAAGCTGCCGTCCTCGGCCATGGCGTCGGCCTCGGTGAGCGATCCCCGCGCGGTGGCGCCGATAAGCAGGCTCCCCGGCGCCGGCTGAGGTCCACGATCGATCAGCTCCAGCGAATAAAGGCCGGTGGTATCAGACCCTAGCGGCGAGGCGCGCAGCACATAGTCACCGGTTTCGGGCAGCAGGAAAGTCAGACGAGAATCCGTTCCCTGCATCAGGCCATCGTCATCCTGTGCCAGGGCCTCGAACTCGCCGCCCGGCCGGCCGATCTGCGCGAAAGTGTCGAAATCGCCGGAACGCATGATCGCCTGGACCCGCTGGCCCACCTGGCCCGCGAAGGAATAGGCGTCGAAGCTGCGGCCTTCGCTATCCGTGGGATCGTCCTCGGTGATCTCGCCCTGGATCGTGGCGCCGAACGCCAGCGGGGTCGGCTCCGGGTCCGGCTGGGCGGCTTCCAGCACCAGGGTGTAGGCCCCTTCCGCGGTGGCCGTGAAACCTCGCGCCTCCAGCACATAGACCCCGCCATCGGCCAGGGTGGCGTCGATGCGCGAGTGGGTGCTGTCGCCCATGCCGTCATCGTCCTCGGCCACCAATTCCCGACCGCCCTCAGTCTCGCGGTACAGCTGGAGATAGGTGTCGAACGCCTCCGAGCTCATGGAAAGCGTGACTCGCTGTCCGGCTTCGGCGGAGAAACGATAGGCGTCGGCGCGATGGCCGCCCTCGCTCACGCCGTCCCCTTCGCCCAATTCGCCCTCGATGGTGTCTCCGAGAGCCGCAGAGATGGCCGCGACCGGCTCGGGACCGTCCTCCAGGCTCAGGGTATAGCCGCCCGCTCCGTTGCTGATCAGAGGCGCCGCCCGCACGACGTACTGCCCGGCCTCCGGCGCGGTGAAGACGAGATACGAATTGAGACCGCCGCCGCCGGCGTCGTCATTGACGCCCAGCTCGGAGAACTCGCCCGCCGTGCCGACCCGCACGATCGGGTCGAAGTCGTCGGCGTTCAGCCGGATGGCGAACCGCTGCCCCTGGGCGGCGGAGAAGGCGTAGGCGTCGTAGGGAACGTCCCCGTCGTCGATGGGATCTCCGTCGTCGATTACGCCCTGGATCGTCTGGCCCACGCTGATCGACCCCGGGGCCGGGGCCTGGGGCGCCGGCGGGCGCTGCTTCAGCGACAGGGTGTAGGTCCCGAGTTCCGGCCCCACCAGGCTGCGAGCGCGCAGAACGTAGTCGCCGTCCTCCGGCGCGGTCCAGCGCAGGCGCGAATCGGTCCCCTCCATGAGCCCATCGTCGTCGCTGGCCAAGATGTCCTCGGGCGTCCCGGCTTCATACACTTCCAGGAAGGCGTCAAAATTAGCGGCGCGCATAATGGCTTCGAGCCGCTGTCCAGCTTCGGCCCGGAAGCTGTAGAGGTCGTATGAATAGCCGTCCTGCTCGTCGGAAACCTTCGGATCCTCGGCGGTCAGTTCCCCCTGGATTTCTTCCCCGACCCGCAAGGGCGCGGTCTGGGCCAGGGCCGGAGCGGCGCTGACCAGGGCCATGAGCCCGGCAGCGGCTAGAATGGTGGAACGACGCATGTGAAACCCCCTGTCGACAGCCCCACATAGACGACGTTCGTCCTCGACTGTAAATCGCCGCCAGCTAATCGATTCCTGACGAGGCGCCGCGATGCCCGATGTCCCGCCCGCGACGCTGATCGACGGCAAGGCTTTCGCCGCCGGTCTCGTGGAGCGTGTCGCCGCGGCGATCGATCGCCTTCGGAGCACCTCGGGTGTCCAGCCGGGCCTGTCCGTGGTCATCGTCGGCGAGGATCCCGCCAGCCGCATCTATGTGAAGAACAAGGGCGAACGGGCTGTCGAGGCGGGCCTGAGCTCAGACACCCTCGCCCTGGCCGCCGAAACAACGCAGGCACAGCTGCTGGACCTGATCGCCCGGCTGAACGGGGACCCCACCGTCCACGGGATCCTGGTGCAACTGCCCCTGCCCGGGCACATTGATGAGGGAGCGGTGCTGGCAGCCATCGATCCGGCCAAGGACGTAGACGGATTTCACGTCGTCAACGCCGGGCGGCTGGCGGTTGGCCTTCCGGGCCTCGTCCCCTGCACGCCCCTGGGCTGTCTGATGCTGCTGAAGGCAGAGCTGGGTGACCTGTCGGGCCTGAACGCCGTTGTGGTCGGGCGATCGAATATCGTCGGCAAACCGATGGCCCAGCTGCTGCTGGCTGAGAACTGCACCGTCACCGTCGCCCACTCCCGCACGCGGGCGCTGCCGGCCCTGTGCCGGACGGCGGACATTCTCGTCGCGGCCGTGGGCCGACCGGAGATGGTGCGGGGCGACTGGATCAAGACGGGCGCGACCGTCATCGACGTCGGCATCAATCGCGTGCCGTCGCGAGACCCCGTCAAGGCGGCCGAGGGGCGGACCCGGGTGGTGGGGGACGTCGCCTTCGAGGAAGCCCGAGCCGTGGCCGGGCGGATCACGCCCGTCCCCGGCGGCGTGGGCCCCATGACCATCGCCTGCCTGCTGGCGAACACCTATGTCGCCGCCTGCCGTCAGATCGGCGTGACGCCGCAGCCCCTGACGCCTTGAATGAGAGCGGGCGAGCTCCGATAGTCCATTCAGCCTCGCCTTTCCGGCGGGTCGTTCAGGAGGTCCGATGCTGCGCTTCAACTCTCGGCTGGCGGGGCTGGCCGCCATTGTGACGGTCCTGCCGGCGCTGGCCGGCTGCGGCTACAACACCATCCCGACCAAACAGGAACGGGCCGAGGCCGCCTGGGCGGATGTCCAGAGCCAGTATCAGCGCCGCGCCGATCTGATCCCCAACCTGGTGGCGACCGTTCAGGGCGCCGCAATCCAGGAGCGCACCACCCTGACCCAGGTGATCGAGGCGCGGGCGCGGGCCACCGGCGTGACCGTTTCGCCCGAGACGCTGAACGACCCCGCCGCCTTCCAGCGCTATCAGGCCGCCCAGGGTGAGCTCAGCCAGGCCCTTTCGCGCCTGCTGATGGTGGTCGAAAACTACCCGCAACTGCAGGCCAACCAGAACTTCCTTCAGCTACAGTCGCAACTGGAAGGCACCGAAAACCGCATCACCATCGCGCGCCGCGACTACAACGAGGCCGTGCGAGACTACAACACGACGCTGCGCACCTTTCCGAGCGTGATCTGGGCCAAGACGGCCCATGCATCAGCCGAGCCGATGCAACTGTTCACCGCCTCGGCGGAGGCTCAGAGCGCGCCCCAGGTGAACTTCAATCTTGGCGGCGCCCCGGCCGCCCAGCCCGGCGGCGGCGCGCCGGCGGTCCAGCCCGGCTCGGCCCCGCCGGCCCAGTGAGGCCACGATCTGTGAAGCGCCTGCTCACGGTCCTGGGCCTCGGCCTGGGCCTCCTGATCGCGCCCGAAGCGGCGTCAGCGCAGTCGGGTCCGACCTTTCCGGCGCTGTCGGGACGGGTCGTCGACCAGGCCGACCTGCTCGACGCCGCGACCGAGGCCCGGCTGACGCAGAAACTGGAAGCGCTGGAACGTGACACCCGCGACCAGCTGGTCGTCGTCACCGTGCCCGACCTGCAGGGCTATGAGATCGAGGAGTACGGATATCGCCTCGGCCGCGCCTGGGGGATCGGCCAGCGGGAAACCGATAGCGGCGCCCTGCTGATCGTCGCCCCGACCGAACGCAAGGTGCGCATCGAGGTCGGCTATGGGCTCGAGCCGATCCTGACCGACGCCTTTTCCGCCCAGGTGATCCAGACCCGGGTCTTGCCCGCCTTTCGGCAGGGAGACTTCCAGCAAGGCGTGGCCAACGGGGTGGACGCCATCGACGCCCAGCTCAGGCTTGATCCCGCGGAAGCTCAGGCCCGCGCGGCCGCGATCGGGCCCGTCCAGGCGGAGGCTCCGATCGGACCGGGGCTGATCATCGGCCTGATCTTCCTCTTCCTGTTTTTCAGCGTGCTGAGGGGCGCGATGCGCGGCGGCCGCCGCCGGCGGCGGGACGGGCTGGGTGCAGTGCTGTTGTGGGCCGCCGCCGATTCCCTGTCTCGCGGCGGGCGCGGAGGCTGGGGCGGAGGCGGCGGGGGCGGTTTTGGCGGCTTCGGCGGAGGCGGCGGCAGCTTTGGCGGCGGCGGCGCCTCGGGAGGATGGTGATGCGTTTCACTGCCGAAGACCATCAGCGCGTCTCCGCGGCCATCGCGGCGGCCGAGACCCGCACCTCGGGAGAGATCTTCTGCGTCTTCGCCCGCAGGGTCTCTTCGTACCGCGAGGTCAGCCTGGGCGTCGCCGCGGCGGCGGCCCTGCTGCTGCCATTGGCCCTAGCGCCCTTCGGTTTCGATCCTGCCTGGGCGCCGGGAGTAGGCGGCGGCTGGGAGGCCGGCCATCTCGCCTATCGCCACGTCACCATCGGCCAGGCGATCGCGGCCTACGCCCTCGTCCAGGCCGCCGTTTTCATCGCGGTCTTCCTGCTCACCTGCATTCCCGTGGTCCGGCGATGGATCACGCCGCGCGCGGTCCGACGCGACCGGGTTAGACGGGCGGCGATGGGACAGTTCCTCGCCCACGGCCTGCACACCACGCGCGAGCGCACCGGCGTGCTGATCTTCGCCTGCGAGGCCGATCGTCAGGTCGAGGTCGTAGCGGACGAAGGCATCCATTCGCGCGTGGATCAGGAGGTCTGGGCCGACGCCGTCGCCGATCTGGCGCGGGAGCTGCGCGCCGGGCGCCCAGTCGAGGGTTTCGAAGCAGCCATCGCTCGCGTCGGCGGCGTGCTGGCCGAGCATTTCCCTCCCCGGGCCGACAATCCGAACGAGACGCCCGACCGCCTGGTCGAACTCTGAGCGTCCGGATCGCATTCTTAACCGAAAGCGCCTAGGCCTACCCGCCACGTCATGGCTCGCCTGCTCACTTACAATGTCCATCGCTGCGTCGGCGTCGATCGCCGTCTCGATGTCGACCGCATCGCGGCCGTGATCGCCGAGCACGAGCCGGACGTCGTCTGCCTTCAGGAACTCGATGTCGGGCGAGCCCGCACGGGCCATATCGACCAGGCGCGCGCCATCGCCGACAGACTGTCGATGAGCGTGCGCTTCCATCCGGCGATGCGGGTCGAGGCTGAGGAATACGGCGACGCCATCCTGACCCCCCACCCCGAGGTCTTGATCCGTGCAGCCGCGCTACCGACCATCACGGGGGTCCCCGGGCTGGAGCCGCGAGGCGCCATCTGGTCGCGGATCGAGATCGGGGGCCAGCAGGTCAATGTGTTCAACACTCACCTCGGCCTGGTTCCCCGCGAGCAACGCCTCCAGGCCGCCGCCCTGGTCGGTCGCGACTGGCTGGGTCATCCGGACTGCCTGGGCGCGACCATCCTCACGGGCGACTTCAACGCCACCTCCATGACCCGCCCTTATCAGACCCTGGCCCGGCGACTGTCTGACGCCCAGCGACGCCTTGGACTCAGGCCGACTGTTAAAACCTTCCCGTCCAGCTTCCCGGCCATCCGCATCGACCATTTCTTCGTCAGCGCGGAAGTGCGGCCGGTCCGGGTCCAGGCGCCCTTCTCGCCGCTGGCGCGGATGGCGTCGGACCACCTGCCCCTGATTTTGGACTTCGAGCTTCAGCCAGCCTGAAGCCACCTGGAGGCGCGCCGCCGCTTCCATGGCCGCCAGACGTCGCCAGAGGACATGGCGTCCCCCAGCTGATAGGTGGCGATCAGCCGCTGCAAGCGCGACGGAGGCGTGAATCCCAGGGTGATCATCCGCCCTGAATCGAACCGGCGGATCGCCTCCCCGGTCGATCCTGTTAGTTCCTCGGCGGCGGCGAACGCCTCGCCATCGACTCCGATGAAGTGGCCGATGGTGCGATGGCGAAAACGCCGGATCGCGCTACGCCCCGCCTCATCCGCCGGCTCGACGGCCACGTCGCACTCGGTGTCCAGGCCAAAGGACCGGTTGTTGAGATTGGTCGAGCCGATCCGCAGCAGCCGATCATCGATGATCGACACCTTGGCGTGCACGATGATCCGCCTTCCTCGGGCCGTTGTCGGGCTAAAGGCGAAGAACCGGCCGTGACGGTCAGCTCCCTCGAGGCGGAACAGAACCGCCGCGCGAGCCGTGTCCATGGTCATGCTGTCGAACCAGCTGGGGCTGCGCCCGGTCGAGACCAACACGATCTCCGGTCCGTCCGGCTCTGCCAGTCGTCGCGCCAGGGCCTCGGCGATCAGCGGCGAAGTGAAATACTGGTTCTCCAGATAAATCAGCTTTTGGGCCTGTGCGATCGCCTCCAGGTGCAGGCGCTCGTTTTCCCGAACCTCCGCCCTGCCCGCCGTGGCCGGCTCGGTTCGCGCGACCGCAACGGGCGCATTGAGAATGTCGGGCTCGATCCCATCCGGCCAAGGGTCGCTGTCGCCCGGTTCGGCCACGGTGCGCTCGGCCGTCGAGCGGAACCATCGCTCCCGCGCCAGGTCGCCCATCGCCCGCGCGGCCGGGCCGTCGAACACGCACATGGTCTCATGCCGGGGCGGGCTGATCAGGCCGGAGGGCTGGCAGCGGCGTGGGTCGTTGTCCCGGTGCGCCTCCGAGTCCCAGCGATCGACCGAAATGTCGCCCCCGCCCACGAACGCGACGGCGTCGTCGATGATCACCGCCTTCTGGTGGTGGCAGGCGCCGATCGGGCCGGGATTGTCGAGCCGGAACTCCACCATCCGCTTGCGGAACCAGCTCTGCGCCTTGTGGGGATAGAAGCCCTGCGAAGCCGCGATCACCAGGGGCGACTTCCAGATCAGCAGTCGCACATCCAGTTCCGGCCGCGTCTTCACCAGCATCCGCAGCTGATGGCCGATCTCCGCCTGCCGGTCCCCGGCGCGTGATTCGGGGTCCAGGCGCGTGCGCGGATCGAACTGCCACCCCAGGATCACGATCGACCGCCTCGCCTTCGGCAGTGCTGAGGCCAGGGCGTCGAAATACGCGGCATTCTCCATCAGGACGGAGAAGCGATGCGCGGTGTCCACCCGCCAGCAGGTGTCGCCGGGGCGCAGGAGGCTTTCGCTATAGGCGTCCAGAGACGTCATGGGGGCTTTCGGGAGACCGGTTCGTCGATGACGTTCGGTGACCGCTTCCGTTCCACGACCGCCGCTGAACCGTCAAGGTTAAGGGGAGTTCATGTGGCGGCGGTTGCCGAAACACTCGCGGAGGCGCATAAGGCGAGGAACTTTTTCGACGAGGGGGAACAGAGGGTGCAGGCGCTGATCGAACTGATCGCCGGCCTCGTCGCGCTCCTCGCCGCGGCCACCCTGTCGCATTTTGGCGTCGAGATGCAGGCCCCCGGCCAGAACCGGGAAGTCCATAGGGTCAGCGACTGCGGCGGGCCCAAGACCCAGCCGGCGGTGATCGCTACATCTGCCAAGCGGTCCTGCTGAAACGGTCTGACGTCGCGCGGCTTTGCGGTCACTCCTCCAGTCGCTAGGGTCGTTCCGCGCCGGCCGGCGAACGGCCCGACGCCATCCGACCTGAGACCGCGCCCATGACGTCCCGCTATCGGCCCCCGCTGAACCTGACCGATCCGGAAGACCCGCCGGCGACGGACGACGCCGCCCCTCCGCCCCCGCCCCCGCCCAGGCCGATGTCGGAGCGGCGTCGCCGCCGCCTGGCGGAGGAGCAGCGTCAGACCGAGCTCGCGGCGGCTGAGGCGCAATCCCGGCCCGCGCCCGAGCCGGAGCCGGAGGTGTCAGTCCCCCTGGCCGCCGCTTCTGCCGGTGAGCTGGCCCCCGCCTCCCCGTCCACGATCACTCCTCCGGTCACGGCGTCCTTGCCGCCCGCCTCGCGCGAGCCGGCTCCTTCCGGGCGGCATGCCTATGTCATCGCCGGGATCGCCGCGGCCCTGTGGATCGGCGGCGTCACTTCCTGGGCTGCCTTCCAGCTCGGCGCGGGCGGCGAGCCGGATCCGCTGGCGCTGGCCGTCTACGCCCTGATCGCCCTGGCCCCGGCGGGTCTCGCCATCATGCTAGCCCACGCCGTCCGCCAGGGCGCCGGCCTCGCTGCCGAGACACGTCGCGCCCGCGAGCTGTCCCAGGCCCTGGTCGCCCCGACCGCGCTCGCGGCCCAACAAACGGGCGAGGTCCTCAACACCCTGCGCGGGGACATCGATCAGGCGGCCCTCGCGGCAGAGCGCGCCCGCAACGACCTTTCGCTGCTCCGCGAGGCGCTCAGCCAGGAGACTGCGCGGTTGAACGAAGCGGCCGAACTCGCGGGCCGCACCGCGCGCCGCCTGACCGAGTCCCTGGCGCGCGAACGCGATGAAATGACGGGCCTCGGCGGCCGACTGGAGACCCAGGCAGCCGGGGTCATCGACGCCGTCGAGCGGCAGTCCCGCATGGTCGTCGATGCTTCCGACCTGGCTCAGACCCAGTTGCGCGAGGCCGAAGCCGCCTTGGCCGCCCGCGCGGCCGACCTGGCCGCCGCCGCCAACGAGGCCCAGGACGCAGCCCGTCTGGCTTCCGACGACCTGGCCCGCCAGACGCTGCGGCTCGAGAACGCCGGCGCCGGCGTCGCCGAACAGATCCAGTCCGTCGAGGAAGGCCTGGGTCAGCAGCGCGCCGCCCTGGTGACCGCCGCCTATGCGCTCCGCACCGATCAGGAAGACTTCTCCGCCCAGGTCGAAAGCCAGCGCGCCCAGTTGACGGAGCAACTCTCCGCCGCCCGCTCCGCCGCCGGGGACCTGAACGAGACCTCGGCTCAGGCCGGCGCGTCCGTGCGAGAGCTGGTCGAGGCCGCCACGGACCAGTTCCGCGCACTGGTCGAAATGTCCCAGCGCGAGGCGGACGGCTTTGACCACGCTACGAAACTCGCGCTCGATCGCTTCGAAGCCCTGGCCGCCGAGGCGCGGGACGCCCTGATCGAGGAGACCCGCCGGGCCTTGGCCGCCATGCAGGCGACGGCCGAGGAGCAGCGGGAGGCCGCCGCCGCCGCGGCCGAACAGGCCCAGCTGCGGGCCGATCGACTAGGCGAGGCCCTGTTCGACGCGGCCCAGCAGGCCGAGGCCGCCGCCGACGCCCGCGTCGAGGGCGCCCGGCGCGTGGTGCTCGACACCGCCGGCCTGGTCGACGAGGCCGGCGCCCGTGCGCTGGAGCGGCTGGAGTCCACCCTGGACCGCATGACCGAGGCCCTGGAGCAGGTCGACGCCGCCGTGGCCGATCTCGATTCCCGCGCCGCCCGCCTGCCCGAAGAGGCAGCCGCCCGCGCCGATCAGGTGCGCCAGACCGTCGAGGAGGGCCTGGCCGCCCTCGCCGCAGCCTCCCGCAAGGCCGCAGAGGATACCGAGGCGCTGGACGCCACCTTCCAGGAACGCGTCCGTCGCAACTACGACATGCTGACAGAGGCGGTTCGGCTGATGGGCGTCGTCTCTGGCGACGCCCCGCCGGTACGTCGACGGAGCCCTGATTTCGAGCCCCCCGCCCCTATCGAGCCGCCCCCTGCCGCTCCCTCACGGGCCAAGGAGACCTCCTTTGGCCTGCGTGGACGTCTCAGGCTCGGCCCGACCGAGACCCCGCCGCCGACCCGTCCGTCGGCCTCGCCGGACGCGCGCCTGGACTGGAGCGACCTGGTCGAGGGTCCCGACGACATTGCCGACCTGCGCAACCCCCTCCCACCCTCCGTCGAGCCGGACGCCGACGAGGAGGCGCTGACGGCCCGGATCATGGCCGCGATCCGGCGCATGGGAGTAGACCCCAACGCCCTGTTGCCCCGCTCGCGCGTCGAGGAGGCCGCTGGCGCTTTCGCGGTCCGCGAGCCGGACCGGGCGCGCCAGATCGTGCGGCGCGTCGCGCCCGCCGCCGTGCGCAGTGTCTCTCGCCGGGTGATGAGCGACCCGGAACTCCGAACAGATTCCGAACAGTACGTTCGCATCCTGGCCGAGCGGATGATGCGCGAGGGTCGGGGCGATCCCGCCCGAGTGATGTCCGTGCTCGCCACGGACGCCGGACGGGCCTTCATGCTGCTTGACGCGGCGGTCGGCGACCTCGCCTGAGGTCGAATCCGCCCGCGGGCTTGACGCCATGTCTGGTTCCGGACAAGCGTCATACAACCGTCATAATGCGGCGAGCCGCCAGGCAGGATCATGCTCGACCTCACCGCCGAGACCCAGCAGGACCCGCGCGCCGAACTCGTCATCTGCGCCTATGACGCGGACGAGGGATCCTGGCTCCCCAACGACTATCTTTCCGGCGAGCCGTGGGGCCCGGCGGGAGCACGCGCCGTGGCGGTGAACGCGGATCGGCCCGAAACCCTGGCCCAGACCCTGAGCGAGTGCCTGAAGGACCAGCGCTGCAGGGGCCTGCTCCTGGTCGGGCGCACGCGTCGCAGCGACGCTTTCCGCCTGCAGATCCGCGCCGAGAACCTGGACCTGGACGGCAAGTCCCGGCTGGACCGCACGGGCCCCAGCAGCGCCCGTGCCACCGCGCCGGCGGCCGAGATCGTCCGCGCCCTGGCCGAGGCCGGCCTGCGCGCCGACGCCAGTTCCGAGACCGAGCCGGACACGGGCAGCTATCTGCTCTACCGCATCCTCGTCGCCCTGTCGGAACAGGTCGACGCCCCCTATGTGGCCCTGTTGCGCGCGCCGATGGATTCCGAGGCCCAGACCCTCAGTCGAGGCGTCAGGGCGGCGGCGTCCGCGATGACACGAAATCTCGCGCCCCGCGCGCGTCACTGACCCGGCCTCTCAGCGCCAGGGCCAGCGCGCCTCCGACAGCGGCCAGGCCCGCCATCGCCAGATAGCCGGCGGGGCCGTGCTGGTCGTGCAACGGCCCGGACGCGAGCGTCGCGAGGCCGATCAGCACCCCGGAACTGGTCACCGACATCAGGGTCTGAGCCGCCGTCTGACTGCCGCGCGGGGCCAGCCGTTCGATGAGCTGCACCCCCGCCAGATAGGTTGCCGCGAAACTGAGGGCATGGAGCGCCTGCAGCGGCCACAGGGCGACTGGATCGGGGCTGAGGGCCATCAGCACCCAGCGCGCGATGGCCGCCGCTGAGCCGAGCAGCAGCATGGCGACAGGCCCGACGCCGAGCCGGCGCCGCCATGGCTCGACCCACCACATGAAGGCGATCTCGACCACGACCGAAAAGGCCCACAGCCGCCCCACCACCCCTTCGGAAAGACCCTGCGCCTTCCAAAGGATGGCCGAGAATGCGTAGTAAAAGGCGTGGGCCGCCTGGACCGCGCCCACGCTCAGGATGGCGATCAGGAAACTCCGATCCCGGAGCAGGACGCCCAGCCCCGCGAACCGGTCCCTGTCAGCCTCCGGCTCGTCGCGTACAGGCTCAGGCGGCAGGACCCGCCACGCCGCCACCGCGATCAGGAGTGCCGCCGCCACCGCCCAGACGACAACCACCACCGTGGGGGCCCGCACCAGCAACGCCCCCATGATGACGCTCGCGCATACAAAGGCCGCCGACCCGAAGGCCCGGGGGCGCGAAAAGGCGAAACCCTGACGTTCCGCCAGCCTCAGGTTGAATACGTCGGTCAGAGGGATGAGCGCGGCCGCAGCGGTCGCCCCGACGCACCACAAGGCGCCGCGCATGGGAAGCCACTCGACCAAGGCGGCGCCGCCATACCCCGCCGCCATCGCCAGACCCAACAGGGCGATCGGGGTACGGCGCAAACTGAACCGATCAGCCCATACGGCCAGAGCCGGCCCCGTCACCATCCGGCCCAGCATGGGCGCGGCGAGCAGCAGGCCGATCTCGGCTCCACTCAACCCCTGACCTCTGAGCCACAGGCCGGCGAACGGCAGGGTCACGCCATTGGCGCCGAAGAGCAACACATACTGCAGAGCTATGCGCCACGGGCCCATCATGGGCGCTCCGATAGCAGACACGCCGGATTCGGTCCGCTAAGGCATGCGACATGATCCTTAACCGTGCACTCGGTCTGTTCGCTGCCGCTAACGGCCTGATGGCCGTGGCGCTGGGGGCGTTCGCCGCCCATGGCGCCGGACCTGCGGTCAAGACCCTGCTGACCACCGGGGCTCACTACCAGGGGCTGCACGCCGCGCTCGCCGTCGCTGTGGCCCTGGCGGCGGGCGGCCGGCGGACTTTCGTGATCGCGGGGTGGCTGGCTGCCGCCGGCGGGCTGGTCTTCAGCCTGGCCCTCGCCCTGATCGCGTTCACCGGCGCGACCGCCTTTGGCGCCGTCGCCCCGGTCGGCGGAGTGTTGATGCTTCTCGGCTGGGCCGTGCTCGCGCTGGGCTTCTTCCAATCCTCCTTGGCGCACACCGCCGCCTGATCCTATCGAAAGACCAGTACGTATGGCCTTCACCGCGCCCTCCGAGCCCCGGCGTGAGCTCTACCCCGAGATCGAACCGTTCGCCTCGGGCTGGATGCCGACCGATAGCGTCCACGAAATCTACTACGAGGAATGCGGCGACCCTCAGGGTATTCCTGTCCTCGTCCTGCACGGCGGCCCCGGCGGCGCGGTCAATCCCGGCATGCGGCGATACTTCGACCCGTCCAAGTACCGGATCATCCTGTTCGACCAGCGCGGCTGCGGGCAGTCCCGTCCGAACGCCTCGCTGGAGGACAACACCACCTGGACCCTGATCGAGGACATCGAGCGGCTGCGCGAACGCTGCGGCGTCGACAGCTGGGTGGTGTTTGGCGGCTCCTGGGGCTCGACCTTGTCCTTGGCCTATGCCGTCACCCATCCCGAGCGGGTCAAGGCCCTGGTGCTGCGCGGAATCTTCCTGCTGACCCGGAAAGAGCTGCACTGGTTCTACCAGGACGGCGCCTCCATGATCTTCCCGGACGCCTGGGAGCGGTTCGTCGAACCCATCCCGGAGGACGAACGCCACGACCTGATGGGCGCTTACTACAAGCGCCTGACCGGCGACGACGTGGCTGAGCGCGAGCGCTGCGCTGTCGCCTGGTCCAGCTGGGAAGGCGAGACCGTCAGCGTCGAGGGCCCCTCGGCTCGTCCGGAGAAGTTCGCCGATCCCGAGTTCGCCCTGGCCTTCGCCCGGATCGAGTGCTGGTACTTCATGAACGGCGGCTTCTTCCCCGAGGACGGCTGGCTGCTGAAAACGGTCAGCCGCATCCGTCACATCCCCTGCTGGATCGCCCAGGGTCGGTTCGACGTGGTCACCCCGATCTCGGGCGCCTGGGCGCTGCACCGCGCCTGGCCCGAGGCCAAGCTCGACATCGTGCCCGACGCCGGTCACGCCTCGTCCGAGCCCGGCATCATCGACAGCCTGGTGCGCGCGACCGACTGGGCCGCGACCCTCTGATTGAACGTTCGGCGGCATGAGAGAGGTTGGAGACGCGGCCGCCGGCTAGGGTCCCCAACCTTTCCTCACTTCGGGTTGGTCTTCTCAACCAGCTCGCTCAGCTGAAAGCCTATGCGTCGTGCGGGTCGCTCGACCGGCTTCTTGCGCGCCTCCAGCGCTACGTTGATCTGGCTGTAATGCTGGACCAGCCGCACCGGCTTGCCGTCGCCGTTCTTGCCGAAGAACAGGATAAGGTCGGGCCCCCAGAAGCCCACATCCTCGATTTGCATGGTGGTCTCGCCGGGCAGGCCGACCAGCCGGGCGCCCACCTCCTCGTCCTTGTCGAGCTTCGACTCGAAATCCTCGATCAGCTTCGACAGGCGGACGAACGCCCATTCCGCGGGGTTGTCGCGCATGCGCACCCCGTCGGCCATGGCCGCCACCGCATTGTCGGGCGAACTGGCGACAGGCTGGGGGCACGGAGCCTCGCCGCAGTCGGAGAACAGGCTGGGATCGGCGGGCGGGGGAGACGCTGGGCTACTCATCCCGCGACTTTAGATCAGGCTGTGGCCCTTGGGCAGTTCCGCGTAGCGATGCACTCGCGTGGACAGGATCAGGCCGAAGCCGATCATCACCGTCATCATCGACGACCCGCCATACGACAGCAGCGGCATCGGCACACCCACGACCGGCGCCAGCCCCATCACCATCGCCCCATTGATCAGGACGAAAATCGCGAAGAAGGCGATCATCCCTGACGACGCGACCCGCCCGAAATGGCTGTGCGACAGCGAGGCGATCCGCAGGGCAATCAGGATGACGGCCAGGTAGCAGGCCAGCAAGGTGAAGGAGCCGACGAAGCCGAACTCCTCCGCCACTGTCGAGAAGATGAAGTCCGTTTCGCGCTCAGGCAGGAACTCCAGCTGGCTCTGGCTGCCCAGGCCATAGCCCTTGCCCAGCAGGCCGCCCGAACCCAAGGCGATCTTGGACTGGATGATGTTGTAGCCCGTGCCCGTGGGATCGGCCCCCGGATTGAGGAAGTTCAGCACCCGTGCGCGCTGGTAGTCGTGCATCACGAACATGACGAAGGGGGGAATAGCCGCCGCAGCCGCGGCCACCCCTGCGGCGATGATTTTCCAACTCAGGCCCGCCATGAACATGACCACGGCGCCGGTCAGCCCGATGACCATGGCCGAGCCCAGATCCGGCTGCTTGGCGACAAGCAGGAACGGCACGCCCACCATGGCGGCCGGGAAGATCAGTTTCCAGTGAAAGCTGGCCTCCTTGGCGGTGTGGCTGTGGTACCAGCGGGCCAGGGCCAGCACGAGGCCCAGCTTCATGAACTCCGCCGGCTGGATCCGGGTGAAGCCGAGGTTCAGCCAGTTCTTGGCCCCACCGGCGGTATAGCCCAGCGGCGTGAACTCGATAAGCAGCACCAGGAACAGGACGAAGCCGTAGAGCGGATAGGCGCCCCGAAACCACCACTTCGGATGGACCATCGCCAGGGCCAGCATGACGACCAGCATCGCGCTGAAGCGGAACAGGTGATCCCCCGCCCAAGGCTCCCAGTGGCCGCCGGCGATGGAATAGAGCATAGCCGAGCCAGTCCCGGCGATGACGCAGAGCAGGCCGATCAGTCGCCAGTCCAGCTCTCCCAGCTTGACGACGAGCCGTTCGCGCTCGCCAGGCCGGGTCAGGGCCGACGCGGTCATTGCGCCCCCTCCGGCAGGTAGGGCTGGGGGCCCGATGGCTGGACCGGTGCGGCGGCGGGCGCCGCAGCCGGAGCGGCAGGGGCCGCCGCGCCCAGGGCATTGGCCTCGTGAGACCCGGGGTCTTCCGTTTCGGCGAACCCCTCCTGTTCGATGCGCGCCCGGATCTCCGGGTCCTTCAGCAGGGCGACCTTCATGACCTCCCGCGCTCGCGGCGCGCCGGCGGTGCCGCCCCCCATGCCGCCGTGCTGGACGATCACCGAAACGGCGTAGCGCGGATTGTCGATCGGGGCGTAGGCGATGAACAGGTTGTGGTCCTTCTGGGACCAGGGCCGGCCGGCGCCCTTACGGGAGCCCGAGCCGTAGTTCCGGGCCTGGGCGGTGCCGGTCTTGCCCGCCATCCGCACCGCCCCGAGGCCCAGCTGGCTGTTGCGGAAGCCGGTGCCGCCGACGTCGGTCACCCGGTTCATACCGTCGCGCAGGATGGCCAGCAGCTCCGGCGGATACGGCAGGTCACGCACGTCCCCCGCCGGCGGCCTCTCCTCGCCGCCCACCGACTTGATCAGTCGGGGCATGACCGCCTTGCGACCATTGGCCAGCCGGGAGGTGTACACCGCGAGCTGAAGGGCGTTCACGGTAAGCGCCCCCTGGCCGATCCCATAGCTCGGCGTCTCGCCCGGGTACCACTTGCCGTCGCCGCGCACCGGATTGCGCCGGCGCCACTCCCTATCAGGAACCAGGCCGGGCTTCTGCCCGTCGATGCCAATGTCGAAGGTCTGGCCAAATCCCATGGCGCGGGCCACCTGGGCGATGGCGTCCGGACCGATCTCGACCGCCAGGGTCATGAAGTAGACGTTGCAGGAATTCTTGATCGCGTCCCGCATGTCCTGCGAGCCGTGAGTGGCGTGGCAGGCGAAGCGCCGGCCCAGATAGAAGCCCCCGCTGCAATGGATACGCCGGTCGGGGTTAGCCCCAGCGATCAGCGCCGCCAGGCCGGTGATGGGCTTGAAGGTGGAGCCGGGCGCGAATACCCCGGTGATGGCTTTGTCGAGCAACGGCCGACGTTCGTAGTCGGCCCAGGCGCGATAAATTGGGGACGGCACCCCTGATACGAACAGGTTTGGGTCGAACGACGGGGCCGACACCATGGCCAGGATGTCCCCACTGCGCACATCCATGACCACGCAGGAACCGGCCTCTTCGCCGAACACCTCCAGAGCCCGGTTCTGGACGTCGGCGTCGAGGGTGAGGACCACGTCCTTGCCGGGCACGGCCGGGCGCGACCCGCCAACATCCTCGGCGACCACCCGGCCCCGCGCGTCCACCTCGACCCGGTTGCCGCCCTCCTGGCCGCGGAGATCCAGGTCCAGGGCCTTCTCGACCCCGACCCGGCCGATGCGGAAACCCGGGTTGTAGAGGATCGGCGGCGGCTCTTCGCCCTTATCCCTGTAGACCTTCAGATCGTTCTCGTTCGGCTTGACCACATAGCCGATCACGTGGGCGAAGGCGCCGCCATGCGGGTAGAAACGGCTTTCGTTCATGTCCGCCAGTACGCCCGGCAACTCCGGCGCATACAGGTTGACCTTGGCGAATTCCTCCCACGTTAGGTCGCTCTTGACCGGCACGGGAGAGAAGCGCGGCGCTGCGTTGACATCGCGAATGATGTTGCGGCGACGCTCGACGGTGTCAGGCAGCAGCCGCCCCAGCAGATCCAGGGTCTGGTCCAGATCCTTGATCTCGTCGCGGATCACCAGGACGCGGAAGCTCGGCCGGTTGCCGGCGATCACCACCCCGTTGCGATCCAGAATGCGTCCCCGAGGCGGCGGCACCAGGCGGAAGTTGAACTGGTTGTTTGAGGCCAGGGTCGCGTATTCGGCCGCCTGGACCACCTGCAGCTGGGCCAGACGTCCGCCCAGGGCGGTCACGCCGAGCGCGGTCAGGCCGCCCAGAACGAGAGTGCGCCTGAGGAACGAGCCCTGCCGCTCGTTGACGTCGCTGAAGATGATGGAGGGTTCGCTCATCGGAAGCGCACGTCGCCGTCATCGAACCGCTGGATCAGCCAGTCGGCGCAGGGGAACAGAAGAAGGGTGGGCGCCACCTGCCCGACGAGAGCCAGCAGGCTGGGCGGCGTCCCCACGTCCAGGGTGACGATCAAATACGCCGTCACGAAGGCCAGGGCCACGCACAGGCAATAGACGGTGAACAGCATGCGGGTCTCCTGCCCCGCGAGCAGGTTCCGGCACGCCAGGACCACCGCATAGACCAGGAGCAGTGACAGGGCCCAAAGGCCCAGCGGCCCGCCCCAGAAGAGGTCCAGGAACAGGCCGAGCAGGAAGACCATGGCCGGCGCCAGCATCGACGGCCGAATCAGGGCCCAGGCGTAGGCCAGGACCAGCGGGATGACGGGCTCGGGCAGCTGGAGGCCGAACAGCTCCACCGGCGTGCCTAGAACGATCGTCGCCGCCACGGCCAGCAGGGACGGATAGACGATCCACTGCATGGGCCCAACGACACGGACCGCGACTGGCCGTCTCATCGGGGAGCAGCGGCTGGCGTGGAAGGCGCCGCTTGGGCCGGGGCGGGCGCGCGCGTCGGCGCTGCGGCGCGATCCCCGGTCGACTGGCTCTGTCGTCGGGCTGCCGCGTCGCGGATGGCGGCGGCCTGATCGGGCGACGGGGCGGGCGCGGACGCCAACCCCGCCAGCGGCGGCGCATTCAGAGCCTCGGGGTCCACCAGCTGCCCGAAGTCCTGGAACAGCATGACCCGCACGAAGTCGATCGCGCCTCGATCGGAGAACAGCTTGACCCGCCATGAGCCGTCGATGCCCTTGGCCGCGACTCCGATCGGCACGCCGCGCGGAATGCCGCCCCCGTCGCCAGAGGTCAGGATGCGATCTCCCGCCTGGACGGAGCCCGCGCCACGCACATATTCCAGACGCGGATTACCCGAGCCGTCGCCGGTCAGAATGGCGCGCGCGTCGGACCGATCGACCAGCACTGGCGTCCGGCTGGACACGTCGGTGAGCAACAGCAGCCGGCTGACGCCGCCCGTCGTCCCGATGATGCGGCCGACCAGCCCATGTTCATTGACGACCGGGTTCCCGACGCGCACGCCCTTGGCCGAGCCGACGTCCAGCAGGCGGGCGTTGGCGAACGGCCCCCGGGAGTCGGAGATCGAGCGCGCGGTGACCATGGCCACCGCCGGCTCGGTGCGCAGGCCCAGCATGGCCTCGTAGCGGGCGTTGACGTTCTTCAGCGCGATCGCCTGGTCCCGCCACGGCTGGAGTTCGGCCACCTGTCGCCGAAGCCGCCGGTTCTCGGACACGGCGAAGAAATAGCCTTTCACATAGTCGCTGGCCGCTCCGGTCCAGCGCACGGGCGCGGCGAGGACGCCGCCGACCGGACCCACCACGGTCTCGAATCCTCCACGAACCGGGTCCCGGCCTCCCTGTCCCACCGTCTCGCGACGATCGCCGAGCAGCAGAAGGATCGAGGCGACCACGCCCACGACCACGACCACCGCGGCGGTCCACGCCAGCGGCACCTTCAGGTTCTCGAACGGTCCGTCGCGAAACGCCACGGCCAGCCTTCCAGCAAGAGGAATGGAATCGGCGGGACGCCCCCCGTCGATCTCGCCAGCCTATCGCAAAATCCGGACCAGTTGGAAACCGGTGCGAACGCCGGAGTCACAAGGATTTGCAGCTACGCTTGAACTCGGGGTCAGAGCGCGGAATCGAGCACGCCCTTCATCCAGCGCGGATGCTCCAGCACGCGGCCGCAGCCGATGGCGACGCACGACAGCGGATCGTCCGCGACGGAGACCGGCAGACCGGTGTGATCGCGGATCTCCGCGTCCAGGCCACGCAGCAGCGCCCCGCCGCCGGTCAGCATGATGCCCTTGTCGGCGATGTCGGCGGCCAGTTCCGGCGGGGTGGCTTCGAGCGCCACCTTCACGGCGTCGATGATCTGGGTCACCGGCTCGGCCAGGGCTTCCGCCGCCTGGCGCTCGCTGATGCGCACTTCGCGCGGCACGCCCTGCATCAGGTCGCGGCCCTTGACTTCGATCGACAGGCCTTCGCCATCCGGCGGGATGCGCGCGGTGCCGATGTCCTTCTTGATGCGCTCGGCGGTGGTCTCGCCGATCAGCAGGTTATGGTTGCGGCGCATGTAGCTGATGATCGAGTCATCCATCTTGTCGCCGCCGACGCGGACCGACCGCGAATAGACGATGCCCGACAGCGACAGAACGGCCACCTCGGTGGTGCCGCCGCCGATGTCGACAACCATGGAACCGGTCGGCTCGTGGATCGGCAGGCCCGCGCCGATCGCGGCCGCCATCGGCTCGTCGATCAGGCCGACGCGGCGGGCTGAAGCGTTCAGGCAGGAATCGTTGATCGCGCGCCGCTCCACCGCCGTGGCGCCCGAGGGCACGCAGACGATGATCTTGGGGTTCACGAAGCCCTTGCGGTTATGAACCTTGCGGATGAAGTGCTTGATCATCTCCTCGGCGACTTCGAAGTCGGCGATGACCCCGTCGCGCATCGGACGGATGGCTTCCATGTGGCCCGGCGTGCGGCCCAGCATCTGCTTGGCCTCGATGCCCACGGCGTGGACGATCTTGCGCCCGCCGACGTTGCGCAGCGCCACCACCGACGGCTCATTCAGGACGATGCCCTTGCCCTTCATGTAGATGAGGGTGTTGGCGGTCCCGAGGTCCATCGCGATGTCGTTGGAGATGGCGCCGAAGAGGGAGAAGCTCATAGGGGTCGGGTACCGTTTGGTTCGGGCCTTTTGGAGGCGGCTTGATCTGAGGTCCGCTCAGCGACGCCTAGCCTGAAGCGCATCCGCATACGCTCCGGGCGTGCCGACATCCTCGCCGTCCAGACTTCGGCCCGTTTGCCCCCATGCCAAGGCGAACGCAAGTCCCCGGCGCCCGGCCTTTTCCGGCCAAGCTTTAAGGCGATCAGTCCAGGGCGATATTGAACACGCCAGCGCAGGCCTCGAACATCTGCTGAGCCTCGTCATCCGACGCCCGGCCGAGCATATCCCGAGCGTAGCTGTCCTCGGTCTGGCGATGCTCATCCGTGTAGTTCCTGGCCGTCATCTGGCGGTCCGCCTCCTCTCGGGCCCGAGTCTCCAGCTGGTCCAGCGCCTCCCAGATCGCGCGCTCGCTATCGGTCGCGGGCGTGGTCTCGCCGAAGTAGTTCTTCTTTCCAGCCCAGCCGATCAGCGAGCAGGCGACGATCTCGGTGATGCTCAGGTCCTCCAGCGTCATGGTCTGGGGCGTGGCCTGAGACAGGACGGCGGCGGCGAGAAGGGCGCTGAGCATGGTTCGAGCTCCGATGGTCTCCCATCATGCCCGAGAGGCGCGCGCCCCCTCACCTCCCGAACCTGACGGTCAGGCGGCCTCCAGCCCCTCGGCCGCCAGCATCCGCTTGACCGCCTCGCGCGCCTGGACGGCATCGAGGTGGGCGTTGAGCTTTGGATAGCGCGCGGGGTCCAACAGGCCGGCCTGACGCGCCCAGCGATCGAACACCATCAGATAGTCGTCCGACAGGGTCCAGGTCTCGCCGAACACCCAAGGTCCCTCGACCAGGGACTGTTCAGCCAGATCCAGCTTGGAAAGGGCCTGATCCGCCGCTTGCTCCTTGGCCTCGCCGTCGAGTGGCGGCCGGCTGAAAAGCAGCTTGCCGAGCGCAGGATGCAGAGATGAAGCCAACCAGCCGTTGAACGCGTTGAAGCGCGCGAAGGCGTAGGGGTCGTCAACCGGCGCCAAGCCCTTGTCCGCATGGGTCTGGGCCACGAACGCCAGGATCGCGGCGTTCTGAGTGATGACGCCTCGATCGGTCTCCAGCGCCGGCGTCACGCCCGCCGGGTTCACCTTCAGATATTCTGGTGTGCGCTGCTCACCCTTCTTCAGGTCGATCTTGACCAAATCGAACTCGGCGCCCGCTTCCTCGAGCGCGGCATGCGAGGCCATGGCGCAGGCGCCGGGCGAGTGAAACAGCTTCAGCATGGGTCGATCTCCAGATTTGCCGAGCTTATTTGTAACTCATTCTGTTTCAGTCAAGGCCCGCTGCGTGCTCCCGTCGCTTAACGAGCTCGCGCACGCCCAGCATCAAGGCCAACCAGGCCAAGGCCACCGCGGCCAATATCGCGGAGGTCCAGATCCCGTCGCCCCTCACCGCCGTCATGAACGAGCCGCCGAAGAAGGCGACCAGCGCCGTCTTGGGCAGCACCCCCATCGCGCACCCGGACAGGAAGCCGGTGAAGTTCGCGCGCGCCGCCCCGAAGGCCATGTTCACCACGATGAACGGCGCGGACGGGACGTTGCGGATGATGAAGCTGGCGTAGAAGGCGTTCCGGCCGACGAAGCGACGCAGCCGCTCCAGTGTCCGGCCACCGACGCGATCCAGCAGCCGCGCCGTAGGCCCTCGCCCCATCCAGTAGGTCACGCCCGCCGAAACGACCGTTGCCGCCCAGCTGTAGCCGAAACCCAGCCAAGGCCCGAAGGCGACGACGCAGGCCGCGATCAGGATGAACTGCGGAGCCCCCACGAACGCCGCCACGACGAACAACAGGACCGTCACCGCGAACGCCCATGGACTTCCGGCGTAGCCCTGCAGCCACGCCTCCATCCGATGCTCGGCCTCGAGGCCCAGCGAGCCCTTGCCCACCGCGAACAGCCCCGCCATCGCCGCCAGGAGCAGCGCCGTCGCCAGGAGCGCACGCCACCGGCGAGCCTCCATGTTCAGGATGAAGTCGAGGATCGAGCGCATCAGCCGAAAAGCTCCTGCCGGCCGCTCATTTGCACGCCCGCCCCCCCGCCCGTAAACCTCCCGCCTGCCTTCCCGGTCGAGAGTCGTCCATGTCGAACCTTCAGTCCGTCGCCCTGTCCCGGGTCAAGCCGAGCGCCACCCTGGCGGTGACGGCGCTGGCGCGGCAGCTGAAGCGCGAGGGCCGCGACGTGCTCGGCCTGGGAGCCGGCGAACCGGACTTCGACACCCCCGAGAACATCAAGCAGGCCGCGATCGACGCGATCCGTCGGGGCGAGACCAAATACACCGACGCCGACGGCATGCCCGAACTGAAGGCCGCCGTTTCGGCCAAGTTCGCGCGCGAGAACGGCCTGACCTACGGCGTGGACCAGATCCACATCGCCACCGGGGGCAAGGCGGTGATCTTCAACGCTCTGCTGGCCACCCTCTCGCCCGGCGACGAAGTGATTGTGCCCGCGCCCTACTGGGTGTCGTACCCCGACATGGTCCTGCTGGCCGGCGGGGAGCCGGTCACCGTGGTTGGCCAGGAGTCAGACGGGTTCAAACTCAAGCCCGGGGTGCTGGAAGGCGCGATCACGCCGCGCACGCGATGGCTGATCCTCAACTCGCCGTCGAACCCCACTGGCGCCGCCTACACGCGGGTCGAACTCGAGGCCCTGGCCGAGGTCCTTCGTCGTCACCCGCAGGTGTGGGTGCTGACCGACGACATGTACGAGCACCTGATCTACGGCGACTTCGAATACGTCACGATCGCCCAGGCGGCTCCGGACCTGATCGAACGCGTCCTGACCGTCAACGGCGTGTCCAAGGCGTATGCGATGACCGGCTGGCGCATCGGCTATGCTGGCGGGCCCAAGCCCCTGATCGACTTGATGCGTAAGGTCGCGGGTCAGACCACGTCCAATCCGTCGTCCATCAGCCAGTGGGCTGCGGTCGAGGCCCTGAACGGCCCCCAGGATTTCATCCTCGAGCGCGCACGCGCCTTCGAGGCCCGCCGTGATCTGGTGGTTTCCATGCTGAACCAGGCGTCCGGCGTCCGTTGCCCCACCCCGGAGGGGGCCTTCTACGTCTATCCCTCCATCGAGGACGTGATCGGCAAACGCACCGAGGACGGGACCGTCATCGACGGCGACGAGACCTTCACCTCCGCCCTCCTGGCCTCCGAGGGCGTCGCCGTCGTCCAGGGCTCCGCCTTCGGCCTCAGCCCGTATTTCCGGGTCAGCTACGCCACATCCGAAGACGTGCTGGAGGAGGCTTGCCGCCGCATCCAGCGCTTCTGCGCAGGCTTGCGCTGATCAGGCCGCGCGGCTGACGGCGAAGTCCGCGAGGTCGCGGAGCGCCGCGCGCCAGGGCGTAGCGGGCACGTCGTCGAGGGCGGCCTTGGCGGCGTCCGCGTAGTCCCCGGCCAGATCGAGGGTGGCGCTAACGGCCCCGGTGCCCAGGATCAGCTCCCTCGCACGGCGGAAATCATCCTCGGAGCGCTCGCCCCGGGTGATTGTCCGCTCCCAGAAGGCGTCCTCGCGGCCCCTCGTGCGCTGTACGGCCAACAGCAGCGGCAGGGTGACCTTGCCCTCGCCGAAATCGTCGCCCGCGTTCTTGCCCAGCGCTGTCGACGCTCCCCCATAATCCAGGGCGTCGTCCGCGAGCTGGAAGGCGATGCCCAGGTTCAGGCCATAGGCTCGGAGCGCCGCCACCTGCGAATCCGACGCTCCTGATCCCACGGCTCCCGCCTCGGCGGCCGCTGCGAACAACTCAGCGGTCTTGGCGGTCACGATCCGCAGATAGGTCTCGCGATCCAGATTCAGGTCGTGCGCCCGGGTCAGCTGCAGCACCTCGCCTTCGGCGATGACGCTGGAGGCGCGGGCCAGGATGCCCAGCGCCCGAACGCTCTCCGTCTCGACCATCAGTTCGAAGGCGCGGGCGAACAGGAAATCACCGACCAGAACGCTGGAGGCCGAACCCCAGATCAGGTGAGCCGCGACCTTGCCCCTGCGCCGCTCCGACCCGTCGACGACGTCGTCGTGCAACAGGGTGGCGGTGTGGATGAACTCCACCGCCGCCGCCAGCTTCAGCGCCGCCTGGACCTCCCCTTCCACGACTCGCGCGGCGGCTACGGTCAGCAAGGGACGCAGGCGCTTGCCGCCCGCCGACACCAGGTGCTCGGCCAGGAGCGGGATGACGGGCACCGGCGACTGCATCCGCTCGAGGATCAGGGCGTCGACCGCCGCCATGTCGTCCCGGGCCAGCGCGGCCAGGGCCTCGACATCGCCGCGAGGGCGCTGGGCGGCGATGGTGACTGCGTCCAAGGAAGCGACTTTCTCGAAGACGGTCGGGCGAACCCGGACCGGAAAACCTCCGCCCCGGCTTGCTGCGGTGCGGCGGGCGGACAATGGTGGCCGGGCCATGAAGGGTCAAGCCGCGTGACCGACGAGACCGTGACTGAGAACGCCCTTCTGGGGGGACGGGTTCGCCTGCGTCAGCCCGTGCGCGGCTATCGCGCGGGCATGGACGCAGCCGTGCTGGCCGCCGCCGTCGCCGCGCGGCCAGGCGAGCGGGTGCTGGAGGCCGGCTGCGGCGCCGGCGCGGTGCTCATGCAGGTCGCCGCACGACGACCGGGCGTGGAGCTCCTCGGGCTGGAACGCGACCCCGCCGCCGCCGCCCTGGCTCGCGAAAACGCCCTTCTGAACCAGATCGCGGACCGCTGCCGTATCCTTGAGGGCGATGTCGCGAACGGGTTTCGCGCCCTGGGCCTCGCGCCCGTCGACTGGACGATCGCCAATCCTCCCTTCTTCGACGATCCGTCGGCCCTGCGCGCTCCGCACCCGGCCAAGGCCGGCGCCTGGATGGCTGACGACGGCTTGCAAACCTGGGTCTCCTTCCTCTTGAAGGCCACGCGCGAGGGCGGTCGGATCGCGATCATCCACCGCGCAGACAGGTTGGCCGATCTCCTGGCCTTGCTGCAGCCAAAGGCCGGCGGCGCCGAGATCAGGGCCGTCCACCCCTTCGCCGATCAGCCGGCGAAAAGGGTCCTGGTCACCGCGACCAAGGCTGGCCGCGCACCGCTTCGCATGCTGCCGCCGCTCATCCTGCACGATCGTTCAGGGGCTAAACACACCCCCGAGGCCGAGGCCATTCTGCGGGGAGAGGCGGACTTGTGCGGACCATAAAGAGTCGGCGCCCAAGGTCGCTCAAGGCTAGGTCCCAGGCGCGTCGGCCGAGCCGATGAACCGCTGCTCCTGCGCGCGTTGGTAGGCGTCGCGGGCGCTCTGACGGGGGATATCGGCGCCCAGCTGGGCCACCTGTTCGGTCCAGACCTCAGCGAGCCTCCCAACGGTTTCCGGGATCCAGCAGGCCGGCTGCTGGCGCGCCCAGTTCTGGAGCGACACGGCGTTGAAGACGAGCAGCATCACCGTGGCGAACACGATCGCGCGGCTGGTCCAGCGCCGGTCCCGCGCGGCCAGCCCTTCCTCGTCCGGCGGAGGACCGGGTGGAAATGCGAACCGCCCGAGCGCGGCTATGGGCGCGGCGATCGGATGCTCCCGCGCTGGCAGGTCGTGGGCGTCCGCTCCCTGGTTCCAGTCGGACGGGGGATCCTCGGAGGCTTCCGCGATTGGATCCGACTGTAGCGGCGGAAAGGGCGAGAACCCGGGCGCGGTCGGGAAGGGCGCGGGCTCCTGCTCGGGATGATCTTCGGGATGGTCGCTCATCTTCCGGTCGACGCCTCAGAACTGGAAGTAGATGAAGGGAGCCACGCCCTCGGGCCGCACCGCCTCGACCAGCAGTATGGCCAGGCCGATCAGGATTCCCATGGTCAGGGACGGCGCGGCCTTGAGCCGTTCCGCCATGCCCTCGACCGCCCGGGGCGGCAGCCAGTGCATCGCAATGCCGCCAAGGATCAACGTCAGCAGGAAGGGCGTCAGCATCACCACCGGTCCGATCCGGCCCAGACCCTCAAGCATCTGCATGGCCAGGTCGAAGGTCTCCGCCCGGAACAGGATCCAGCCCAGGCAGACGATGTGGAAGGTGATCAGCCAGCCCAGCCATGCCGGCGGCCCCCTCCCCTCGCCCAGGATCGCGCGACCCAGCCTTTCGACCACCTGGACGCTCCCATGCAGGGCGCCCCAGGCCACGAAGGTCCAGGCTGCGCCATGCCACAGCCCGCCAAGCAGCATGGTGATCATCACGTTGATGCCGGAGGAAACGAGCCCCTTCCGCCCGCCGCCCAGCGGCACATAGAGGTAGTCCCGCAGCCAGCTGGACAGGCTGATGTGCCACCGCCGCCAGAAGCTCTGCATCGAACTGGCCCGGTACGGCTGGTCGAAGTTGCGGGTAAAGGAATAGCCCAGGAGCGCCGCCAGCCCGATCGCCATGTCGGAATAGGCCGAGAAGTCGCAGTAGATCTGGATCGCATAGCCATAAACGGCGGCCGCGATGTCCAGGCTAGAATAGGCGCTGGGGTCGAAGAATACGGGGTCGACCAGCCGCGTCGCGAGCTCCGACGCGATCACCGTCTTCTTGAACAGCCCCCAAACGATCAGCAGCAATCCATGCGCGGCCATGGCCCGCGTCAGGCGGGGAACGCGACTGAACTGGGGCAACAGGTCGGAGGCCCTGACGATCGGTCCCGCCACCAGGTGCGGGAAGAAGCTCATCAGCAGCATGACATCCAGCAGGCTCCTAGCCGGCGGCGTCTTTCCGCGATGGACATCGACCAGGTAACTGATCCCCTGGAAGGTGAAGAAGGATATCCCGACCGGCAGGACGACCTGGAGCAGCGGCAGGTCCCGCTCCCACCCGAACCGGGCCAACAGTTCCACCGCCTGCTCGACGAAGAAGCCGTAGTATTTGAAAAAGCCCAGGATCAGCAGGTTGGTCGCGACGCCCAGGCCTACGATCCACTTGCGCCGGCCCTGGTCGTCGCTGCGTGCGATCAGCGCCGCCGCGCCCCAGTTCAGGATCGCCGAGGCGATCAGCAGGCCGACGAACCGCCAGTCCCACTGGGCGTAGAAGACCCAACTGGCCAGCAGCAGGAACAGCTTTCGCCGCTCGTTTTCGCGATCCAGCGACCAGGCGGTGAAATAGACGAAGAGGAAGAAGACGCCGAAGGCGAGCGTCGGGAACAGCACCTAGCGGCCCTCCGCTCTGGCCCAGGCGGTCATCAGGTCGTCGAACAGCAGGCCGCCGATCCAATCGCCGCCCGTGTAGGTGAAGTGGACATGGTCGCCCCGCACGAGAGGCTCGGGCCCCAGGGTCAGGCGATGCGCCGCGCAGTCTCCCCCCATCCGCCCTTTCCAGTCCCAGAAGGCGACATCCATGTCCGCCGCCGCCTGGTGCTGCACGTCCCGCACCAGACCGAGCAGACGCGGCTCCGACCACCGGCCGTCGGGATCGTCGGCGCAGTGGCCGCCGCCTTCGCCGCGCATGGCTTCGGGAGCGCCAAGCAGCAGGATGGCGGCCGAGGGGGCAACGGCGCGCAGGCGGTCGATCTCGCTCCTCAACCGTCTGTCGAACGCCGTGGGCTCCATCAGGTCGTCGAAACCGTCGTTGGTCCCGAAGGCGACGACGATCAGGTCCGGGGCGGGCCGCAACTCCGGCAGGTCGACGCGATCGCTCAGCTCGGCCAGGGTCGCGCCGACCTGGGCGTGGCTTTCGATGGCGACGGGGAGGCCCAGACGCGCCTCCAGCCGACGCTGGAGAGAGCCGGTGATCAGGCCGCCGGCGGTGTGGCTGTCGCCATACTGCACGATCCGCACAGGCCGGTCGGACGACAGGGTGCGGAAAAAGGGATCAAGCGCATGCGGCTGGCAAAGGCCGTCCGGGCAGACGGCGCTCACCGGCGAAGGCAGGGGCGTCCACGGCCGTTCCTGAGCATTGGCCACTTCAACTGTCGCGAAAGCCAGGAGGCCGCTCAGCCCGGAGAAAACCCGGGCCCACCGGTGTCCGCGACCGGGACTCACGCCGCGGGCGATGCGGCCTGATCAGCCAGCCCCGCGTCCCGCTTCAGCCGCTCCGCGACGGCGCCGCTCATCCGCAGGTAGCCCGCCATCGACATATGAATCCCGTCGTTGGCCCGCACCAGCTGACGCCGACCCGTCGCAGGGTTGGTCAGGTAGGCGTCGTACTCGCCTTCCCCGCTGGAGGTCAGGGCAACGGTGTCCACATAGGGCACGTGCAGCGCCTCCATCCGCTCCGAGACCACCGCGTTGATCAGAGCCATCATCTGGTCGAACGTCGCCCGCTTCATCCTGGGCAGCCCGACCCAGTAAACCGCAACGTCCCGGCTTCGGAGCAAGGCCACGAGGTCGTCGATCCGCTTCGCGTAGGCCCGCTTCCAGCCCTCCGTCCCGAAATCGTGGATCTGCCCGTCCAGGCTGATCCCCTGGGCGTCGTTGGTGCCGAATAGGATGACCGCCACGTCGACCGGCTGCTGGTCCAGTTGACGCGCCGTCTTGGCCTGGATGTCGACGTAGTCGTAGCGCGACAGGCCGGTCGACACCTCGCTGAACTTCGTCACCGTCACGCCCGGCTGGTCCTTCAGGTCGCGGTACAGACCGGCCCAGACGCCATCAGCCATGGAGTCGCCGAAGACGCCGATCCTCATCACGCCGGTTTGGCGCAGACGCTCGTCCAGCGGGGTCACGAGGGGCGCGGGGGCTGCCACTGGCGCGGGCGCGACCGCCGGCGTGATCTGGGCCGGCGAGGCCGAGGCGTTAGCGGTCCCGCCGAGCATGAGGGTCGGCCGGCGCAGCCAGTCGCGACCGTCCGGCGTCAGCGCCAGGCCGATCACGACGCCCACGATCAGCGCCGCCGTCAATGCATTGATGCCTGCCCGCACGCCCTTCCCCGACGCGAAACCCGAGCGGTCACCTTAACCGAACCCCAGGCGGCGCAGAACCGGCCGCGCGCCTCAGGGGAAGAAAAAGGTTAATAGTGGGCCGGGCCGGGTGCGGCCGCCCGGCGCTTGCCCCAAGCGCCGCCGCGTCCTAGACCGGCCTCACGCCGCGATTATTCATCAGACGGTGAAAAGAGGGAGCGCATGCGCAAGATCTATCCGGACGCCAAGTCCGCGCTCGAGGGTCTGACCTTCGACGGCATGACCGTCATGTCAGGCGGGTTCGGCCTGTGCGGCATTCCCGAGTTCCTGATCGCGGCGCTGCGCGATTCGGGCGCCAAGGGCCTGACGGTCATCTCCAACAACGCCGGGGTCGATGGTTTCGGCCTGGGACAGCTCCTGGAGACGCGCCAGATCGCGAAGATGATCTCGTCATACGTCGGCGAGAACAAGGAGTTCGAACGGCAGTACCTGGCCGGGGAGCTGGAACTGGAGTTCAACCCCCAGGGCACCCTGGCCGAGCGCATTCGCGCCGGCGGCGCCGGCATCCCGGCGTTCTTCACCGCCACGGGCGTCGGCACCCTGGTCGCCGAGGGCAAGGAAGTGCGCGAGTTCGACGGCCGCCAGTACGTGATGGAGACCGGCCTGATCGCGGACCTGTCGATCGTGAAGGCCTGGAAGGCCGACGAGCGCGGCAACCTGGTGTTCCGCAAGACCGCCCGGAACTTCAACCCGATGATGGCGACGGCGGGCAAGGCCTGCGTGGTCGAGGTCGAGGAGATCGTGCCGGTGGGCTCGCTTGACCCCGACCACATCCACACGCCCGGCATCTATGTCGACCGGATCATCAAGAGCACGCCGGAGAAGCGCATCGAACAGCGCACCGTCCGCCAGAGGGTTCCTGCGTGACGAACAGGGCCAACTGGCCGCTGATGCTAGCGGGCGCCGGTAGCGTCGCCGCCGCTGTCGCCCATATCGCATGCATCCTTGGCGGCCCGGACTGGTACCGGTTCGTCGGCGCGGGCGAAGCCATGGCGCGATCGGTCGAACAAGGGCACTGGCAACCCCATGCCATGACGGCCGGAATCGCCGTCGTGCTGTTCGGTTGGGCCTGGTTTGCTTTCGCCGCGGCCGGGAAAGCGCCGCGACCGCCCCTGCTGCGCACCGGTCTGATCGCCATCATCATCGTCCTAATGTTGAGGGCTGGGGCCGCCTTGCTGCCGGGCGTTTGGACTGCGGAATACAGCCCCACCTTCATCATCGCTTCTTCTCTGATCGTTCTGGCGCTGGGCCTTGCGTTCCTGATCGGGACCATCAAGGCCTGGACCGCCCTGTCCAAGAGGACCTGACCCATGCCCCGCACCCGCGAACAACTGGCCGAACGCGCCGCCCGCGAGCTCCAGGACGGCTTCTATGTGAACCTGGGGATCGGCATCCCTACCCTGGTGGCCAATTACATTCCCGAGGGGATGACGGTGACCCTGCAGTCGGAGAACGGCATGCTGGGCATGGGCCCCTTCCCCTACGAGGGCGAGGAGGACCCGGACCTGATCAATGCCGGCAAGCAGACGATCACGGAAATTCCCGAGAGCGCCTATTTCAGCTCGGCGGACAGCTTCGCCATGATCCGGGGCGGGCACATCAACCTGTCGATCCTGGGGGCCATGGAGGTCGCGCAGAATGGCGACATCGCGAACTGGATGATCCCCGGCAAGCTGGTGAAGGGCATGGGCGGGGCCATGGACCTGGTCGCTGGCGTAAAGCGCGTTGTCGTGGTCATGGAACACGCCAACAAGCACGGCCAGTCCAAGGTGCTGAAGGCCTGCACCCTGCCTCTGACCGGCACCGGCGTGGTCAGCCGGATCATCACCGACCTGGCGGTGTTCGACGTCAAGCCGGACGGTTCGGGCCTGGAGTTGATCGAGCTGGCCGACGGCGTGACCCTGGACGAGGTCGCGGCGAAGACCGAAGCCGACTACGTGGTTTCCGAAAGCCTGAAGTCGCTGGCATAGTGACGCTCGGCCAGCCCGAAGCGCTGGCGCGGGAGGCAGGCGATGGCGTTTGACGGCGGTTTCAAACTCGGCGGCGGGGCCCCCTCGCCCGATCCGGAGCGGATCGGCGCCGTTCGTGATGAACTTGTCGGCGCCGATGCAGCCCGGCACGAGGGTTTCGGCGAGGAGGCTCGGCAGGCCGTGGTTGCGGGCCTGGACCGGCTGTCGGCCGAACTGAAGTCCGCCGATCTCGACGACTGCGCCCACGCCCTGGAGCGGGTGCGGGACCGACTGGCGGCGCTGGAGCCCAACAGCCTCACGCCGCGCGGCTGGTTCGACAGCCGGGGCAAGCGGCTGAAACGATTCCGACTCCAGTTCCAGGACGCCTGGCGCGAACTGGCGGAACACGGCGGAACCTTGAGCGCACGGGCCGGGTCGATCGGCCAGAGGGAGGGCCGGGTCGAGAGCGTCCTGACCGACCTGCGGGCCGCCATCGCCGAACTGGACGCCTGGATCGCCGGCGGGATCGAGGCCCTGAGGCGGACGCATGCGCCTCAGGCGGCGGCCGCCACGGCCCCGGTGGAGCTCCAATCCGGGGCGGAGGCCCCCGTGGAGGCCGTCCCACAGGACGCCCCGTCAGAACCCGCCGAACCGGAGGCGTCTGCCGAGCCGGCGACGCCGGTGGACCAGCAACCCGCCCCCGAGGCCGTCTCCAGACCAGAAGACCAGCCTGCCGAAACCGACGGCGGAGCAACTGAAGCGGCCCAGACGCCGGACCCAGAGCCCGACCCGCAGGACCGACTGCGCGAGCGGCTGGCGGCCTTGGTCGAGACTCGGGACGCGGCGGTCCGCAGCCTGCCTGTCGCCCGCGCGATCCAGAACGCGGAATGGCGCACGCCCGAGGCGCTCAGGGCCGCCGGCCAGGCGCTGGAGGACTGGCGCGACCGCTGGACCTGCGACCTTGGTCTCGGCGGCAAAAAGCCCCGCAAGGTCCGCCCGGAGCCTCGACTGCTGGCCGAGGCCAAACAGGTCCTGGCGGACGCCTGCGCGGCGGCAGAGGGCGCTCTGGCGACAGCCCGGGCGCGACGGGTGGAGATCGAGAGCCGGCGGCGTACCTAGCCCCCTGGCGCGCATCGGCGCGCCATCGTCTGGACGATCCAGAAAATCCGTCAGCCCGCCACGCTCTCCGTCCAGGAGACGATCTGGGTGTTGAGGTCGCGAGTGGCGATATCGAACGCTTCGACGATGGCGCTGACGCGGTTTTCCGTGGTCGGCTGGCGGACGATGAAGCTGTTCTCCGCCAGGACCGTGCGTTCCGGGTAGCGAAGGACGCGAGCGCGGACGGAGATGACCACCTCCGGCGCGGTCTCCGGCGCGGCGTAGCGGGCCTCGAAGGCCTGGATGTTGATGTCCAGCGTCCGCTGGGCGGTCGAGGCCTCGCGCAGGTTGATCAGACGGATCGCCGAGGACTGCGAGGCGAAGGCGGCCTGGAGGCTCTGGCCGTACAGATCCTCGGCCGGAGACACCCAGCGCGCGCCCTTGATGTAGGCGGCCTCATAGCCGGTGACGCCCAGGATGCGATCGCCACGCGCGGCCTCTGGAAACTCCACCGGCCGCATGAGCACGGGGATCGGAGACTGGCCGGCGGGCGCCGTCGGGGTCCGGTCCGTGTCGGTGCCGAAGCGATAGAGCTGGACCGGGTCGGGGCTGGACAGCAGGGCGCAGGCGCCGAGCGTCAGGCCCGCCAGCGACACCGCCGCCAGTCGATTGAATGAGCGAAGGATCATGGCTGGACCTCCAGTTCGTTGGACGCCGGGCGGCCGATGAAGTCGCGCGGGCTGGACCGCACCTCGTCGATCAGGCCCTGAAGCGAGCGGGTGGCCTCGTCCAGCGACTGGATGGTCTGCTGGAGCTGCGGCAGGGTGGTGGTGGCGAAGTCGCCGACCGGCCTCTCCAGGCCCGTGGCCGTGCGATTGATCGAGGCGATGGCCTCGCGCGCCTCGCTGGTCGCCTGGTTGATATTAGCCAGAGCCGGGCGGGCGTCGGTCTGGACGCCGGTGCGCAGGTCGGTGGCCAGGGCTTCCCATTCGCCGACGGCGGAGTTGGCGCGGGTGAGCGCCTGCTCCAGCTGCTGCAGCATCCCTTTGCGGGCCTCGAACTCGGTTGTCACCGCCTCGACGTTCTTCAGGCTGGTGGAGAAGCTGCGGATGTTGTCGTCCGAGAGCACGCGATTGATGCGGTTGAGCGCATCGACCGTCTGGGCCAGGACGGTGCCTGAACCCGACAGCAGCTCGGCGATCGGCGACGGCTGGCTCTGGATCACGGGCACGACGTTGTCGGCGTACTGGGTCTTCAACAGGGCGCTGCCCTCGGTCCCTGCGGTGATCTGGATGTAGTTCAGGCCGGTGATCCCCTGGGGCTCCAGCTGGGCGCGGGAGGTGACGCGGACCGGCGTGGTGCCGTTCAGACGCACGCGCGCGATCACCTGGTCGCCCTTCCTGGGGTCGAGGTTGAGGTCGGTCACCTCCCCCACCCGGATTCCGTTGAAATGGACCTCGCCGCCTTCCGACAGGCCGCGCACCGGCCCATAGAACACGATGTCGTAGATGTCGTAGTCGTTGTTGAACTGGAGCCGCGCCAGCCAGATCGAGAACACCGCGAGCGCCGCCAGAAGGGCGACGGTGGCGATGCCGACGGCGGCGTAGTGTGCGTCTCTTTCCATCGTCGGCCCTCCTCAGGCCGCCTGCTTGCCGGCGCGTCCGCGCGGGCCGAGGAAGTATTCACGAATCCAGGGGTGATCGGAACGCTCGAGCTCCGAAACCGGCGCCTTGGCCACCACCCGCCGGTCGGCCAGCACCGCGACCTTGTCGCAGATGGCGTACAGGCTATCGAGGTCGTGGGTGATCATGAAGACGGTCAGGCCCAGGTCGTCCGACAGTCGCCGGATCAGGTCGTCGAAGGCGGCCGCGCCGATGGGGTCGAGACCCGCGGTCGGCTCGTCCAGGAACAGCAGCTCGGGATCGAGCGCGAGCGCTCGGGCCAGGCCGACGCGCTTGCGCATGCCGCCAGACAGCTCAGCCGGCTTCTGGTGGTGGCTCTCGGGCTTGAGGCCGACCATGGCGATCTTCATCTCGGCCAGTTCGCGGATCACGTCACGCGGCAGACGGGTATGCTCGACCAGCGGCGAGGCGACGTTCTCCAGCACCGTCAGGGAAGAGAAAAGCGCCCCCTGCTGGAACAGGACGCCGGTGCGGCGCTCGACCTCGGCGGTCTGCTCGGGCGTCGCCTCGGCGGTGTCGTGGCCGAAGATGCGAACCGTTCCGCCATCGGCCTCCTTCAGGCCGATGATGGAGTTGAGCAGCACCGTCTTGCCGGTGCCCGAGCCGCCGACCACGCCCAGGACCTCGCCGCGCTCGACATCGAGGTCGAGGTCCTGATGGATCACCCGGTCGCCGAACTGGGTCAGCATGCCCCGGACCTCGATCAGGGTCTCGGGTTTGTTGGACGCCGATGAAGGGAGCCGAGCCGTCACAGGTTCAGCTCCAGGAAGATCATGGCGAAGACTGCGTCCAGGAAGATGATGGCGAAGATCGCCTGCACCACCGCCGCCGTCACGCGCCGCCCCAGGCTTTCCACATCGCCCGCCACCGCCATGCCCTGGCGACAGCCGATGGCGGCGACCACCACGGCGAACACCGGCGCCTTGATCATCCCGACCATCAGGTGGGTGCTCATCATCGGATCCTCGCTGATCCGCTGGACGAAGAAGGCGGGGCCGTAAGAAAGCTCGCTCCAAGTCACCAGCAGACCGCCGAACAGCCCCGCCAGGATGCCGACGAAGGTCAGCAGCGGCAGCATCACCAGCATGGCGGCCAGGCGCGGGATGACCAGGGCCTGGAAGGGATTGACCCCCATGACCTGCATGGCGTCGACTTCCTGGTTCATCCGCATGGAGCCGATCTCGGCCGCGAAGGAGCTGGCCGAACGACCCGCCAGCAGGACAGAGGTGATGACCACGGCGAACTCGCGCAGGACCGAGACCGCGACCAGCTGGACCGTGAACACCGCCGCGCCGAACTGGGTCAGCAGGTTGGCGCCCAGGAAGGCGATCACCGCGCCGATGAAGAAGTTGGTCACCGCGATGATCGGCATGGCGTCCAGGCCGGCGCGCTCGCCCTGACTGAACCAGGCGGCCCAGCGGATGCGTCGGGGATGCTTGAGCGCCGAGCCGGCGGCGGTGATCAGCCGGCCCAGGAACGCCATCGACAGGATGGCCTCGGCGGCGATGTCGTAGACCCCCTGGCCGATCTTGGCGAAGGTGCGGGTGAAAGGATCGGGGCGCCTCGGCGGCGGCGCGGTTTCGCGCTCCAGCTTCTCGACCATGGCGTAGATGCGTCCAGCCTCCGGGCGGGCGGCCCAGGCGTCGGGCGGCAGGGGCGCCCCGGTCGAGGCTTGGACGAGGGCCAGGGCGCCGGCGGTGTCGAACCGGCCGAGGTCGTTCAGCTCGACGGCGGCGATGCGGCGGCCGGCCAGTTCGCTTTCGAGCCGGCGCGGGATGCGGCCGAGGCTGGTGGTCGTCCAGTCGCCGCTGAGCCGCAGCGTGGCGCCGCCGCCCTGGGCGTCATCGATGGTGAAGGCAGCCGGCGTCATCGCCCCTCTTGTAGCGGGCGGCGCGGGAGTCGCACACCAGCTTGATCGCCAATGCAAAGCTTTGGGCAATCGTTCCCTGATCGGCGATCAGAAGAGGGCGCGCGCGGCCTTCAGGTCACGGACGAAGGCGTCCCGCTCCCGCGCCTTGGCCTCGGCGTCCGGCAGCCGCAGCAGGTAGGAGGGGTGGACCGTGATCATGGCCTGGGCGTCGCCGGAGGGGATGGCGTGGCCGCGTTCGCGGGTGACGGCGACCTTGCGACCAAGAACGCCAAGGGCGGCTGTGGCCCCCAGCGCCAGGATCAGCTTGGGCTTCACCAGCTTGCGCTCCTGATCGAGCCACCAGCGGCAGGCGGTGACCTCTCCGGCGGTCGGGGTCTTATGCAGGCGCCGCTTGCCGCGCGGCTCGTGCTTGAAATGCTTGACGGCGTTGGTGACGAAGACCTCCCCCCGGTCGATCCTGGCCTCCTCCAGCGCCGCGTTCAGCACCTGGCCGGCGGGGCCGACGAAGGGGCGGCCGGAGAGATCCTCTTGGTCGCCGGGCTGCTCGCCCACGATCATCAGCGGAGCCTGGCGGGGGCCCTCGCCGCAAACCCCTTGCGTGGCGTCGCGCCATAGCGGGCAGCGGCGGCAGCCTTGGACCGCCCGGTCCAGTTCTCCTAGGTCCTTGGCGACGAAGGCGTCGTCGTAGGAAGCGTCGCGTCCAAGGCGCGCGAGGGTCTTGTCCAGACGGGGGTTGGGAGGGGAGGCGGGCGCGGCGACCATGGTTTCGGTGCGAACCTGCGAGGCCGCCACCAGTTCCGGGATCATCTGGGCCTCGGGCAGGTTCTTCCAGTACCGCTTGGGCATCTCCCCCTGCATGGTTTGGGTCTTGAGCCGAGCCGGATTGAAGGTTGAGGCGTAGTAGGTCTTCCAGAACTCCTCGATCTCGTCCTCGGCCGGGGCCATGTCCCGGGTCGCTGGCGGGCCGAAGCTGAGGTCGGCGCCGTCCCAGACTGCCGAACCGTCGGGCGTTAGGATCGACCACCGCATGGTCGTGAACCGCCGCTGGAAGAAGGGTGCGGTCTTCTCCAGCACCCGGTGAGCGGGCTCGAACCAGGCGACCCAAGCCTCGCCCGCGTCGTCGAACACCTGCCGGAAGCGAACGAAGGCCTTCATCTTGTGGGAGGCGCGGCTCACGTTCTTGGCGCGTTCGAGGGCGTCCGCGACGTCCGCGTCAGTTACCACGTGCATCAGGTCCGGCTCGTCGCGCAGGCGCCAGAGCAGGCGGTAGAGGAGGTCGAAACGGTCGTCGGAGCGGTGGAGGATGACCTCCTGGGCGAGGTCGATGAAGGTCTTGGGAACGACGAACTGTCTCCCCTCTGGACGCTTCGCGTCCTGTCTCCCCTCAAAGGGGGGAGATCGCACCGGCAAATCTCCCCCCTTTGGGGGGAGACCGGCGCCAGAGGCGCCAGAGGGGGGCTCGTCAAACAATCCCCCCTGCCCCGCGCCCTCGACCACGAACCGCCCATGGCCAGGCTCCACCCCGTCCAGCCGGAACGCCCGCGCCGCCTTGCGCCATCCGTCGAAATCGGTCTCGGAGGCGAGCGTGGCCGTCGGCATCAGAACAGAGCGAGCTGCACCGGCGCGGGTTCCGGGACGATGCGGTCGCGAAGGTCGGCGGCGTCGGTCAGGCCGCCCGGCGACCAGTCGAGCGCGGTGATAAAGGGCCGGACCTTGTCGATTCCCCGGCAGAGGCAAGCGATATCTTCCAGCCGAAGCGTCCGATAATGGCGCACCTGCACGATGCGGTTGACCGACTTCACGCCCAGGCCCGGCACCCGCAGCAACATCTCGCGCGGGGCGGTGTTCACGTCGACCGGGAACTGCTCGCGCCGGTTCAGGGCCCAGGCCAGCTTGGGGTCGATCGCGAGATCCAGCATGCCGTCGGTAGTCGCCTCGCCGATTTCGGGTGGTGAGAAGCCGTAGAAGCGCATCAGCCAGTCGGCCTGATAGAGCCGGTGCTCGCGCATCAGTGGCGGCTTCGCCAGCGGCAGCGAAGACGAGGCGTCGGGGATCGGACTGAAGGCGGAGTAGTAGACGCGGCGCAGGCCGTAGCCTCCGTAAAGCGAGGCCGACCGGTCGATGATCTCGGTGTCGGGCGCGCCGTCGGCGCCCACGATCAACTGGGTCGATTGGCCGGCCGGAGCGAACTTCGGCGGCTTCGCTCGATCGGTCTTCCGGGGCTTGGCCGCGTCGACCTTGAGGCGCACCTGCCCCATGGCCTTCTTGATGACCCCGACGTCCTTCTGCGGCGCCAGTCGGGCCAGAGCCTCGTCGCGCGGCAGTTCGATGTTGGCCGATAGCCGGTCGGCGTAGAGCCCCGCCTCCTCGACCAGCTTCGGATCGGCCTCCGGGATCAGCTTCAGATGGATGTAGCCCCGGAAGTCGTGCTCCAGCCGCAGCGCCTTCGCCACCAGCACCAGCTGTTCCATCGTGTAGTCGCCGGACCGAATGATCCCGGACGACAGGAACAGACCCTCGATATAGTTGCGCTTGTAGAAGTTGAGAGTGAGATCGACGACCTCCTGGACGTTGAACCGCGCGCGCTGCACGTTCGAGGAAGCACGATTGATGCAGTAGGCGCAGTCGTAGATGCAGAAGTTGGTCAACAGGATCTTGAGCAGCGAAACACACCGGCCGTCCGGCGTGTAGGCGTGGCAGATGCCCATGCCCTCCGTCGATCCGACACCCCTGCCTCCCGTCGAGTCCCGCTTGGAGGTGCCGGAAGACGCGCAGGACGCGTCGTATTTGGCCGCGTCCGCGAGAATCGAAAGCTTGCGCCGGAGGTCGAGCTGGGCCATCCGTTCGCTATATGTTCCACGAACGTCGGGGCGTCCAGCGTGGCCGTTCGGTTTTCGTGCGTCAGCGCAGATAGTTGAGCAGCGAGACCTGGCTGAGCTGGGACACCACCTGGGCGGAGGCCTGGACCGCGATCTGGGACAGCTGCAGATCGGTGACCGCCCGGGCCATGTCCGCGTCCGTTCGCTTGGAGACCAGGGCGTCGAGCGCGTTCATCTGCTCGACGTGCGCGGCGGTGACGGAGTCGATGCGGTTCTGCAGTGAACCATTGCGCGAGGCGGCGTCGGTCACCTCGATCCTCACGGCGTCCAGCCGGCTGAGCTGGGCCGTCAGAAAGGCCTTCTGCGTGTCGTTCGGCTTGCCGCTCAGGGGACCGTTCGGTCCCGAGTGATACGCCTGGATGTCTCGCAGGATCTGAAAGACATCGGCGCCGAGCGCATCGGCCAGGAAGCCGGTCTCCACGCTGGTCGCCTCCGCGATCCGGGAGGCGGGCTTCAGCTGGTCGTTGGTGAAGACCGAGGCGACGTCGGGCGCGGCGGCGAGCTCGGCGAGCGAGCCCACGTTCACCGGAGGGGTGTTGGTGTTGGCGCCGGCGAACAGATAGCCGCCCTGGTGCCTGGTGTTCAGACCGTTCTGGATCGACTGGAAATGTCCTTGCAGGTCCAGCATCAGGACCGTGTTGGAATCCGCGGCCAGGGCGCCGGCGATCGCCTCCCTCGCCCCTGTGATGGCGTCGACCATCTGCGTGAGCGCCAGATCCTGGGCCTGGAGTCGCGCCGCCACGGCGTCGCCGGTGTCCAGGAAGCCCTGGAGCCGGTTCTGGGCGCCCTTCATGGCCGTCAGGGTCTCCGCTCCGCGCCCGAAGCCCGTCAGGTCCGTCGCGTTCTTGCGGGTGGAGACGCGCTCCTGGGCGTCCTGCTGGCTGATCTGGGCGGCCATCAGATCGAGCAGCGCGGACTGATAGTTGCCGAAGGTGGATACGCGGGTCATCAGGTCATCCCCAGAAGCACGTCGTACATGTCCTTCACCGCCTGGATCAGGCGGGCCGAGGCGTTGAAGGCCTGCTGATAGGTGGCCATCAGCACCAGTTCTTCATCCAGGTTGACGCCCTCGTGGGCCACCTGACGGGCCTCGGCCTCGGAGTGCACCGCCTGGGCGGCCTGGGCGCGGCTCTTGGCGGCGCCGGCGCGGCCGCCGATGTCCCCGGCAAGCTCCGAGGCATAGCGCGAGATCGACAGCGATCCGCCCGCCGAGTCGCCCGCCGCCGCGAAGCTGCTGGCGCGTTCGCCAGCGTCCGCCAGCAACAGAGCGCCCCGGCCGTCGCCGGTGCTGATAGAGGAGGCCGGCGGGGTCGCGGACAGGTTCAGCTGAGCCAACGCCAGCTTCGCCGGGCTCTGGCGAATATCGGTGCGCAGCGAGAAGCCATCCGCGCGCGACGCCCGCACCCCGCCACCCAGGCCGAACAGCTCGGTCAGGGAGACGCCGGACGGGACCTGTGTGGTCTTGTCCTCCAGCACTCCCATGCGGATGTCCGCGCCGCCCGATGGCTTGAAGCTGATCGCGCCGGTCGTCGGATCCGCCGTGAACTGGCCGAAGCGACCCACGCCGGTGGAGCTGCTGTTCAACTCCGCCAGCATGTCGGCGAGCGTGCCCCCAGCCGGCGTTCTGACCGTGATGTCGCGCAGCCGCGCGCCGCTGGCGTCGGTGAAGCGGAAGGTCAGCTCCTGGTCGACCGGGAAACCCAGCTGGGACACGGCGACGAGGCCCTGATCGTAGAGGGCGGGCCGATCGGTCGAGACCAGGTCGTTCAGGCCGAAGTAGTGCGAGAAACCACGGCCAGCCTTGTTCGAGGCCGCGGTCGGGTCGTCCGCCACCGCGATGCCTTGAGGCGGCGTCACGTCCAGCTTCAAAACCCCGTCCGTGAAGGTGGCGACCATGGCGCCGAGCTGGTCGTTGAGGGTGGTCAGGAAGGACCCGGGCGTCGCCGGGACGCCGTTCACCGTCATGGTCGCGCCGGAGAAGACGATGTCGGCCCGGCTCTGCACCACCCCCGCCGCATTGGTGATGACGACGGTCGTGCGACCGGTGAACCCGGCGATGGCCGTCTCGAAACTTTGACCGACATTGCGGCCTGTCAGAGCCGACGGCGGAGGCGCGGAGGTGTTGGCGTTGTGGGCGCGGTTCAGCTCGTCGGCCACCCGGGTCATCAGTTCGCCGAGCCGTTCAGCGGCGGCCGGAGCCTCGACATCCCGCAGCTGGAGCAGGCCCCGGATCTCGCCAGACGCCAGTCCCTCGGTCAGGGGCCGCTTCTGGCCACGAGGCTCCGTGACCCACAGCTCGCCGAAAGCGCTCTCGCTGCTGACCGAGCCGGCGCGCGCATAGTCGAGGCGCGCGTGACCCTCGCCGGCCAGGAGGAGCCCGACGCCGGTGCGGATCGAGACCCCGCCAACCGCCCGGGTCGACACGCGGATATCCAGGATGCCGGCAAGTTCCTGGATCAGGGCCGCCTGGGCGGTCTCGGCGCCGGAGGCGTCGCCGCTGATCACCGTCGCACGGCCGATCTCGACGTTCAGGCTCTCGATCTGCTCCAGCAGGGTGTTGGCCCGGTCCACCGCCGTCAGCAGGCGGCCGTCCGCGTCCTCTCGCACCGCCTGGATCTGGCTGGAGATGCGGGCCGCCTCGTCGAACAGGGCCTGGGTCTTGAACAGGGCGTCCTGGCGCTGGGGCGACGAGGTCGGGTTCTCGGCGCTGGCGGCGAAGGCCGAGAACAGGCCGTCGACCTTGGAGAAGAAGCCCGTGTCGCCGCCGGGGTCGCCGAACAGGGCCTGGATGCGGTCGTAGAGTTCGTAGCGGACCGTCTCCCGGCTCGCGTCGGCGCTCGCGTTCAGGCTGGCGGCCTGAAGGAAGCGATCGGTCGCCAGGCGGATACGCGCGACCTCGACGCCGGCCCCCACGCCCTGGCTGGTGCGCGAGACTTGTTCGGCGATCTTGCGGACGTATCCAGGCGTGTTGACGTTCGAGACATTGTCCGAGACCACCCGCAGCTGGCTCTGGGCCGCGCCCAGGCCGGAGGTGGCGATGTTCAGGATCGAGTTCAGCGACACGGCCGCGCCTCCCCGAAGGCTCCGCCCGGCAATCCGCGCCGGGGGGTGAGCGCAATTTGCCCGGCGTCCGCCGAGGCGGGGCGATGCAAGCGATTGATTTCGCGATACAAGCTTTGAGCGCGGGTCTTCATGCCGGATTACGAGGCAAGCGACACGCCAGATGCCGGGACGCTGGCGGCTACCGCCTGGCGCCGGGCAAAAAGCGGTGCGGAGGGCGGCAAGAATCGGCGCGAGCGCCCGGCACAGCCTCGGCGACTGCCGCAGAAACGTCAGAAGAAACAGAGACTAACGGAGGCCGTCGCTACTGGCCCAAGGCTTGCGGCGGGCCGGCCCGATGTTTCCAGGCGCAGCAGGCGCCGCCCCAGATCGCATGTCGCCTGCCTTCATGTCCGCCGAGTTCATCCTCGCCCTGCCGACCGCCGCTCCGTCCGCCTCGACGGCGAGCGAGGGCGCGCCCGTTTCGGAAGACGCGGCCGCAGCGTTCGCGGGCCTGCTGGCGCCGGAGATGAGCGCCGCCAACGCCCCCATCGCGCGGTCGGCTCAGGCCGTCCCTTCCGCACCCATCCCCTCGCTGCTGAACGGCGCCGCCATGTTCAGCCACATGCCGCTGGCCGCTCCTCCCCCGCCGGGCCACAACGCCGTCCCACCGCCCGCCAATGACACGACGGAAACCCCCGTCGTCGACACCGACCCGGTCCAGTCCGCCCCGGTCGAGATCAACGTCCAGAGCCCGAAAGGGTCAGAGCCGAACTTCCGCCCGGCGTCTCCGGAAAAAGAGAAAGCTCCAGCAGAGCCGCAAGGCTCGGCTGTCGAGCCGGTCCCCGCCCCGGCCCCGGCAGTCGTTCCGCCTGAGGTGAAGACGGAAGCCTCGGTCTCGACCATGGCGGGGCAATCCGCTCCGGCGCCGACCGCCGAGACCCCTGAATTCCCCGAGGCAGGTCCGCTCTTCCCGACCAGGCAACTCCCCTCGGCCGCCCCGACGGCGCCCGAGCTTGCAAGATCCGAAACCTCCTCGACCGATCCGGCCCAGCCGAAGGTCGCGAACGTCCAGGTCCCCCCTCCAGCCGCTGGCCAGGGCCCGGTCGTCGCCAAGAGGGACGCGCCCGCGCCCGTCGCGGAACTGGCCGTGAAGGACTCGACGTCCGGGGGCGACCTGACGACGCTCGAGGACGCACCCCCCTCGACCGAACGCCCCCTGGCCTCGCTGCCCCTCCCGATGACAAGGGCGGACCGCCGCCTGGTGGAGACTCCGGCCGCGCGGACGCAGACCACGTCGACCACCGCAGCGGCCTCCGCGTCCGTTTCAATCGAGAAGCCTTCGCCGCCGGCTGATCCCGCCGGGTCGCCAGGCGCCCCGCGCGACATGACCGGGCCCGCCCCGGCCACGCCACCCGCGTCCCCGCCGCCGATCGCGGCCCCCCCGCCCATTTCCGCCGAGGCCCCCGTCGCCGATGCGGCCGGGCCCATGGCGGGATCGGCGTCCGCCGAAGTGGTCGCCCGCGAGGCCGCTCCTGAAGTCGCCTTCGACCGGGCCCCGATGATCTCGCGCGCGGGCGCCGAAACGACAGCTCAGCTGACGGTGCAGATCGTCAAGCGGCTGGAGGGCCGGTCGACCCGGTTCGAGATGGCCCTGACGCCCGAGGACCTGGGCCGGGTTGAGGTGTCGGTCGAGATCGACGCCGACGGCCAGCTCGCGGCCCGCCTGGCTTTCGACAGCCCCGCCGCGGCCGCCGAACTTCGCGGCCGGGTCGACGAGTTGCGGCGGCAACTGGAGCAGGCCGGCTTCACCATCGGCCAGGACGCCCTCGACTTCTCCGAGCGCCGCTCCTCTTCCGGCCAGGACGAACGCCGTTTCGGCCAGGCCTTCGCCGGCGCCGCCCGACTGAACGGACAGGCCGACACCGCGCCGGTGGCCGGACCCTGGATTCCCCTGACCCTCGCCCCCGGGCGGGTGGACGTGAAGGTCTGATACATGGTTGACGCCATAACCACCACGAACGCCGTGAACCGCATGTCTGCGGGCTCGGGCATGCTCGCCTCGAACTTCGAGACCTTCCTCAGCCTGCTGACCGCGCAGCTGAAAAACCAGGACCCGCTGTCGCCGGTCGATTCCAACGAGTTCACCGCCCAGCTGACGCAGATGGCGGGGGTGGAGCAGCAGCTGCTGACCAATGACCTGCTGACCAGCCTGCTGGCCGCGCAACAAGGCGGCGGGCTGAACGGCGCGGCGAACTACATCGGCAAGCAGGCCACGGCCGCCTGGTCGGCGACCAAGATCGAGGACGGCAAGGCGACCTGGAGCTATGAGCTGGCCGCCGACGCGACCGAAGCCAAGCTGCAGGTGCTGGACGGCTCCGGCCAGGTGGTCTGGAGCGGCGACGCCCCAAGCCGCGAGGCCGGCCTGCACGACTTCACCTGGAACGGCCAGACCACCGGCGGCGGCAAGGTCGACGACGGCGGGGTCTACACCTTGAAGATCGTCGCCAAGACCGGCTCGGGCTCCGCCGTGGACAGCCAGGTGCTGACGCGCGGCCGGATCACCGGGGTCGAGCTCTACGACGGCCAGCCGTATCTGACGATCGGCTCCTCCATCCTGCCGCTGTCCACCGTGATCGCGCTCAGCGAGCAGAGCAACGCCCCCGACGAAGCCGAGCCCAGCGCCATCCAGCGCGCCGCATCGGCCCTCAACCCCATGAAACTGTTTTCCTAAGGAGCCCACGCCATGAGCATCAACAGCGCCCTTCTGGCCGGCGTGTCCGGCCTGACCGCCAACTCCGCCGCCCTCGCAGCCATCTCCCAGAACATCGCGAACGTGAACACCGTCGGGTACAAGCGCAGCCAGGGCGAGTTCCAGACCGTGGTGAACAGCCAGAGCCAAGGTGCCGGCTATTCCGCCGGCGGCGTGCTGGCTTCGGCCCGGCATTTCACCAGCCAGAACGGCCAGCTGCAGCGGACCTCGTCATCCACCGACCTCGGCATCTCCGGCCAGGGTTTCTTCGTCGTGACCGAAAAGGCCGAGGGCCTTGAGCCGACCGACAGCCGCCTGTTCACCCGGGCCGGGGCGTTCCGGGTCGACAACCTCGGCTACCTGAAGAACACGGCCGGGCTCTACCTGCAGGGCTGGCCCGTCGACGCCAACGGCGACATCAACACCGACCCCTCGGACCTGGGCCGGCTGCGCACCATCAACGTGGGCTCCGTGGGCGGCACGGCGGAGGCGACGACCCGCATCCAGCTGAACGCCAACCTGCGCTCGAGCCAGACCGTCTCCGCCGAGGCCTCGCCCCTGAACAAGACCGGCGTGGTCGACAGCGGCGGGACCAGCCACAGCTTCAGCGTCAACTACACTCGCGTCGGCGATCCGGCCGACCGCCGCTGGGCCGTCGAAATCAAGCGTGGCAGCGAGACCATCACCGGCAACGTCGAGTATGACGCCACCGGAAACCTGACGGCCACCACCCTGCCGGGCAACCTCACCGACCTGGACCTTGCGTCCGGAGAAACGGTGTCGCTCGCGTCGCTGGGGCTGGCCACGTCGGTCGACGCCCGCAGCAAGTACGATCCGGCCATCAACTCCATGGCCATGTGGGATCCCGAGACCCAGGCGGGGGTGAAGCCGGACTTCGAGGTCACCATCCCGGTTTCGGACTCCAAGGGCGGCCAGCGCACGCTCGCCTTGTCCTTCCTGAAGAGCACGGTGCCCAATCAGTGGTACGCCGAGATTCGCGCCATCCCCGCCGATGACGTCGTCACCGGCGACGGCCTGTCGAACGGGCAGCTGAAGACTGGCCTCGTGGCATTCACCCAGGACGGGCGACTGGACATGGACGCGATGGCGATGCTGGGCGCCGATGCCCTGTTCGCCGATCCTTCCGCGGCCACCCTGACCTTTGGATCTTCCGACGCGGCGAACCCGACGGCCGGAGCCTTCAACTGGGCCGCTGACCTGGGCATCGACGACCAGGTGATCAGCTTCGACCTGGCCGCGGCCGCGGGCGGGCTGACCCAGTACGACAGCGCGTCCGTGGTGCAGGCGACCCTGACCAACGGCACCGCCTTCGGCAACCTGTCGGAGGTCAAGATCGACGAGAAGGGCTTCGTCACCGCCATCTTCGACAACGGCGTCACCCGCCAGATCGCCCAGGTCGCGCTCGCCACCTTCCCCAGCGCCGACAGTCTGGTCGCCGTGGCCGGCAACGCCTACCGCGTCAGCCAGGGCTCCGGCACCTTCAACCTCAAGCAGGCGGGCACCGGGGGCGCGGGCATGATCGGCGCTTCGCAGCTGGAGGCCTCGACCGTCGATCTGTCGACCGAGTTCACCGGCCTGATCACGACCCAGCGCGCCTATTCCGCCTCGTCCAAGATCATCACGACCGCCGACGAGATGCTGGCCGAGCTGATCAGCATCAAACGCTGATCGGCGAGTAAGTAATCGTTATCCTCAATGAATCGTCGCTTAGCGCAGGGTTACCGAAGTCTTGGCGAAGGTGGGCAGATTATTCCTTCCTTCACCACGACGCTTAAACGGCCTTTAGCGGCGCCGCGCCTACAACCATGACCAATGGTGGTGGTGAATGAGGCTTAAGCCCATGCTGCAAGAGCGACGCCTGAATAGTAAGGGCGAACAGTACGTGGTCGGACCGACGGGTACCCCCCTGACCCTGCACGACCTGCCGCCGGCGAACACCGACCGCTGGGTCATCCGCCGCAAGGCTGAGGTGGTCGCGGCGGTGCGCGGCGGCCTGCTGAGCTTGGACGAAGCCCTGGCCAAGTATCGGCTGACGGCCGAGGAGTTCCTGGCCTGGCAGAAGGCCATCGACAAATGGGGCATGCAGGGCCTGCGCACCACGCGGATCCAGAGCTACCGGTCGTAGGGCCGGCCGCAGCCGAGACTTCGACGGCCGCTCCTGCAAGGGGCGGCCGTTGTCGTTTCAGCAAGCCTCGAAACCGCCCGTCCCACTCGCTATATGGCGGCGATGACGCTCGCCGAGCCGATCTGTGCGATCCCCGATATCGCGCCCGCCGACATGGACGGGGCGATCGCGGCCGCGCGTGCGGCGGTGGGCCTTCCGATAGGCGCCCGTGTCGTGGCGGCCATGTCGGGCGGCGTTGACTCGACCGTGGTCGCGGCTCTGCTGGCCAAGGCGGGCTATGATGTCGTCGGCGTCACCCTGCAGCTCTACGACCACGGCGCCGCGCTGAAGAAGAAGGGCGCCTGCTGCGCCGGCCAGGACATCCACGACGCCCGGCTGGCGGCCGAAACCATCGGCGTCCCGCACTATGTGCTCGATTACGAAAGCCGCTTCCGCGACGCGGTGATCGACCAGTTCGCCGACAGTTACCTGCGCGGGCAGACGCCGGTGCCGTGCATCCGCTGCAATCAGACTGTGAAGTTCCGCGATCTTCTGGACGTCGCGCGCGACCTCGGAGCCGAAGCCATGGCGACGGGCCACTATGTGCGGCGCGCGGTCGGCGCCGACGGCCGGACGCAGATGCGCAAGGCCATCGATCCGTCGCGCGACCAGTCCTACTTCCTGTTCGCCACCAGCCGGGCCCAGCTAGACTATCTGCGGTTCCCGCTGGCCGATCTGGAAAAGCCGCAGGTGCGCGGCGTGGCGGCGGAGCTTGGCCTGCGCATCGCCGCCAAGCCGGACAGCCAGGACATCTGCTTCGTGCCGTCAGGGGACTATCGGACCCTCATCGACCGCCTGCGGCCCCAGGGGCGCGAGGCCGGCGAGATCGTGCACATGGACGGCCGGGTGCTTGGCCGACACGGCGGCATCACCGACTACACCATCGGCCAACGGCGCGGCCTTAATGTCGCGGTCGGCGAGCCCCTGTTCGTCACCCGGCTGGATCCGGACCGTCATCAGGTGATCGTCGGGCCGCGCGAGGCCCTGCTGACGGCGTCGCTCCGGCTGGAGGAAACCAACTGGCTGGGCGACGAGGCCTCGATCGAGGACGCGGCCAGGGCTGGAGCCCCGGTGCTGGCCCGCGTGCGTTCCACGCGCGCCCCCTCTCCGGCCCGGCTCGGCTTGGACGACGGCGATGTCGTGGTGCGCTTCGACACGGGCGAGGAAGGCGTGGCGCCCGGTCAGGCCTGCGCCCTCTACGATCCGACCGATCCCGATCGTCTGCTCGGCGGCGGCTTCATTCGGGACACCCGCGCGCTTGTCTGAGACGGTGGACGACACGGCCGGGCTGAACGGCCGCGTAGGCCTGCCTGCCGAGATGCTCTATCTGCGCGACGCCTATCCGCGCTTGCGCTGGTCCGAACCCCTGCCGGACGTGGCCGCTCACTGGCTCCAGATGCATGACGGCTTTCGCGAGCATCAGGCGCACATGCTGGCGATGGTCGAGGGGTGGCGGGGCGGCGCGACCGACGTGGCGGGCCTGCACCGCGCCCTGATCCCCGCGCTCCAGGGCTTCCTCCAGCATCTGGACGGCCACCACCGGATCGAGAGCGGCCACTACTTCCCCCAATTCAGGCGGATCGAACCCCGGATCTCGGCCGGCATCGACCTGCTGGACCGGGACCACGAGACCGTCCACGTCCATCTGGAGACCCTGCATCGACTGGGGTTCGATTTTCATCGGGCGGTGACCGAGAATGACCAGCCGAAAGACGCGGGCGAGCGGCTGGCGGACGCCCTGGAGGCGGCAGGAGCGCCGCTGCTGCGCCATCTCGAGGACGAGGAAGACATCGTCATTCCGCTCATGGCGCTGAGGGTGCGGGGCGGCTAGCCGGCGGCGGCGGCGTCCCAGGCGGCGGTGACGGTCAGTCGATAGACATGGCGGTAGGCGTCCAGGTCGCGCCGCCCCTCGCTGTCGCGCGCGCCCGCTCCGGTCTCCAGAGCCAGAGCGGCCCCGGCCTGCCGCAGCCGCGGCAGGGCCTCGGCCGGACGATGATCGGCGGCGAGCGCCGCGCCCAGGTTCGCCTGGCTGCCGATCCGCGACAGATGCCCCTCCGGCAGGTGCAGCGCGACCGCCTCCGCGCGCTCCAACCGCCTGACCGCCCCGGCGCGGTCGCCCGTTTCGCCCGCTGCGATGGCCCATAGGAACAGCGGCCTCAGAAGGTCCGGACTGTCGGGACCCGCGTCAGCCTCGATCAGGGCCACGGCCCGCTCAAGCAGCCGCTCGGCCTCGGCCGACTGCCCCCGCAGCAGGGTGGCGTCGGCCAGGTTGGTCAAGGCGTCGGCCAGCCCTGGGTGGTCGGGGCCCAATAGCCGCTCCTGCAGCGCCAGCGCCCGGCGGGCCGAGGCGTCCGCCTCCGTGTCCATGGCCAGGCGCAGCAACAGTTGGGTCTCGGACATGAGGGCGGAGACCAGGTCGGGACCTTCGTCCCGCGCCAACATCTCAACCGCGCGCCGCTGCATGGCCAGCGCCGCCTCGGGCCTCCCAAGGGCCGCGGTCGTGGTGGCCAGATACGACAGACTCTGGGCCATCAGTCGATCGTCAGCCCCCTGTCCGCTCTCGCGCAGCGCGACCGCGCGGCGCAACAGGGGTTCCGCCTCGGCATAGCGGGCCTGATCCATCAGCAGACCACCGAGGTTGTTCAGGGTCAGCGCCAGTTGCTCCGAAGTCCCCGACGCCTCACGCACGCTCAGGATCGCGCGATGGATGGCCTCCGCCTCGGCCGGCCGGTTCAGGAAGCGCAGGGCCGAGGCCTGATTGTTGCGAGCGATCAGCACGCCGTCGCCGTCATCGCCCTCGCTCGCGCGCCATGCGGCCTCCGCCGCCCGGGCCATCGCCAGGGCCTCAGCGTAGCGACCCTGGGCGTTCAGGTTGGCGCTCAGGTGGTTGGCGATCACCCCGAGATAGGGATGGCCCGGCTCGACTGACCGGGTCAGCAGCAGCTGGGCCCGGCGCAAGATGGGCTCGGCTTCGCGGTGGCGGCCCTGGGCGTCGACGGCCTCGCCCCATTTCATGGTCAGGGCCCCGGCGTCGGGCGAGGTTTGGCCCCAGAGTTGGAGCGCCTGTTCGGCCGCGGATCGAAACAGCGGCTCGGCCTCGGCGGGACGGCCCTCGTCGAGCAAGGCCTGGCCCTGGTTCACAGCCGCCTGGATGGCGGCGGCATCCTGAGGCGCCGGCCAAGCGACGCAGGGTGAGGCCCCCAACCCCCCGGCCAGCAGCAGCGCGACGATGACGGTGCGTCCCCGGCCCATGCCCAAGGCTTATCATGCACGCCGTTGGCCGGAGGCGCCGGTTCCTGACGATCCCGTTCGCCGACTTGGCCCAGGGCTCGTGGTCAGGCACGCTGGTAACCGCCTGGAGAAGCTCACATGCGCCGCCTGATCCTGATGTCCGCCCTCGCCGCCGCTCTCGCCGGTCCAGCCGGCGCCCAGACCCTGGTCGACACCCCGCCCGGCACGGCTGGCGAAGCCGCCGGCATCACCCTTCACGAGTTCTGCCTGCCCCAGTTCGACGCCGAGGGCCGATCGCCTGACCGGGTCGCGGCCCTGGCGGCCTCGGTGGGACTGAACGACGCAATGGGCGAATGGGTCGCGCCCTCGCCGGCCGGGACCACGGTCACCGCCGCCTGGATCGAGGAGAACGGCGTCTGTCGCGTCACGGTGACGGGGCCCGCCGGCGCGGGCGCCGACCTGCTGGACGCCATGGACGGCATCGGCTGGACGCCGATGCAGCGGGGCGTTCAGGCCAGCGAGGACATCATGGTCGATGTCTGGACCGGCCAACCGCAGGGTATCCCCCAGCCGGTGATGATCGCGGCCAACCGCTGGGTCTCCGACGCCGAGCCCGAGGGCGGGGTGCGGTTGATGCTCAACATGCTGCTGTCGAGCGCCGAATAGCCGGCGGCTCGCCCATAGCGGCCAACAGCCCCGCTCCGTTCGGCCAACAGGCGACACAGCGCGCATGGCGTGGTTCTCTCCCCACCGAATCCGATCCGGGAGGGAATCGACCATGCGTATCAGAACCGCCCCGATGGCCTCGGCCATCGCCCTGGCTCTGGCGGCGCCGCTTGGCGCCATGACCCTGGCGGCGACGCCCGCCCAGGCCCAGGCCCAGTCCGAGGCCCCCAGCGCCCATCCGACCTACACCGCCGCCCAGTTCTTCGAGACCACGAGCTATGGTCTGGCTGGTGGAACCTCGGCCGGGGCCTTCTCGCCGGACGGGCGCAGTCTGCTCATCTCATCGGACCAGTCCGGCGTATTCAACGCCTACGCCCTGCCGCTCGACGGCGGCGAGGCGCGGCCCCTGACGGCCTCGGAGAGCGTCGCCCATTTCGCGGTCAGCCACTTTCCGAACGACGGCCGGATTCTCTACGAGGCCGAAAGCGGCGGTGGCGGCAGCGAACTGACCCACATCCATGTCCGCGGCGAGGACGGTCAGGTCCGCGATCTCACGCCTGGCGACAACGTCAAGGCGGAGTTCGCCGGCTGGAGCGCCGATGGTCGGACCTTCTATGTCACCTCCAACGCTCGCGACCCGCAGGCCTTCGACCTGCTGGCCCTGGACGCTGACGACTATGAGAGTCGGGTCGTGTTCCAGAACCCCGGCGGCTTCACCCCGTCCGCGGTGTCTCGCGACGGCCGATACGTCGCGCTGACCAGGGAGATCACCAGCGCCAACTCCGACGTCTATCTGTTCGACACCCAGGCGGGCGGCGAGCCGGTGCTGATCACCCGGCACGAGGGCAACGTCGCCCACGGCGTCTATGATTTCACCCCGGACAGCGCGGCCCTGATCTACGCCACCAATGAGCATGGCGAGTTCAACCAGGCCTGGCGCCACGACCTCAGCAGTGGTGACAAGGCGCCCTACCTCGCGGCCGACTGGGACGTGATGTTCGTCGCCTTTTCGCCCTCCGGCCGCTACCGCGTGTCCGGCGTCAACGCCGACGCCTCCACCGAACTCGCCTTGTTCGACATGACCGAAAACCGGCCGGTTATCCTGACCGGCGTGCCTGACGGCGACCTCGCGTCGGTTCGGTTCAGCCGCGACGAAAGCACGATCGCCTTCACCGTGCGGTCGGACACGTCGCCATCGGACATTTTCGTGGCTGATCTCGCCAGCGGCCAGGCCCGTCGGCTGACCCAGGCGCTGAACCCGGCCATCGACGAAGGCGCGCTGGTCGAGGCCAGCATCATCCGCTTCCCCTCGTTCGACGGGGTGCAAATCCCCGGAGTGCTGTATCGGCCCAAGGACGCGTCCTCCGCCGCCCCGGCCCCCGCGATCGTCATGGTCCACGGCGGCCCCGGCGGCCAGGCCCGACGCGGCTATTCGGCCATGATCCAGCACCTGGTGAACCACGGCTATGCGGTGCTGGACGTCAACAACCGGGGCTCGACCGGCTACGGCAAGACCTTCTTCCACATGGACGACCGCCGTCATGGCGAAGAGGATTTGCGCGACGTGGTCGAGGCCGGAAACTGGCTGCGGGCGCAGGATTGGGTGGCGGACGACCAGGTGGCGGTGATGGGCGGCTCCTACGGAGGTTTCATGACCGCCGCGGCCCTGGCCTTCCATCCGGAGACCTTCGAGGCCGGCATCAACATCTTCGGCGTGACCAACTGGGTCCGAACCCTGGAGTCGATCCCGCCCTGGTGGGGCGCCTTCCGCGAGGCCCTTTTCGATGAGATGGGAGATCCCGCGACCGACGCCGAGCGTCATCGCCGGATTTCGCCGCTGTTCCATGCCGCCAACATCCGCCGGCCCATGCTTGTGGTTCAGGGGGCCAATGATCCCCGCGTGCTCCAGGCCGAGAGCGACGACCTGGTCGCCGCCGCCCGGGCGAACGGAGCGCCCGTCGAATATGTCCTGTTCCCCGACGAAGGCCACGGCTTCCTGAAGCGCGACAACCGGATCACGGCCCAGGAAGCGTATCTGAAGTTCCTGAACGAACACGTCCGGGACTAGCGGCTATCCAGCGCCGCCTGGCCCTCGGCGACGATGGATCAGGCGGCGGTCTCGCGCGGGAGCAGGTCGCCGACCGTCGGGCGGTTCTTGTCGCGATGCAGCTCCAGCTCGCGCGGCTTGACCAGTTCGCCGCAGCAACCGCAGGCGATGCGCGGCTGCAGGTCCTCGCCACAGGCCTTGTGGGTCATCCGGATGCCGGAATCCGAGCCGCCATAAACGTGCTTCGCCCCCCAGCCGTGCAGCGTCACCAGCACCCCGTACAGGTCCTTGCCCTTGGCGGTCAGGACATATTCGTTGCGCGGCGGACGTTCGGAATACAGGCGCGGCTCCAGTACGCCGTGCGCCACCAGGGTCTTCAGACGGGCCGCGAGCACATTGCGGGCGACGCCCAGCTGTTCCTGCCACTGTTCGAAACGGGTCACGCCGTTGAAGGCGTCGCGGATGACCAGCAGGGTCCACGGATCGCCGATCACCTCCAGCGTCGCGGCGATCGAACAGCTCTGTCGGGAATAGTCTGCGGTGCGGCCCATGAAGGAAAGGTGACCCCGCGTCAGCCGTTTGGCAAGTGGGTTGCCATTCTGGACCCAGTGAGTCAGTATCGAAACGCAACGAACTCGTGATCCTGCTTCGCGCGTTCCTGCATCCCTTGACTGGCGGGCGGCGGCCGGGACGGCTTGTCGCCCGTCTCCTTTCCCGGCTAGGCGGCGCGGATGACGCTTCAGACCCTACAAGACGCCCTGACCCTTCGCCCGGCCGAAGGCAGGCTGGTCGCTGACATCAGCGGCGATTTCTCCAACGGCCCGATCATTCAGCCGCCGGAGAAGGGCTTTCCCTTCGGCGGCCTGCTGGCGGCCTTGTGCGCCGGCTCGATGCGCCAGGGTCTGGGGCTTTCGGCGCCGCTTCGGACCCTGTCCGTCCAGTATCTGGCGGCGGCCAGGTACGGGGAGCTGGGCTTCCGGCCGCGTCTGCTGCGTGGCGGCCGCTCGATCGCCTATGCGGCCGTGGACGTCAGCCAGGGCGAGCGGCTGAACGTCCATGCGGTCGCGACCTATGGCGACGACAACTCACCCCCTGTCCGCTGCGAGATCGTCGCCCCCCCGCCGCCTCTCGACACTCTGGACCCGGCGCGCACCATCAGCGGCCCCCTTGCCCCCCGCTTCAGCCAGTATGTCGAGTACCGGTTCGAGAGCGGCCCCAATATCCTGGGCGGCAACGCCGACAAGCCGGCCGTCGAGCGCCTGTGGATGCGGACCCGCGACGGGGCGCCCCTGGATGAACTGAGGCTCTGCTATCTGCTCGACGCCCTGTATCCGCCGGCCTGGACCACTTCCCCGACACCCCCGATGATGGCCTCCGTCGACCTGCGCTACGACTTCATCGCCGACCCGACGCCCGAAACGGCGCCCGACGGCTGGTGCTTCCTGGAGTTCCGCATGCTGGACCTGGGCGGCGGCTGGACGGTGGACGACGCCACGGCCTGGGGCGCGGACGGCCGACCGCTGGCCGTGGCCCGCCAGCGGCGCCGCCTGGCCCCGGTGCGGATGCCGCGCGGCCCCGGACACGGCTGATCTCACAAGGGTTGCGATTCACCGCGCAGGGGCCGATTTAGCAACCGCAACATTCTTAGCACTCGCAACATCGAGGTTCTCTCCCATGGCCGACTCCGCTGACCCGGTCGTCATCTGCTCCTTCGCCCGCACACCCATGGGCGGCTTCCAGGGCGCGCTGTCGGGCGTGAAGGCGACCGAGCTGGGCGCCACGGCGGTCAAGGCGGCGGTCGAACGCGCCGGCGTCGATCCGTCGAAGGTCGAGCAGATCCTGATGGGTTGCGTCCTGCCCGCCGGCCTGGGCCAGGCCCCTGCCCGCCAGGCCGCGATCGGCGCGGGGCTGGGCCAGCACGTCGAGGCCACGACGGTCAACAAGATGTGCGGCTCGGGTCTCCAGGCCGCGATGATGGCCCATGACGCACTGAAGGCCGGGACCGCCGACATCATCGTGGCCGGCGGCATGGAGTCGATGACCGGCGCGCCCTACGTCATGGCCAAACACCGCTCCGGGGCCCGCATCGGCCACGACGTCATTTCCGACAGCATGTATCTGGACGGGCTGGAGGACGCCTACACGCCCGGCAAGCTGATGGGCGCCTTCGCCGAGGACGCCGCCCGCGACTACCAGTTCATCCGCGAGGCCCAGGACGCCTATGCCATCGAGAGCCTGACCCGCGCCCGTCGCGCCATCGAGACCGGCGCCTTCGAGGCCGAGATCGTTCCGGTCGAGGTCACGACCCGCAAGGGCGTCGAGGTCGTGAGCCAGGACGAGCAGCCGTCCAAGGCGAACCCGGACAAGATCCCGACCCTCAAGCCCGCCTTCGCCAAGGACGGCACGATCACCGCCGCCAACGCCTCCTCGATCTCCGACGGCGCCGCCGCCCTGGTGATGACCCGCGAGAGCGTGGCTAAGGCGATGAACCTGCCCATCATCGCACGGGTGGTCAGCCACGCCGCCCACGCCCACGAGCCCGGCCTGTTCACCACCGCCCCCGTGCCCGCGATGAAGAAGGCGCTGGAACGCGCCGGCTGGTCCGCCGAGGACGTGGACTTGTGGGAGGTCAACGAGGCCTTCGCCGTCGTCGCCATGATCGCCATGCAGGAACTGCAGATCGACCACGCCAAGCTGAACGTGAACGGCGGCGCGACGGCTCTCGGCCACCCGATCGGCGCGTCGGGAGCCCGGGTCCTGACCACCCTGCTGTCGGCGCTCCAGGCGCGGGGCGGCAAGAAGGGCATGGCCTCTCTCTGCATCGGCGGCGGCGAGGCCGTGGCCATGGCGGTCGAGCTGGCGTGACCGATGTCGACCGCCGCACCCTGCTGGGCGCCGCGGTCGTGACCTCCGCTTTGCGCGGTCCGGTCATCGAGTCCGTCGCTCCAGCGGATCCGTCCGAGGTCCTTCCGCTCTGGCCGAACGGCGCGCCGGGCGGCGACGGGGTGAGGGTGGTCGAACAGGTCACCGAACGGTCGACCGATCCCGCCTACCGTGACCGCTTTGCGGTCGGGATCACCGATCCATCCCTGACCGTCGTGCGGCCGGAACGGCCGAACGGCGCATCCCTGCTGCTGATCCCGGGCGGCGGCTACCGTCTGGTCACGGTGGATATCGAGGGGTTGGACATCGCGCGTGTGTTCGCGGCGGCTGGCGTCACCTGTTACGTCCTGCGTTACCGCCTGCCGTCCGACGGCTGGGCGGCCGGGCCGGACGCGCCGCTTCAGGACGCCCAGCGGGCGCTGAGGCTGGTGCGGGCGCGGGCGGTGGTCGAGGGCCTGGACCCGAGCCGGGTGGCGGTTCTCGGCGCCTCCGCCGGAGGTCACCTCACCGGTCTGCTGGCGACCCGAACCGACCCGACCTACGACGCCGTCGACCATGCGGACGCCCAACCGCATCGACCCGATCTGACCTTCCTTATGTATCCGGTCGTGGCCCTGGACGGAGCGGCGGCCAACACCGGCTCCCGGCGGCATCTCCTGGGCGAGACGCCTACAGCCCAGACCGTCACGGCCTACTCCATGCAACGCGCCGACTGGTCCGGAGCGGCCCCGGTGATGCTGGTCCACGCAATGGACGATCGTGCGGTCCCGGTCGAAAACAGCCTGCTGCTGCTGGCTGCCCTTCGCGCAGCCGGCGTCCCGGCCGAGGCGCACCTGTTCCAGGAAGGCGGCCACGGATTCGGAGTCAGGAAGGCCGCCGGCATGCCGGCCGAGACCTGGCCCGCGCTGGCGATGGCGTGGGGGAAACGCCACGGCTGGCTGGTGGACTGACAAGGGCATCGCGCCGCATCAGTTCGGTAAGGGCCGAGGACCCGAGCGTCAGAACGATCATCGCCACCACCTCTGCAAATGCGAACCGTTCTCATGATTGTCCTGCGTCGGATGGCGTGGCAAGTCACCTTCGGGATCACGAAGAGGCGATCATGCGCAAGGACGGCAAGCTGGACTATCTGGAGCTGCCGGCCCGCGACCTGCCCGTCGTGAAGACCTTCTACGGCCAGGCCTTCGGCTGGTCCTTCACCGACTACGGGCCCAGCTACGCCGCCTTCGACGAAGGACTGGACGGCGGCTTCGACAGCGACGCGGACACTGCGGTGAAGACCATCCTGCCGGTCCTGTGGGCCGACGACTTGGAGGCGGCGCTCGCCCGGGTCAAGGCGGCGGGCGGCGCGATCACCCGGCCGATCTTCGCCTTTCCAGGCGGGCGCCGGTTCCACTTCCGCGACCCCGCGGGCAACGAGCTGGCCGTCTGGTCGGAATAGCCCATCCCCCGCTGCCGGCGCGCCAGGCGCCGGCCGCCGAGCTCACGCTTGCTTTCGAGCGCGGCCGGGCGTTCACTCCGCCAGCGAAGGAGGCGGCCATGACGTTCGACGATCTGGAACCCCGGCCCGAGCGGGGCGCGGCCCTGAAAGCCCTGGTGCGCGAGGATCTGGACCTGCTGTCGGTCGATGAACTGTCGGAACGCATCGAGACGCTGGAGGCCGAGATCGGCCGCGTCCGCCAGGCCATCCAGTCGAAACAGTCCAAGAAGAGCGCGGCGGACGCGCTGTTCAATTTCGGGGCGTCGTGACCGCGCCCTTGGCATGGCCGTTGCAGGTCTCTGGACAGCGTGGCCGTCCGGTCCCGCCTGTGGGACGGTTGCGTGAGTTCATATGCATAGGCTTGAGATGACGACTGGCGAGGCTCCGTCGGCGATGAACGCCCGCGCGGGCGAAATCCGCGACTTCGCGCGGTCGGAGCTCTTCGAGCGCACCTTCCAGGACGGGATGGAGTTGGTCGAGGAGGTAGCCGCCTATCTGGACGGCGACGGGCGCCGCGAGTCCAAGCTGCTGTCCCGGGCCTGCGCCCTGGCCTACGCCGGTGAAAGCATGAAGCTGACCACCCGCCTGATGCAGATCGCTTCCTGGCTGCTGGTCCAGCGCGCCGTGCGCGAAGGCGACATGGCCCCGGAGACGGCGGCCGAGGCCCGTTATCGGCTGTCTGAGCGCAAGGTCGAGGCGGAGCCGACCCCGTCCGACCTGCCCATCGCCCTGGTGGAATATCTGGTGCGGGCGGATCGCCTGCACGACCGGGTCCTGTATCTGGATCGGCGGATGTATCTGGACGCGGCCGACGAGCCCGAGCCCAACCCCGTCCTGAGCCAGCTCGGCATGCTCGAGGCGGCGTTCGGGGTGTGACGCGGTTCTCCTGCCTACGCCGTAGGCGTGGGGAGGTGGCGGCGAGCCCTTCGGCGAGCTGACGGAGGGGTTCTTTACGGTGGGAAGTAGGCCCTCCGCCTCCTTCGCTTCGCTTCGGAGCCACCTCCCCCATGCTTCGCATAGGAAGGAGATGAGCCCCTACGGCCCGACGTCGTCGGCGTCCTGGCCTCGGCCATCGTCGACCACGGTCGGCAGGTCCACGGCGATGCCGAGCGCCTCGGCCAGCTTGCGGTCGCGGTTGTAGACGTCCTCGCGGAAGGCGACGCGTCCCTGGCCGTCGACGAAGGCGGTCCAGTAGAGCAGGCGCACGCTGATCTCGCGGCCGGTCTGGATCCGCTTGGTCTCGCGGCTGACCTGGGCGTCGTCGAATTCGCTCAGGCGGGCCGGGTCGGGCGACAGCAGGAGGCGCGCGAAATCGACCGCGCCCTGGACCCGCACGCAGCCGTGGCTGCGCTGGCGCATGGCCAGGTTGAAGGCGGCCTTGGACGGGGTGTCGTGCAGGAAGATGGCGTAGCTGTCGCGCAGCTCGAACTTCACATAGCCCAGCGCCGCGTTCGGGCCGGCGCGCTGGATGACCGTGCCGTTCTGGACGTACATGTTCTGGCTGCGCAGATAGGCGGGGCCGCGCGGCAGGATCTCGTTCCGGGCGATGCCGGCGGGGACATACCAGGGCGGATTGGCGACCACGGAGGCGAACGGCTTCTCCAGGCTCGGGGTCTGGGTCGAGGGAGCGCCCACGACCACGCGGTTGGAGTGAACCGGCTTGCCGTCCTTCCAGTAGACCATGATGGCGGCGGCGGTGTTCACCTCGATCCGCTCGGGCGCGAGGTCGCGCTTCAGCCAGCGCCGGCGTTCCAGGTTCAGGGCGATCTGCCGGGCGCGGTCTTCAGCCGAGGCCGAAAGCGACCGCTGGGTGCCCGTGCCAATGCGCGCGTCCGCGAGCAGGCCGTGGCGGGTCTGGAAGCCGCGCATCGCGGCCTGGAGTTCAGGGCCATACACCAGGCCCTGGGTGGTCAGGCGCGAGCCCTGTTCAGCGGTCAGATCGCCCTCGGCCACAAGCCGGGCGATGATCGCGGGAATGCGGGCGTCGCTCATGCCCGGCTCGATGTTCGCCCCGACGCGGAACCGGGGCCAGCCGCCGTTGCTGCGGATCAGCCGGCGATAGCGAACATAGCCGTTCGACAGGTTGGTGTAGCCGATGTCGGTGGGCGCCAGGCCGTCCATCCACTGGACCAGCCGGTTCTGAACCAGGGCGTCGTTCAGTCCGGTGGGCAGGTCGACGCGGTTCTTCTGCATCTCCCACAGGTCCTCGACCGTCTCAGGGCGGACACGCCCCTCCGACAGGACCCGGGCCCAGGTCAGGGCGGCGGCGGTGGTGCGGATGTCGGCGCTGTCGGGATCGGCGGCCAGGCCCACGAAGTCGAAGAAGTCGGCCTGGGACAGGCCGTGGCGCTCAGCTCGGCCGGCGGCGGTCTGGAGCGCCCGCATGCGGGCGGCGTTCCAGACGGGGCGCCAGGTGTTCAGCTCGTAGAAGGCCCGGACGTCGGGCTGGATGTCCTGGGGCAGGCGACCCAGTTGCTGGGCGAAGGCCGCAGGCGGCGGCGAGGCGGCCTGGCCGGCATAGGGCGTCTGCGCCCGGGCCGAAGACGCGAACCCGATCGCCGCCGAGGCGACGCCGAAGCCCAATTCCCTACGATTCATTGTCCGTCCGCTCTCGCCACGCCTCCGGCCGCCGTCGATCGGCGTTGCGCCCCGGAGATCGCGCATTGGCATCTTATCGACCTTCCGGACAAACAAAAAGCGCCGGCCTTTCGACCGGCGCTTCTGCGTGGCATCTCTGCCTCAATCGGGTCTTTACTTCTTGATAAAGCCGCCGAACTTGTTGTTGAAGCGCGAGACGCGACCGCCGCGATCCATCAGCTGCTGGTTGCCGCCGGTCCAGGCCGGGTGCGTCGACGGGTCGATGTCGAGGTTCAGCACGTCGCCTTCCTTACCGTAGGTCGAGCGCGTCTGGTACGTCTCGCCGTTGGTCAGGGTGACGGTGATGAAGTGGTAGTCGGGGTGCGTGTCCGCTTTCATGATCGTTCGAGCCTCTGGCGCGATGACGATGCCGACCGTCGGTGCGCGAAAATGAGAAAACCCGCCTGACCCGTCTGCACGGGCCCTGCGGGAGAGCGGCGGCGTTTACACCGGCGGGGGTTTGGGGGCAAGAGGCCGCCCCATGACCGACGCCTCCTCGCCCGCCGCCGCCACGGCCGCCCCCGGCCGCCCTGGCGAGGGAGAACTTTTGGCGGGCCGGCTGGATCAGGCGGGCGACCGGCGGGCCAGGAGCCGCGACCTGAAGCCGCTGGGCCGGCTGCTGCCCTATCTGGCGCGGCGAAAGGTGGACGCGGTCATCGCCGGGCTATGGCTGATCGGCTCGACTGCGGCCTCGCTAGGCCTGACCGCGACGGCCCGGGGCGCCATCGATCATGGCTTCGAGGACGGCGGGGCGCGGCTGGACTTCTGGTTCCTGCTGCTCGGCGGCAACGCCGTGGCGCTGGGGGTCGCGACCGCGTTCAGATATTTCTACGTGACCAAGACCGGCGAGCGGGTGGTCGCCGACCTGCGTTCCGCCCTGTTCGAGCGGGTGCTGACGCTCGACCCGGCGTTCTTCGTCAGGATGCGTACCGGCGAGGTGCTCTCGCGCCTGACCACCGACATTCAGTTGGTGGACACCCTGCTGACCACTTCTGTGTCGTTCGCGCTCAGGAACCTGCTGACCCTGATCGGGGGGACGGCGCTGCTGTTCATCGTCAGCCCGAAGCTGACGGGACTGGTGTTGCTGACCACGCCCCTGCTGCTCGGCCCCATCTTCCTGTTCGGCCGTAAGGTGCGGAAACTGACCGTCGCCTCGCAAGACCGGTTCGCCGAGGCCGTCGGCTTCGCGGGCGAGAGCGTGGACGCGATCGAGACGGTCCAGGCCTTCGGACGGGTGCGCAGCGCCTCGGACCGGTTCGCGGCGGCCGTGGAGGCCGCGTTCGGGGTGTCCCTGGTCCGCATGCGGGCCCGGGCCTGGATGACCGCCGTGGTGATCGTGGTGATGTTCGGCGGCGTCGCGCTCGTGCTGTGGCTCGGCGCGCGCGACGTGATCTCCGGCGCGATGAGCGAGGGGGCCCTGCTCCAGTTCGTGTTGCTGTCGGTGTTCTGCGCCGGGGCCGTGGGCGCGCTGGGCGAAAGCTGGGGCGATGTGCAGAAGGCCTCGGGGGCCATGCAGCGGATCGACGAGTTGATGCGCGCCGTGCCCTCGATCGCGCCGCCGCAGCGGCCGATCGCCCTGCCCTCTCCGGCCCGGGGCGAGGTGGAGATGCGGGGCGTGGACTTCGCCTATCCGGGCCGGCCGGACCTGCCGGCGCTGAGGGGATTCGACCTCGCCGTGCGGCCCGGAGAGACCGTCGCCCTGGTTGGGCCATCGGGGGCGGGCAAGTCGACGGTGTTCCGGCTGCTGCTGCGCTTCTACGATCCGCAGGCGGGGGTGGTGTCGGTGGATGGCGTGGACGTGCGCGACGCCGATCCGGCCGAGGTTCGCAGCCGCTTCGCCTGGGTGTCGCAGGAGACGCCGCTGTTCTCCGGCTCGGCGCTGGAGAACATCCGCTTCGGACGCGAGGCGGCGACGGAGGAAGAGGCCCGCGAAGTGGCCGGGCGCGCCCAGGCGCTCGGCTTTATCGAGGCCCTGCCCGAAGGGTTCGCGACGCCGCTGGGCGAACGCGGCAAAAGCCTGTCGGGCGGTCAGCGACAGCGGCTGGCGATCGCCCGCGCCCTGGTGCGGGATGCGCCGATCCTGCTGCTTGACGAGGCGACTTCCGCTCTGGACGCCGAGAACGAGCGGCTGGTTCAGGCGGCGCTGGACCAGGCCATGGAGGAGCGCACCACCCTGGTCATCGCCCACCGGCTGGCCACCGTGCTCCGCGCCGACCGGATCGTGGTGATGGAGGACGGCGCTGTTGTAGAACAAGGGACCCACCACGAGCTCGTCGCTCGCGGCGGCCTCTACGCCCGCCTGGCGGAGCTGCAGTTCAAGGCTGAGTGATCCGTCTCCTGCCCGTCGCAAAGCGATGGCAGGAGACGCGAGCTCAGGTCGCCTGGAGCACCTTGCGGAGCTGCGGATGCAGATCGGGGTTGGCCGCGAGGATGGTGGCGCCGGTCTTGGGGTCGCCGTCTGGCGTGATGGTGGTGACCATGCCGCCGGCCTCGGTGACGAACAGGATGCCCGCCGCGACGTCCCAGGGCTTGAGGTTGCGCTCGTAGTAGGCGTCGTACCGGCCGGCCGCGGCCCAGGCGAAGTCGAGCGCGGCGGAGCCCAGGCGGCGGATGCCGGCGACCCGCTGTCCGATCGCGTGAATGTCCTTGATCGCCTGGGCGTGACCGGTCTTGCCGATGAAGGGCAGGCCGGTGGCGATCAGGCTCTCGGACAGATCCCGGCGGCCGGCGACGCGGATGCGCTGGTCGTTCAGGTAGCAGCCCTTGCCCTTCTCGGCCCAGAACATCTCGTTCATCACCGGGTTGTAGGTGACGCCGGCGACGATCTCGGAATGGCCGTCGGGGGCGGTCCGCTGCAGCGCCACGGTGATGGCGAAATGCGGCATGGCGTGCATGAAGTTGGTGGTGCCGTCGATCGGGTCGACGATCCAGGTGTGGGTCTTGTCCGTGCCCTCGACCATGCCGCGCTCCTCGCCGAGGAAGCCGTAGCCGGGCCGCGCCTTCATCAGCAGCTCGAACAGCGTCTCCTCGGCCTTGATGTCGGCGGCGGTGACGAAGTCGCCCGGCCCCTTGCGCGACATCTGCAGGTTCGACACCTCGCCGAAGTCGCGCAGCATCGGCCGCGCCGTCTTGCGGACCGCGTCCATCATCACTTGCAGCAGGGCGGAGGCGAGGGCCATTTTTCGAGGTTCTGGGTGCTAGGGGCTAGGGGCTAGGGGGGAAGCGCAGGGGTTCGTGCATCTGGCCCTAGAACCTAGTCCCTAGACCCTAGAACCTGGCGGACGTCAGTCCGCCCTGCGCACGTACTCGCCGGTCGTCGTATCCACCACGATCCGCTCGCCGGCCGACATGTACGGCGGGATCATGATGCGCACGCCGTTGTTGGCGATGGCCGGCTTGTAGGACGACGAGGCGGTCTGGCCCTTCACCGTCGGCTCGGTCTCGGCGACGGTCAGGGTGACCTGCTCCGGCAGCTCCAGGCCGATCGGACGCTCCTCGTGCATCTCGATGACGACCTTCATGCCTTCCTGCAGGTAGGGGATGCGCTCCTCGCCCCCCCAGTCCTTCTGCAGCTCGATCTGCTCGTAAGTGGTGTCGTCCATGAACACCAGCGTCTCGCCGCCGTCGTACAGGTAGCTGAAGTCCTTCTGCTCCAGCGTGACCCGCTCGACCTTGTCCTCGGACCGGAAGCGCTCGTTCAGCTTGTTGCCGGTCTCGAGGTTCTTGGCCTCGACGTTGGCGAAGGCGCCGCCCTTGCCCGGCTTGACGTGGCTGGCCTTGGTGACCACCCACAGCCCGCCGTTGTGCTGCAGGACCATGCCGGGCTTGATGGTGTTGCCGTTGATCTTCATCGGTGTCTCGGAAGGTTTGGAGCGCAGCCCTGACGGCGCGCGCGAGCGCGCTCCCTAAAGGAACGGCGGCCGTCCGGCAAGGCGGGGCGCGGCCTCAGTGGACCGTCGCCTGCTCCTCGACCTTGTCCTGCACCGTATTGGCGATCCGCACCCCGCCGCCGATCGGCGACGCCCACTGGCCGGCCTTCAGGTCGACCTTGCGGGCCTCGTGGGCGAAGGCGGCGGCCATGCCGGCTGACGACATCGCGGCGGCGATCTGCAGGCCGCGGCTGGCCGGCCTCAGTGCAATCCACACGGCGTTCAGGGCCTGGGCCGCGGTCCACAGGCCCATGGCCAGGTTCCGCTCGCGCGCCGGCGGGGCGTTCCATACCCGAAGCGCCGACAGAGTAGTAGCCGAGAACACCGCCGGCAGGATCAGGCTCAGCCCCCCGCGTGGGCGCTCGGTCACCGGCTTGCCGCCGTCCGCCTGATGCAGCGGCTGCGGCCGGATCGCGCGCCGGGCCAGCGTCGTGGCGACAAAGGCGAAGCCGACGGTCAGGGCCGCCCCCAGCAGGACGTGGCCGGGATGCCGGCCCTCCGCGTTCAGGAATTCGCTCGCCGCCTCCTTGGCGGTGTCC
>JAEWJI010000027.1 GCA_023386645.1 Pseudomonadota bacterium
CAACACACCCTTCGAATCGATGACGCTGCCCGCGACCGTGACCGCCACACTGTTGCGGGGCAAGATCACCGCGCTGCACGGGAAGTGTTTGCGGTGAACACCCCCACGCTGATCGCATCGCTGATCCTGGCCGCGCTGCTGGCCGTGCTGATCGCTTTCCTGATCCGTCAGATGATGCGCGGTTGGCTGCATCGCGCACAGCGCCAGGCCGAACTGATCGGCACGCTGCCGCCGCTGCCCGACACGGTCAGCGCATCGATCATCCCGCCCATGAAGGGCATGTACGTGGGCAGCACGGTAGTGCCGCACTGGAACGACAAGGTGGCCGCCGGCAGCCTGGGCTTCCGGGCCAAGGCCGTGTTGACCCGCTACCCCGAGGGAATCATGTTGCAGCGCAGCGGGGCCGGTCCGGTCTGGATTCCCGCCGAGTCTGTCACCGCGATCAGGACCGAGCGTGGGATCGCAGGCAAGGCACTGACTTACGACGGAATCCTGGCCATCAGGTGGAGGTTGCCCTCGGGCACCGAGATCGACACCGGGTTCCGCGCCGACAATCGCGCAGAGTACGACCGCTGGCTGGAGGAAGAGGCATGACGAGCAATACACGAAGTGACAAGGCGGTCCTGGTACTCGAAGACGGGCGCGTCTTCACCGGTACGACGTTCGGTGCGGTCGGACAGACCCTCGGTGAGGCGGTGTTCTCCACCGGCATGTCGGGTTACCAGGAGACGCTCACCGATCCCAGCTACCACGGCCAGATCGTGGTGGCCACCGCACCGCAGATCGGCAACACCGGGTGGAACGCCGAAGATGGCGAAAGCCGCGACGACAAGATCTGGGTGGCCGGTTACGCAGTGCGTGATCCCTCCCCGCGAGCGTCGAACTGGCGTGCCAGCGGCACGCTCGACGAGGAGCTGGTTCGTCAGGGCATCGTCGGTATCGCCGGGATCGACACCCGGGCAGTGGTGCGCCACCTGCGTACCCGCGGTTCGATGAAGGCCGGGGTGTTCGGCGGAGCCGCGTTAGCGGCGACATCGGGCTCAGGGGACGCGTCCTTGGACGAGTTGGTGGCCCGTGTACTGGACCAGCCCTCGATGCTGGGCGCGGATCTGGCGGGGCAGGTCAGCACGGGGAGTTCCTACATTGTGGAACCAGAAGGCGGCCACCGGTTTACGGTCGCGGCAGTCGACCTGGGTATCAAGACCAACACTCCGCGCAACTTCGCCCGGCGCGGGATCCGCAGCCATGTGCTGCCGTCCTCGGCGAGCTTCGATCAGATCGCCGATCTCAAGCCGGACGGGGTGTTCCTGTCCAACGGCCCCGGAGACCCGGCCACGGCCGATCACATCGTCGCGGTGACCCGCGAGGTTCTGAGTGCGGGAATCCCGTTGTTCGGCATCTGCTTCGGCAACCAGATCCTGGGCCGCGCCCTGGGCCGGTCCACCTACAAGATGGTGTTCGGCCACCGCGGCATCAACATCCCGGTCATCGACCACATCACCGGGCGGGTGGCGATCACCGCCCAGAACCACGGGTTCGCGCTTGAGGGTGAGGCGGGGGAGAAGTTCGATACCCCGTTCGGCGCCGCCGAGGTCAGCCACACCTGCGCCAACGACGGTGTGGTCGAAGGCATCCGGCTGGCCAACGGCCGGGCGTTCTCGGTGCAGTACCACCCGGAGGCCGCGGCCGGCCCGCACGACGCCGAGTACCTGTTCGACCAGTTCGTAGACCTGATGGCAGGAGAGAAGTAAATGCCACGTCGCTCTGACCTCAACCACGTGCTGGTGATCGGGTCCGGCCCGATTGTCATCGGCCAGGCCTGTGAGTTCGACTACTCGGGTACTCAGGCATGCCGGGTGCTGCGCTCCGAGGGGATCCAGGTCAGCCTGGTGAACTCGAACCCGGCGACGATCATGACCGACCCCGAGTACGCCGACAACACCTATGTCGAGCCGATCACCTGGGAGTTCGTCGAGAAAGTCATCGTCCAGCAGGCCGAGCGCGGCAACAAGATCGACGCCGTCCTGGCGACCCTCGGCGGGCAGACCGCGCTGAACACCGCGGTGGCCCTGCACGACAACGGCGTCCTCGAAAAGTACGGCGTCGAGATGATCGGCGCTGATTTCGAGGCGATCCAGCGCGGTGAGGACCGGCAAAAGTTCAAGGACATCGTCGCCAAGGTGGGCGGTGAGTCCGCGCGCAGCCGTGTCTGTTTCACGATGGACGAGGTCCGCGAGACCGTCGCCGATCTGGGGCTGCCCGTCGTGGTCCGGCCCAGCTTCACCATGGGCGGCCTCGGATCCGGCATGGCGTACTCGGCCGAGGACGTCGAGCGGATGGCCGGTGACGGGTTGTCCGCCTCACCGACGGCGAACGTGCTGATCGAGGATTCCATCTACGGCTGGAAGGAATTCGAGCTCGAGCTGATGCGTGACCATCGCGACAACGTCGTGGTGGTGTGCTCGATCGAGAACTTCGACCCGATGGGTGTGCACACCGGTGATTCGGTGACCGTCGCCCCGGCGATGACGCTGACCGACCGCGAGTACCAGACGATGCGTGATCTGGGCATCGCGATCCTGCGCGAGGTCGGGGTCGACACCGGCGGCTGCAACATCCAGTTCGCGATCAACCCCAAAGACGGCAGGCTCATCGTCATCGAGATGAACCCACGTGTCTCGCGGTCCAGCGCGCTGGCCTCCAAGGCGAGGGGGTTCCCGATCGCCAAGATCGCCGCCAAACTGGCCATCGGCTACACCCTCGACGAGATCGTCAACGACATCACCAAGGAAACCCCGGCCTGCTTCGAGCCCACGCTGGACTACGTCGTGGTCAAGGCGCCGCGGTTCGCGTTCGAGAAGTTCCCCGGGGCTGACGCCACGCTGACCACCACGATGAAGTCGGTTGGCGAGGCAATGTCGTTGGGCCGCAACTTCATCGAGGCCCTCGGAAAGGTGATGCGGTCGCTGGAGACCAGCCGGGCCGGGTTCTGGACCGGGCCGGACCCCGACCTGACGGTCGAGCAGCTGCTGACCGGCCTGCGCACCGCCGTGGACGGCAGGCTCTACGACATCGAACACGCACTGCGCCTGGGCGCCAGCGTCGAGCAGGTGGCCGAGGCCTCCGGCGTCGACCCGTGGTTCATCGAGCAGATCGCCGGCCTGGTCGCCCTGCGCGTCGAACTGCTGGAAGCGCCGGTGCTCGACGCAGAACTGCTGCGCCGGGCCAAGCACAGCGGCCTCTCGGACCGCCAGATCGCCTCGCTGCGACCGGAACTGGCCGGAGAAGCGGGCGTACGCGCGCTGCGCCGCAGGCTCGGTATCCACCCAGTGTACAAGACCGTCGACACCTGCGCGGCCGAATTCGACGCCAAGACGCCGTACCACTACAGCAGCTACGAGCTCGACCCCGCCGCCGAGACCGAGGTGGCCCCGCAGACCGAGAAGCCCAAGGTGCTGATCCTGGGATCGGGCCCGAACCGCATCGGTCAGGGCATCGAGTTCGACTACAGCTGTGTGCATGCCGCGACCACACTGAGTGCGGTCGGCTTCGAAACCGTGATGGTCAACTGCAACCCCGAGACGGTGTCCACCGACTACGACACCGCCGACCGGCTGTACTTCGAGCCGCTCACCTTCGAGGACGTGCTGGAGGTC
>JAEWJI010000008.1 GCA_023386645.1 Pseudomonadota bacterium
GCCATGGCCCCGGCCGCCGACGCCGCTGCCGCTCCGGCCGCCGCTGCTCCGGCTGCCGACGCTTCGGCTGCTCCGGCCGCCCCGGCCTCGTCGGCCCCGGCTGCTCCGGCTCACTAAGTCGATCGGCCTTCGGGCCAGTCGAGACGAAAGGGGTCGCCTTCGGGCGGCCCCTTTTTTCGTGCGTCACGCTAAGGGATGCGGATGGATCGCCCCTCGCCCCAGACCGCCGACCTCGCCTGGGCTGAAGACGGCGCGCCGCGTTCGACCCGCTATGGCGACATCTACTTCTCGCCCGAGGACGGCCTGGCCGAAAGCCGCGCGGTCTTCCTTGAGGGCTGCGGCCTTCCCGACGCCTGGAACGGGCGGCGCGCCTTCACGGTCGGAGAGCTCGGCTTCGGCTCCGGCCTGAACATCTGCGCCCTCTTGGACCTGTGGGCGCGGACCCGGCCTCCGGGCGCGCGGCTTCACGTCTTCTCCATCGAGGCCCATCCGCTGAGCGCGGCCGACGCCGCTCGCGCCCTGTCCGCCTTTCCGGAAGTGGAGGCGCAGGCCGCGAGCCTGCTCCGGCGCTGGCCGCCTTCGACACCAGGCTTCCACCGGATCGACCTACCGGAACACGACGCCGTTCTCGACCTAGCTGTAGGTCCCGTGGACTGGGCCCTGGCCGAATGGTCCGGCGCCGCCGACGCCTGGTTCCTTGACGGCTTCTCGCCCGCCCTGAACCCGGCCATGTGGAGCGAACCCGTGATGGCCGCCGTGGCCGCCCGCTCGCGGCCCGGGGCTCGCGCCGCCACCTTCACGGTCGCCGGGCACGTGCGCCGCGCCCTCCAGGCCGCCGGCTTCGAAGTCGAGAAGCGTCCCGGCCACGGCCGTAAGCGCGAGAGGCTGGAGGCGCGCCTGCCGGGCGACCCCAGCGAGAGCCCATCGCCGATGGTAGCGGTGGTAGGGGCAGGCATCGCCGGTGCCTCCGTGACCAGGGCGCTCCACGCGCTCGGCTTGCAGCCGCTCGTGGTGGACCCGGCGGGGGGCGACGCCGCCTCCAGCTTCCCGGCAGCCCTCGTCACCCCCCGGCTGGACGTCGGCGACGCGGCCGTAGCCGGCTTCTACGCCCAGGCCCTGGAGCGGGCCCGCGCCTTGTACCGGGAGGTTCCGGGCGCAGTGACCGCCGAGACGGTCCTGCAGTTCCCTGGCCATGCGCGCGATTCGACGAGATTCGCCCGCATCTGCGAACAGGATCTGTGGCTCGCCGGTGAAATGGCCCTGCTGAATGAGACGGAAGCGGGCTCGCGTCTGGGCGAGGCGAGCGGGGGGCCGGCCCTGCTGATGCGTCGCGCCCTGGCCGTTCGCCCCGCCGTGATCCGCGACGCCTGGCTAAGCGCCGCTCCTTGGAAAACGTCAGCGGTCAAGAGCCTTCAGCGAACCGGGAGCGGTTGGCGGCTGCTCGACGGGGAGAACCAGCTGATCGCGGAGGTCCCGAACGTCATCCTGGCGGCGGGGTGGGGCCTGGCGGGCCTGAGCTCCCAAGCGCCGCTCCGGCCCGTTCGGGGCCAGGCGGAATGGGTTGAGGGCCTGACCGGAACGGCATCGGCATGGGGCGGCTATGTCGCGCCTGGGGCCGACGGCCTGCTGTTCGGCGCCACCCACGACCGCGACGACATCGACATCTCGCCCCGCCTGGAAGACCGCGCCCGCAACCTGCGCACCCTCGCGGCGCGCCTTCCGCGCCTGGCCGAGCGTCTCGAGGACCAGCCGATCGAGAGCCGCGCGGCCATACGCGCGACCACGCCGGACCGGCTTCCGATCTGCGGGCAGGTCGATGAAGGCCTGTTCGTCCTGGCCGGGCTAGGCTCCCGCGGTTTCTGCGCGGCCCCGCTGCTGGGCGAACACGTCGCGGCCCTCGTCAAGGGGACCCCCTCGCCCCTTCCGACCAGCTTCGCGGGTCGGCTCCATCCACTTCGGTTCGCCGCCGACAGATTGCAACCGCATGGTGATGCGCCAAGTTAGGGCTGTGTCCTCATGGAGAGCCCCATGCCCAGCCGTCTCCTGTCCATCGCCACCCTGGCCGCTTCGGTCCTGACAGTGGCTGCCTGCGCGCCCGCTTCCTCGGGCGGTGCGGCGGCCTCCGCCGCTGCGCCACGCGTCTGTTTCCATGGCGACCAGGTACGGAATTTCCGCGCGGGCGAGCCGCTCAGCGTCTTCCTGCGCGCCCAGGATGGCACGGTCTTCGAGGCCCGCTCCTCCGGCATCTGCCGTGACCTTGAGACGACCAACACCCTGGTGATTTCCGCGCTGGGCGGCGGCTCGCGCCTCTGTGTCGGCGACTTCGCCAGCATCGCGGTCCGGCCGTTCAGCGGTCCGGCTTCGGTCTGCCGCGCCCAGATCACGCGCGCCCTGAGCGAAGCCGAGGTCGAGGCCTTGCCCTCGCGCTACCGCCCCTAGGCCGACCGCGCCTTGATCGGCGCGACCCCGTCGGCGAGCGACTCGTTCAGATAGACCTCGGCCTCCTGCGCCGGCAGGGCGGGGGCGTATCCGAAGCCCTGGCCATAGTGACACTGAGCGTCCAGCAGCAGGCGCGCCAGCCCGGCGTTCTCAACGCCTTCCGCCACCACCTCCAGCGACAGGTCGCGGCCCAGGTTGACCACCGACTTCACGATCTTGGCCGAGCCTTCGTCCTTGTCCATCGTCAGCACGAAATAGCGGTCGATCTTCAGCGTATCGAACGGCAGCTTGGCCAGCCACGTCAGGGACGAGAAGCCGGTGCCGAAGTCGTCCAGCGCCAGCGACGCCCCGACCTCCTTGAGCCGGCCCAGAACCTCGGCGGCGCGCGCGGTGTCGCGCATGATGTCGCCCTCGGTGACTTCCAGCTTCAGCGCGCCGCGTGGCAGGCCGGTCTCGGCAATGATCCGCGCGACGTCTTCGATCAGGTTCGCCCGTTCGATCTCGCCCACCGACAGGTTCACGCTGCAGAACAGTCTGCCGGCGTTGGGGTGCCGTTTCAGCCACTCCGCCAGCTGACGCGACGCCTGGGTCATCATCAGCAGACCCAGTTCGTTCATCAGGCCCATCTCGTCGGCCAAGCCCAGGAACTCGTCGGGCGGAACCATGCCGCGCCTGGGATGCCGCCAGCGCGCAAGAGCCTCGAAGCCTGCCACCGCCCCGGTGTGCAGGTTCACGATCGGCTGGAAGAACGGCTCGATCTCGCCGCGCACGAAGGCGTTGCGCAGATCGGCCTCCAGGCCGAGGCGCGACAGGCTGTCGGTCTCCAGCGCCCGTCCGTAAGCCGCCGCCCCGCCTCGTCCGGCCGCCTTGGCCGACTCCACCGCCAGTTCGACACGGCGCAGCAGTTCGGCCGCGTCCGGCGCGTCCGGCCCGCCCTCGCAGGCCACGGCGCCGATCGACACCGTCGGATAGATATCAAAGCCGGCGACCCGCAGCGGTTGCTCCAGGGCCTGACGCAGGCGCTCGGCGATCCCGACCCCGCCCTTGGGCGCGATGACAGCGAACTCGTCCTCGCCGATCCGGGCCGGCGCGGCGCCGTCGGCGAAAGCCGCAGCCATGCGCGATCCGAGGGCGGACAACACGAGGTCGGCCCGCTCGTGACCCAGGGCCTCGTTCAGCCGCCTCAGGCGGTCGACATCGGCGGCGACCAGCTCGTACTCGCCGGGCTGCACCAGGGTCTCGGCCACTCGCGCGATGAACGTCCGCCTATCCAGCAGGCCGGTCAGGGTGTCCCGGTCGGCGCCCGCGAACTTGGTTTCCAGGGCCACGACGCCCGCGGCCCTCAAACCGTCCTCCAGCCAGACCCCGCGCCACAGGCAGGTCTCCGAGCCCCGCATGCGCAGCCGCACCGCGATCTCGGCGCCCTCCTCCTGGGGCTTCAGGATCCGTTCGGCGAGCGCTCGATCCTGCGGCAAAGCCAGGGCGATGAAGGCGGCCGCCCCGCACTCGGGCGCCAACGGTCCCAGGCCCAGGGCGCGGGTCGCGCCGGTGAAGCGCAACTGGTCCTCCCCGGGGGTCCATATCCACAGAGCGGTGTCGGCGGCGGCCAGCGCCTCGATCGCGGTGGTCGCGTCCCACGCCAGGCTTCTGGCTCTTGCGTTCACGCTCGATCGAACCCCTCGGGAGACGACCTCAGGCGTCGTCGCGCGCGACCTCGTCTTCCACGAGGCCGAACAGCAGATGATCTGCCCATTCGCCGTTAATTTTAAGATAAGCCCGGGCTTGGCCTTCCAGCCTGAACCCGGCCCTTTCCAGCACCTTGCGCGAGGCGGCGTTGGTCGGAAGGCAGGACGCCTCCAGCCTGTGCAGTCTCAGCTCGCCGAACGCATAGCGGCTGATGGTCTGGACCGCGTCGGTCGCATAGCCGCGCCCGGCGTGTTGCTGACCGATCCAGTAGCCCAGCGTCCCAGTATCGGCCACGCCGCGCCGGACGTTCGAGAGGGTCACGGCGCCGACCAGCGCGCCGTCGCTCCGGAAGACGAAGAACGGCCAGGCGTGGCCCAGCTCCATCTCGCGCTGATAGGCGGCGATACGGCGCTTGAAGGCCGGACGCGTCAGGTCGTCCTCGGGCCAGGCCGGCTCCCAGGGCTGCAGGTATTCCCGCGACCGCTCCCGCTCGTCGCTCCAGGAGCCATAGTCCGAGGCGCGCGGGATGCGCAGGGTCACCGACCGGCCTCTCAGCACCGGCCCCGCCGTTTCATTGATCCAGTCCAGCAGCGCCATGGGCGACCACCTTATCGCGCGGCGCGCTCGATGCGAGCGGCGAATGCGTCCCCGGCCTTGCCGGCGGTTCGGGGGCCCAGAACCGCCGTCGCCGATCGGCCGCCATCCAGCAGGCGTACGCCCACCGCCTTGAGGTCTGCCGCGGTCAGGGCCTCGATCCGCCGTGCGTTCTCGGCCGAGTCCAGCGGCTGGCCGAACACCAGGGCCTGGGCCGCGATCCGACCCGACCGGCTGGCCGGGCTCTCGTCGGCCATCCACAGCCCCGCCTTCAGCACCGCCTTGGCGCGGGACAGCTCCGTCTCGCTTGGCCCCTGCTCGGCCAGCGAGATCAGCTCCTCCGCGCAGACCTCGGCCAGTTCCACCGCCCGCTCGGCCGCCGAGCCGGCGAAGATCCCCAGCAGACCCGCATCCTCCATCGGCTCGTGATAGGCGTCGACCGCATAGGCCAGACCCCGCTCCTCGCGCGCGCTCTGGAACAGCCGCGAGGCCATGCCCCCGCCCAGAATCTCCACGAAGGCCCGCAGCGCCGGCAGGACCGGTTCGGTGGCCGGCATCGATGGCAGCTGGAACACCAGGTTCGCCTGCTCGATCCGTCGCGCCAGCCTGGCCGATCCCCCGACGAAGCGCGCGGCCTCGGGCTCCGGCGCGCCGGGACTGGGGGCCTCTCCGAACCAGGCTTCCGCCAGGGCCAGCAGGGCGTCTTCCTCGACGGCGCCCGACACCGCCACCACCATCCGCTCGGGCGCGTACAGCCGCGCGCGCCAATCGCCCACCGAGGCCGCGTCGGCCGGCGCCAGGCTCTCGACCGAACCCAGGATCGGCCGGCCGAGGGGCTGGCCGGCGAACGCCTGGCTTTGCGCCATCTCGAACACATGGTCGTCGGGCGTGTCGAAGGCTTCGGCGATCTCCTGGGCGACCACGTCCTTCTCGCGCTCGATCTCGGCCGGGTCGAGCTTCGGCCGAAACACCAGGTCCGACAGCACCTGCATGGCCATCGGCAGCGAGCCCTCCAGGGCCCGCACCTCGAACTGGGTCCGCTCGTATCCGGTCGAAGCGTTGATCGACCCGCCCTCGGCCTCGATCCGCTCCACGATCTCGCGCGCGCCCATCTCGCCGGCGCCCTTGAACACGAGATGTTCCAGCAGGTGCGACCAGCCGGACCGGTCCTCCGGTTCCCAACGCGCCCCGCCCCGGACCGCGACGGTCAGGGCGAAGGTTCGCAATCCCGGCATCGGGTCGCACACGACCCTGAGCCCGCTGGGCAGCACATGCTGACGCGCGCTCATCCCTTCAGCCTTCGCCAGAGCCAGGCGGCGTAGACCCCGGCAAGCGCCAGGGCCAGGCCGAACCAGGTGACGGCGTAGCCCAGATGGTTGTTCGAGAACGCTGCCGGCGGGGCGGAGGGCCTCAGCGCCGCCCATTCCGGATTGGTCGAGGTCAGGGCGAACAGGGTGAAAGGTTCGGGCTCCCCAACCCCCAGCGCCGTCGCCATGGCCGCCGCGTCTCGCGCGAAGAAGCGGGCGCCGCTGGGCGGTGGAGCCATCGGTCCGGGGGCGGGCGTTCGCCTGAACTGCACCAGCACGGCCAGGGGCAGGGTCGAGGCCTGAACAGGCGGCCGCGCCGAAATCTCATCGGCCACGAAGCCCCGATCGATCAGGAAGGGTCGATCCCCTCCTGGCGGCGTGCAGGCCGACACAAGCCGGACGCCCGGCGTTCCGTCATCTATTGTCTGGAGCTCGACGAAGGGCGCGGTCGGCAGGCCGGGACAGACCACCAGGGCTCGTCGGAACTCCGGGTCCGGCGCGCGCAGCACCTCGTCCAGCGGCGCCGGCGGCATCGCGGCAGCCGCCTCGGCCCGGGCGATCAGCCCCTCCTTCCACTGCAGCCTCCGCACCTGCCAGGTCCCTAGCGCGACCAGCACGCACAGGGCGGCGGCGGTCAGGACGGTCAGCAGCCAGGGGAAACGTCTCATCTCTCCTTCCTGTCGCGTAGCGATGTGGAGGTGGATCGACGGCGCCAGCCGTCGAGACGGAGGGGCTCTGTGCGTGAGGCCGTCGTCGCGGCGCTTGCGCCGCTCCTCCTCCCCTCGACCATCCTTCGGACAGTCCTCCTCCCCATCTGTGATGGGGAGGACAGGACTCGGCTCATCAGCCGAAGGTCACGTAGACGAAGGCGAACAGGAACAGCCAGACCACGTCAACGAAGTGCCAGTACCAGGCCGCCGCCTCGAAGCCGAAGTGCTTCTGCGGCGTCATCTGGCCGGCGAACAGGCGCAGCAGGCAGACCAGCAGGAAGATCGTCCCCACCAGCACGTGGAAGCCGTGGAAGCCCGTGGCCATGAAGAAGATGGAGCCGTAGAGCCCGGCGTTGAGCGCCTCTTCATTGAAGAACAGGTTCTCGTGGATGATGTGGTAGTACTCGTACGCCTGCACGGCCGTGAACAGCACGCCCAGCAGGACCGTGATGATCAGGCCCGTCTTGGCCGCCTTGCGGTCGCCGACCTGGAGCGCGTGGTGAGCCCAGGTCACCGTGGTGCCCGACAGCAGCAGGATCACGGTGTTCAGCAGCGGGAGCTGCCAGGCGTCCAGAACCTCGACGCCTTTCGGGGGCCAGGTCGACCAGGCCGCGGCCGTGTCGGCCCAGGTTCCCACCTCAGGAATATGGGCCCGCGCCTCGTTGAAGATCGCCATCTCGAAGAACATCCAGAAGAAGGCGGCGAAGAACATGATCTCCGAGGCGATGAAGAGAACCATGCCGTAGCGCAGGCCGATCGACACGACCGGCGTATGGTCGCCCCCGCGGCTTTCCTTGATGACGTCGGCCCACCAGCCGAACATCGAATAGAGCACGCCCGCGAGGCCGGCGAAGAACAGCCAGCTGGTCCCTTCGGACAGGCCGAATAAGCCCTTCATCCAGGCCACGGCGCCGATCATCATCACCGTCACGGCGATGGAGGACACGAGCGGCCACGGGCTGGGGTTGACCAGGTGGTAGTCGTGGTGCGGCTGGGCGTGGGCGTCGGCCATCAGGCTCTCTCAGTCGTCAATTCGCGTGACCGGGCTATAGCGTCCGCTATGCGGCGGCGCCAGTGGCCTCGGGCGCATCCTGGGTCGGATAGAAGGTGTAGCTCAGGGTGATCTCGTGGACCCCCCTGGCCTCGCGGTCGGTCGCCATCTCCGGGGCCACGAAATACTGGACCGGAAACTTCCGGGTCTGGCCCGGCGCGATCTCCTGCGATTCGAAACAGAAGCACTGCAGCTTCTGGAAATAGGGGCCCGCCCGTTCCGGCACGACATTGTAGGAGGCGGTGGCCGCGACCGGGCGATCGGAGGTGTTGGTCACGTCGAACCAGGCGATGCCGGTCTCGCCGACCCGGACCCTCTGGGTCACCTGCTCGGCCCTGAACACCATCGGCAGGCCGCGGACATTGGTGTCGAACCGGACCAGCACCGTCTCGTCCAGCACCACCTCGGACGGCTTGTCCGCGCGCATGGTCGTGCCGTCGAAACCGGTGACCTGGCAGAACAGCCGGTACAGGGGCACCGCCGCGAAGGCCGCGCCGGTCATGGCCATCACCACCCCGCCGCAGATCAGGGCGATCGCATTGCGGCCCATAGGCCTCATGGCCGCGCCTCCGCTGCCGCAACCGCCTGGGTCTGCTGGGCCTCGCTGCGGTTCTGGGTCATGCGCAGAACCGTGGTGGCGAAGATCAGGATCATGAACACCACCAGGGCGCCGGCCAGGGCCAGGTTGCGGCGCTTGCGGGCGGCCAATTCCTCGGGGGTCAGGCGCATGGGTTCAGACTCCGGCGGCGATGGCCTCGACCAGCAGGGCGGCGAACAGCCCCATTAGGTAGAGGATCGAGAAGGCGAACAGGTTGCGGGCGGGTCTGGCCTCGGCGCGCACGTCATACAATGCGGCCTCTCGCCCCACGGCCTCGGCCTTGTCGGGCTGGTCGCCCGCGCGGGACCGCCAGAGCCGGAAGGCCAGCAACAGGAAGCCAAGCCCGCCGGCGATGGCAACGACCTGATACAGTCGCCCGCCCAGGCCCACGAAACCGGGCGCGATGGCCGAGACCACGAACACCAGGCTGTAGAGCCAGATTTGCAGGCGCGTCGATCGGGCGCCCCTGGCCACCGGCATCATCGGAATGCCCGCGCGCGCATAGTCGCCGGCGGAATAGAGGGCCAGGGCCCAGCTGTGCGGCGGGGTCCAAAGGAAGATGATCAGGAACAGCAGCCAGGCCTGCCAGGGCGCGTCGCCGGTCGCCGCCGCCCAGCCGATCACCGGCGGAAACGCGCCCGCCGCCCCGCCGATCACGATATTCTGGGGTGTCCGCCGCTTCAGCAGCAGGGTGTAGAAGACCGCGTAATAGGCGATGGTCAGGCCGAGCAGCCCCGCCGCCAGCCAGTTCGCGCTCATGCCCAGCAGCATGATCGAGAAGACCGACAGCACCACCCCATAGGTCAGGGCGTCGTTGCGCCTGACCCGGCCGGCCGCCACCGGCCGCCCGCGCGTCCGCCGCATCAGGGCGTCGGTCTCGCCCTCGAGCGCCATGTTCAACGCCCCCGCGGCCCCGGCCCCGACCGCGATGCACAGCACCGCGATCGCCGCGTTCAGCGGGTTCATGGCCCCCGGCGCCACCACCAGCCCGGTCGCCGCCGTGAACACCACCAGCGACATCACGCGCGGCTTCAGCAGCTGGAAGAAGTCCTCCGGCTGGGCGGTCGAGAGCGTGACGGCGGGCTGATCGGTCATGGGCAGGCAGGCGGATAGCATATCTGGAAAGGCGAAGGGGCCGCCTCCGGTGGAGACGGCCCCGAACGTGTTCGCCTCGCGGCGGCCTCAGTGGTGGTCGGACTTGACCACCGGCAGTTCGTTGAACTGGTGGTGCGGCGGCGGCGAGGACAGGGTCCACTCCAGCGTCGTCGCGCCCTCGCCCCACGGATTGGCCACGCCCTTGCGGCGACGCACGGCGGCCTCGACCAGCACCACCAGGAAGACGGCGACGCCGACGATGGTGATCACATAGCCCCAGGACGAAACCTGGTTCCACAGGGTGTAGGCCTCCGGGTAGTCGACATACCGGCGCGGCATGCCCTGTAGGCCCAGGAAGTGCTGCGGGAAGAACACCAGGTTCACCCCGATGAACATGATCCAGAAGTGCGCGGCGCCCAGGATCTCGTTGTACTTCACCCCGAACATCTTCTCGAACCAGTAGTAGAAGCCGGCGAACAGCGCGAACACTGCGCCCAGCGAGAGCACATAGTGGAAGTGCGCGACCACATAATAGGTGTCGTGCAGCACGTCATCGACGCCGCCATTGGCCAGCACCACGCCGGTCACGCCGCCCACGGTGAACAGGAAGATGAAGCCCAGCGCCCATACCATCGGCGTCTTGAAGCTGATCGACCCGCCCCAGATGGTGGCGATCCACGAGAAAATCTTGATGCCGGTCGGCACCGCGATGACCATGGTGGCGGCGGTGAAATACATCTTCACATTCACCGACATGCCGGTGGTGAACATGTGG
>JAEWJI010000016.1 GCA_023386645.1 Pseudomonadota bacterium
GGGGTTTTTTTTTAAAAATTGGGGGGGGGGGGGCGGGGGCGGCCCACCGCCTTTGGGTAGTCTATTGCGCCGAGACGGCTGGGCTCAGGCTTCCGAGCCGAGCCCGTCCTGCTGGCCAGCGCCGCCCTCGACCATGTCGCGGGCCTGTTCGGCGGCCGCTTCGCGGTCTTCCTCGTAGGCGGAGCGAATGACGTCCTCGCCCTTGGCCTGACGTTCGGCTTCATCGGCCGAGCGGGCGACGTTGATCTTGACTGTGGCGGTGACTTCGGCGTGCAGGCGCACCAGCACGTCGTGGACGCCGAGGGTCTTGATGGCGGTATTGAGCACCACCTGCGACCGCTCCACCTTCCCGCCTTCGGCCTGGACGGCCTCGGCGACGTCGCGGCCGGCGACCGAGCCGTACAGCTGGCCGGTTTCACCCGCCTGGCGGATCATGACGTAGGTCTGACCGTCGATCTTGTCGGCGATCTTCTGGGCGTCGGCCTTGTTCTTCTCGTTGCGCTGCTCGATGGCGGCGCGGTCGAGTTCGAACTTCTCCAGATTCCTGGAGGTGGCGCGAAGGGCCTTGTCCCGCGGAAGCAGGAAGTTGCGGGCGAAGCCGTCCTTGACGGTGACGACGTCGCCGATGGCGCCGAGGTTCTCGACGCGTTCGAGCAGAACGACCTTCATCTTACTTCACCACATACGGCAGGAGGGCCAGGTAGCGAGCGCGCTTGATGGCCTTGGCCAGTTCGCGCTGCTTCTTCTGGGAGACGGCGGTGATGCGCGAGGGCACGATCTTGCCGCGTTCGGAGATGTAACGCTGCAGCAGCTTCACATCCTTGTAGTCGATCTTCGGCGCGCCTTCGCCCGAGAACGGGCAGGTCTTGCGGCGACGATAGAAGGGACGGCGGCCGGCGGAGCCGGAGCCAGCCGGAGCGCCCGGAACGGGAGCGGTCGTATCGGTCATGGGTCTGGTCCTCAGATCTGGTCTTCGAAGCCGGTGCGCGGGCCGCGCTCGCGCTCGCGCTCACGCTCGCGTTCACGACGCGCCAGCAGCGGCGACAGTTCGAGGTCGAGCTCCTCGACGCGGACGGTCAGCCAACGCAGCACGTCTTCGTTGATCGACAGCTGACGCTCGACCTCGGCCATGGCGGCCGGAGGGGCGTCGACGGCGAGCAGCGAATAGTGCGCCTTGCGGTTCTTCTTGACCCGGTAGGTCAGGTTGCGCAGACCCCAGTACTCGATCTTGGCGACGGAACCGCCTTGTTCCTCGATCAGAGCCTTGATGGTGTCGTTCAGCGCCTCGGCCTGTTGCGCGCTGATGTCCTGGCGCGACATAACCGTGTGCTCGTAAAGAGCCATGCGGTATTCTCCCTTGGTGGACGGCGGCGCGGCGGGACCGGGTAAGTCCGCGTCACGATGGATCTTCGTCCGGCGGCCGGGAGTTTCCCGCCCCTTTGACGTTCCGAATGAAGACCGACGTCCTGGAAAGCCGGGGCGTATAGGGGAAAAGGCCGCGCGCGGCAAGGCAGGCCGCGTCCGTCGTCAGCCCAGGCTTCGAGAGAACCAGCCGAGCGGGCCCGTACTGAGGACTAGGAAGGCGATGGCGTGCCACCAGCGCCGCCGCACGAATATCAGCGAGGCGAATACGGCCACCACGATCATGTCGACGAGGCGGTAGCTGAGGAAGCGCCCGATCTCACCGTTCATCGCGGCCTCCACGCCGCCGGTGATCAGGAGCCAGCCGAGGGTTGCGGTGAACAGACTCCAGAAATAGGGACCGTTGCGGTCGTAATAGGCGCGCAGGTCCAGGCCTTCGCCCGGAACCTTGTCCGGCAGGGCCGCCGAGGCGAGGAGGAACAGCAGGACCAGCACCACCAGCACCGGCAGGAATCGCCCGATGGTCATGGGTTCGCCGTCGGGGGTGTAGAGACTCCACCAGATCTGGATCAGGGTCAGGGCGACGAGCAGGGCCGCCAGCGGCGCCGCCCAGTCCCAGCGGATCGCGCGACCGGCCCGGATGAGCCGGTGCAGGCTCACCAGGATGTCGGTCATGGCCAGGCCGATGATGATCGACGCCAGCACCGACACATATTCGAATGCGCTCATGGTCCCCTCCGGGGCGCAGGCTAGACCGAGCGGCGCAACCGCGCCACCGGCCCGTCTTGCCCGGAAGGCGTAACGGGCCTACCCCTCCCGCGCTTCGCCAACCGCCGCAAGGACGCACGATGACCCTCGCCCTCCTGTTCCCCGGACAAGGCAGCCAGAGCGTGGGCATGGGCGCGGCGCTGGCCGACGCTTTCGCCGCCGCTCGCGACGTGTTCGCCGAGGTCGATGAAGCGCTGGGGCAGGACTTGTCGCGCCTCATGCGGGAAGGGCCGGAGGATCAACTGACACTGACCGAGAACGCCCAGCCGGCGCTGATGGCGGTATCGGTGGCGACAGCGCGCGTCCTGGATTCCGAGTTTGGCTTCGGCGTGGATCGCGCCGCCTTCGTGGCGGGACATTCGCTAGGCGAGTATTCAGCCCTGTGCGCGGCGGGGGCGATCAGCCTGTCCGACACCGCGCGGTTGCTGAAACTCAGGGGCCAGGCGATGCAACGGGCCGTTCCGGTGGGGCGAGGCGCCATGGCTTCGCTGATCGGACCCAAGACCGACCTGGCGCTGGCCGAGGCCGCCGCAGCCGCAGGCTCGGAAATCGGCGTCTGTGTCGTCGCCAACGACAACAACAACGGCAATGTCGTGATCTCCGGCGACAAGTCAGCGGTGGATCGAGCCATCGAGAAAGCCAAAGAACTTGGCGCGCGAGCCATTCCGCTCAACGTCTCGGCGCCGTTCCATTGTCCGCTGATGCAGCCGGCAGCCGACGAGATGGCGGCGGCTTTGGCCGAGGCGCGTATCTCGGCACCGGTCGTGCCCGTAGTCGCTAACGTCACGGCGCGCCCCGAACACGACCCGGAGACGATCCGCCGCCTGCTGGTCGAGCAGGTCACCGGTCGCGTCCGCTGGCGTGAGAGCATGGAGTGGATGGCAGGGGCCGGAGGGGTGACGCGCTTCGTCGAGATCGGCTCCGGCAAGGTCCTGACCGGCATGGCCAAACGCATAGCGCCCGAAGCGGAGAGCCTGGCCTTGAATGGACCTGAGGACCTGGCGGCTTTTGGCGCCACCCTGTGAAGTGATAAGGGTCTAGCCGCGCGCGACGACCCAGCGGAAGATTGACTTATGGCTGACCTGTTCCTCGATCCTCGGCTGAGCGATTATTATGTCGAGCGCGACTGGCGCTCGATCGAGCGCGACGACGCCGGTCGCGATCAGATCGTCGCCGACTTCCTGGAGGAGCGGATCGCGATCATTCACGGTCTGGATATCGACCGCATCGACTTCGATCTGCTGGAGACGGTCAAGTTTCCTCAGACCTGGGCGATGAAGAAGTTCCAGTTTCAGGCCCTTATCGACCAGGCGAAGGCCGGCGGTTCCGGGGCTCTGTATAACGAAGTCCTGCAATCCAGCTTCAAGGGTGACCGGGGACGCGTCGAAGCTTTCGTCGAGCAGCTGACCATCATCGACGGGATCGCGACGCGGGTGATCGACCGCGTCCTGGGTCATCTCCAGCTCAGCAACATGATCAAGGTCGTGCGCTTCTGCGAAACCCGCATGGAAGCCTTGCACAACGACATCGATCCGTCGTCAGACGATCACGAGGCTTTCCGCTTCTATATCAACCTGGACGCCTACCCGCGCATCTGGGCGACCAGCTACACCATTTCGGAGTTGATGCGCGAAGGTGGTCAGAAGCTATGCGCCGGCATTGACCCGGAATGGCCCGCCGAGATGATCCTGAAGCGGGCGATCACCCGCGCCTACGGCGGCTGGAACCAGCGCGCCACGGAGCGTAAGGCGCCTCGGCATCAGGTTTATTTCGACCCAGGCGACGTCTGGATCGTCGATGGTCGCTCGGTCAGCCATCAGGTCATGTCCGGCCATCGGGTGCTGTCGGTCTATGTGAAGATTCCCCATGCCGGAAATCCTCAACTGACCCCTACGTTCGCTCAGAAGATCCGGTCCGGCTTGGCCGAGGGTCTGCAGCGGCCGGTCGGCTCCGAAACGGCGATCGTGAACTACTTCATGCCCCAGGACATCACGAGCGCCAGCAACGTCAAGGAGGACTGGGCCACCGTGTTCGGGGAGACCCGGACTGGCCGCCTCCGCCGATTCGACGACACGGGCCTGGCGCTCGCGGGCTGAGCCCCGCGGGCTCAGCTCTCGATATAGGCCGGCGGATTCACGAGCTTACCCTCTCGGGTGTAGGGCGGGGAGTAGCGGGCCAGGAAGTCGCGGAACATGTCGCCGTAGGCGTCGTCCCGGTAGAAAATGTAGTTGAACCCGTCCTTGCGGATTCGGCGCAACTCCCGCACCCGGTCCGGATTCATGATCATCTGCCGGTTGGTGCACATCTGGTCGATTGAGTACTTCCAGCCGAGCGACTCCATGAACTCGATGATGGCCTCCGTTCCGTCGAGGCGATAATCGAGCTCCATCAGGGCGGTCTTCACGCCCGGATCCGCCAGCGTCTTCTTCGCGCCGGCGATGACCTTATTCTCCCAGCCATCGACATCGACCTTGATGTGCTGAGGAATTTCCATGACGCCCTGGGCGACCAGGTCGTCGATGGCCACGGCGATCGAGCCCTGGGCGATGCGGTCTTCCGGCGCGATCGTCACCTTCTCCGACCATTTCATCTCCTTCTTCCAGGAGTTCTCGCCGAAGTCGTGGTGCGAATGGCCGACGGTGAAGCCGCCCAGCAGCAGCTTGTCGATGGCGAACTTCTCGCTGGCCGCCGCGCAATAGGCCCGGACCCGACCATGCAGGCCGTTCAGGTAAATGTTCTTGTTCAGCTCGGCGTAGTTGAGCGCCTCAGGCTCGATGGACACCACGCGACAGCCCGTCATCACCGAAGCGTAGACGGTGTACATGCCGACGTTCGCGCCGATGTCGAGCATCAGGTCGTCCTTGTCGAACGTCTCCAGATACGGGATCGTCGTCGGTTCCTTGGCGAAGATCGTCTGAACCCGTGCGAAGGATTGTCGAGAGTTGTCGCCCGTCGAGTAGCGGATCGTCTTGCCGTCCACTTCGATCTCATAACAGGGCAGGATCGCCAGATCGCGCTCGAATGTCTTCTTTACGACCTTGTCCAGCACACGAGGGGCGTGATCGAGGGTATAGGCGATGGTCATGGCGACGGGCCGGCTGCTTGATTTGAATGGAGGAATGGCGCCGGCCGATCGGACCGGGGAACTGGACGAGAGCTTTGGGCAAGGAAACGGTGGCGTCAAGCGCACCAAACGCGGTTCGATGCTTTCCAGCCTGTCAGGTCGTCCCTAGAATCGCCCTCTCAGGCTACAGGAATGCGACATGTTCGATCTAACTGGAAAGACCGCCCTGGTGACCGGGGCCACGGGGGGCATCGGCGGGGCCGTGGCGCGGGCGCTGCATCAGCAGGGTGCGACGGTGGTGCTGTCCGGCACGCGCGAGGCGGTGCTTGCTGATCTGGCCGGTGAGCTGGGCGAACGCGCTCATTTCTCCGCCGCCAATCTGGGCGACGCGGCCTCGGTCGATGGGCTGGTGGCGGCCGCGGAAGCCGTGGCCGGCGCGCCGCTGGACATCCTGGTCGCCAACGCCGGGATCACCAAGGATGGCCTCCTGATGCGCATGAAGGACGAGGACTGGGATCAGGTCATCCGCATCAACCTCGAAAGCTATTTCCGCCTCGCGCGCGCGGCCGTGAAGGGAATGATGAAGCGACGTGCCGGCCGGATCATTGGCGTGACTTCGGTGGTCGGCGTCACCGGCAATCCCGGCCAGGCCAACTATGCGGCCTCCAAGGCCGGCATGATCGGCTTCTCCAAATCGTTGGCCCAGGAAGTCGGCTCGCGCGGGATCACGGTCAACTGCATCGCACCCGGTTTCATCGCCTCGCCGATGACCGACGTGCTCAACGAGGGCCAGCGCGAGGCGATCCTGGGCCGAATTCCCGCTGGCCGACTGGGCGAAGGCGGAGAGATCGCGGCGGCCGCCGTATACCTGGCGTCGGATGAGGCGGCCTATGTGACGGGGCAGACGCTGCACGTGAACGGCGGTATGGCGATGGTGTAGGCGAAAGCTCACCAAGCGTAACAGGCGGCTTCCGCTATGCGGCGGCTGTGCTAAAGCGGCGGCAACCGGGTGCGCGGATGCTCGTTATCCATTGCGCAAGCGGCGCCGTCGTGAGACGGCAAGGCAGAGAGACAACGCTGCTCCGGCGGCATCAGAAGGCAGAGACAAAACAATGTCCGATACCCTGGAACGCGTCCGCAAGATCGTCATCGACCACCTGGACGCCGATCCGGACAAGGTCACCGAAAAGGCCAGCTTCATCGACGACCTGGGCGCCGATTCGCTCGACAACGTCGAACTGGTCATGGCCTTCGAGGAAGAGTTCGACGTCGAGATCCCGGATGACGCCGCCGAGCACATCCAGACGGTCGGCGATGCGGTGAAGTTCATCGACGAGAAGCAGGCGGGCTGATCCCCGCCCCGCAACGGAGCGGAAAGGCGCGCCTGCCGCCCGCGGGATTTAAAGACACTGATGGCCGTTGCATGCCTTTCGCGGGCGTGCGGCGGCCATTAATGTTTGCGGCCAATGGATTCTGATCAGCGAGGAGCGGGCATGCGCCGCGTCGTCGTCACGGGGCTGGGCCTCGTCACTCCCCTGGGCTGGGGCGTCGAGCACAGCTGGAAGGGCATCGTCGAGGGCCGGTCGGGCATTGGCCCGATCACCGTGTTCGACACCGATGGCTATGGCTGCACCATCGCCGGCGAAGTGCCGGCCACGGATGGGCGAGGCGGCGCCGGCCCTGACACGCCTGGAGCCTTCGACTTCGACAAGGTGATGTCCGCCAAGGACCGCAAGCGCGTCGACGACTTCATCGTCTTCGCCATCGCCGCGGCCGACGAGGCGCTGGCCGACGCGGACTGGAAGCCGGAGAGCGAAGAGGACAAGTGCGCGACCGGCGTAATGATCGGCGCGGGGATCGGCGGCCTCGGTCCCATCGCGGACACCGCCCTGATCCTGCGTGACCAGGGTCCGCGCCGGGTCAGCCCCTTCTTCATTCCCTCGGCCCTTATCAACCTGGCGAGCGGCCAGGTGTCGATCCGGCATGGGTTAAAGGGGCCGAACCACTCGGTGGTCACGGCCTGCGCCACCGGCGCCCACGCCATCGGCGACGCGGCGCGGATGATCGCCCTAGGCGACGCCGAGGTCATGGTCGCGGGCGGGGCCGAAAGCTCCATCGTGCCGATCGGCATCGCCGGCTTCCTGGCCTGTCGCGCTCTGTGCACTAGCTTCAATGACGAGCCCCAAAAGGCCAGCCGCCCGTACGACCGCCGCCACGACGGCTTCGTGATGGGCGAGGGCGCCGGCGTGATGGTGCTGGAGGAATACGAGCATGCGGTCGCGCGCGGCGCGAGGATCTACGCCGAGGTCGTAGGCTACGGCATGAGCGGCGACGCCTATCACATCACCGCACCGTCGGAGGACGGGGAAGGCGGCCTGCGGGCGATGAAGATGGCGCTGAAGCGGGCCGGAATGGAGCCGTCGGACCTCGATTACGTCAACGCCCATGGCACATCGACCATGGCCGACTGGATCGAGCTCAAGGCGATCGAGCGCCTGGTCGGAGACCATGCCAAGAATCTGGCCGTAAGTTCGACCAAGTCGATGACGGGGCACCTGCTGGGGGCGGCCGGGGCGATCGAGAGCATTTTCTCGGTCCTGGCCATCCGCGATCAGATCGCGCCGCCGACCATCAACCTCGACGAGCCGGAGCACGAGACGGCGATCGACCTGATTCCGCACAAGGGCAAGCCGAGGGACATCGAGGTCGCCATGTCCAACAGCTTCGGCTTCGGCGGCACCAACGCCTCGGTGATCTTCAAGAAGGTCGCCTAGATGGCGCGGGGCGGGGAAGCGCGTCAGGCAAAGCCCAGACGTTCCGGTGCGGTCGCGGCCCTGATCGCCGCGTCGGCGACGTTCAGCCTGTTCGTGATCGCCGCCCTGGTCTGGGGCTGGACCGTCTACTACGGACCGGGACCCGCCGCGCGGCAGGGGGAAGCGACGATCGTCACCCTGAGGTCCGGCTCAGGAGTCTCGGCCATCGCCGCGAATCTGAAGGCTGCGGGCGTCATCCGCTCGACCGACATGTTCAAGGCCGCCGCGAGCCTGACCGGGGCGGACCGTCGGCTGCGGGCGGGGGAGTATCAGGTGCCGTCGCGCGCCTCGCTGAAAACCGTCATCGGCCTGCTGGTGGATGGCCGAGTGGTGCGTCACTTCGTGACCCTGCCCGAGGGTTGGTCCTCGGCCCAGGCAGTCGACATCCTGAACACCAAGGAGATTCTGACCGGGACGATCGATGAGGTTCCGGAAGAGGGGTCGCTGTGGCCCGAGACCTATGAGGTCACACGGGGCGAAAGCCGCCAGGCGGTGATCGGGCGCATGCAGGCCGCCCAGAGAGACAATCTGGCCCGGCTGTGGGCTGCGAGGGCCCCGGGTCTCGTGGTCTCAACGCCGGAGGAGGCGGTGATCCTGGCCTCCATCGTGGAGAAGGAGACAGGCGTGGCGTCGGAGCGGCCCCGGGTGGCGGCGGTGTTCACCAACCGGCTGCGCCAGGGCATGCGACTGGAGAGCGATCCGACCATCGTCTACGGCATCACACGAGGGCGTCCGCTGGGCCGAGGCATACGCCTGTCGGAGCTGCAGCGGGACACCGGCTACAACACCTATCTGATCGACGGCCTGCCGCCGACGCCTATCGCCAATCCTGGGCGCGAGGCGCTGCGGGCGGTGCTTAACCCACCCTCGACCGACGAGCTGTTCTTCGTGGCCGACGGCACGGGAGGGCATGTGTTCGCGCGGACCTATGAGGAGCATCTCCGTAACGTGGCCCGATGGCGTGAGATCGAACGGCGGCGTGCAGGCCTCCCGCCAGCGGCGGCCGAAACGGCCGCGCCCGGGGTTAGTGTTCCGCCCGTCACGGAGCCGGCACCCGCATCTTCGGCTCCGGCGGGACAGGCTGTGATCACGGTCCAGCCGGCGGCGCCGCGATGAGCGCCCTGTCCGGCATGACCGGGTTCGGCCGCGCGGATGGCGCTTACGGCGACTGGCGCTGGATGGTGGAGGCTCGTTCAGTGAACGGACGCTCGCTCGAAGTGCGGTTCAAGGGACCGCAGGGATTCGAGGCGGTCGAGCGATCGGCCAAGGCCATGACCCAGGCCCGCATGGCGCGCGGGCAGGTGACCATCGGCCTGCAGGCCCGGCGGGACGAAGGCGAGGCCCGCCCTGTCGTCATTAACGAGGATGTCCTGCGGACCTATCTGCAGGCGGCGCGACGGCTCGAAGAGGCGGGCGCGGCGCCCGCGACGGCGGACGGCCTGCTGGCGCTCAGGGGCGTGCTTGACGCCGGGGAGACCGAGGAAGACCCGGACCGGACCGAACTGGACGCAGCCGTGGAGGCCAGCATGGCCGGGGCGCTGGATGCCTTGGTCCTGTCGCGGCGGAGAGAGGGCGAGCAGCTGGCGCCGCTGCTGACCGGCTTCATCGACCGGATCGAAGAGCTGGTCGCCCGGGCCGAGCACGAGGCCGAAGCCCAAATCGGCGCGGTGCGTGAGCGTTTCACTCGCCGCATGGCCGACTTGGCGCCGGACGCTCCCGGGCTGGAGGAGCGGATCTTTTTGGAGGCCGCCGCCTTGGCCGCGAAGGCCGACGTGCGCGAGGAGCTGGACCGGCTAGGCGCCCATATCGCCTCGGCTCGGACCCTGCTGTGTCAACCTCCGGCGGGCCGCAAACTGGACTTCCTGATGCAGGAGTTCATGCGAGAAGCGAACACCTTGTGCTCGAAATCCGCTACGACCGCCCTGACCGCCGTCGGCCTGGAGCTGAAGGCCGTGGTCGAGCAGCTGCGCGAACAGGTACAGAATGTCGAATGAGCGCACGCCCCGCCGGGGCGTCCTATTGATCGTGGCCAGTCCGTCCGGGGCCGGCAAGACCAGCCTTTGCCGGCGACTGATGGCGGATCACGCCGGCCTGGAGCTGTCGATCTCCATGACCACGCGCGGCATCCGCCCGGGCGAGGTTGCCGATCGCGACTACCACTTCGTCGATCATGCCGAGTTTCAGCGGCTGATCGACCAGGACGCCTTCCTGGAATGGGCGGACGTGCATGGGAACCGCTACGGTTCGCCCCGGGCCCCGGTGGATCGCGCGCTGGCCGAGGGCCGCGACGTCCTGTTCGACATCGACTGGCAGGGCGCGCGCGACATCGCGGACAAATGCCCCGAAGATGCCGTGCGGGTCTTTATCCTGCCGCCCAGCCTCGAGGAGCTGCGCCGGCGCCTGGTGACTCGGTCGCAGGACGCCGACGAAGTAATCGAGCGGCGGATTCAGAACGCCAAGGGTGAGATCGAGCACTGCGACGCCTTCGACTATGTGCTGGTCAACGATGACTTCGACCGCTCTTACGCCGAGCTGGCCCACATCTATCACGCCGAGCGGTCGCGACGGCGGCGCAATCTTTGGGTCGAGGCCTACCGGCGCGCCTTGCTGGACGAGCGGGTCTGAGCCATTCATCCGGTGGCAAGCTGTCGGATGATAGACGCCGCCTGATGTATTCGCCGCCCGCCCCTTCGGGCTCGCCGCAGCGGCCAACCGGCCTGATGTTCGAGCCCCATAGTTTCTTCGCCAGGCCCTGGTGGGGAACAGGCGAGTTTCGCAGCCCGGCCGGGCGTTTCCTCGCCAAATACCGGCTGACGGGCGAGGGGCGGATGGAGGGAGAAAGCGCCGTGGTCTCCCAGCGGATCGTCATGGACGGGGGCGATGAGCACCTGATGGAGTGGGAGGTGCTGTCGACGGATCCTGAACACTATGTAGCGCGCGAAATCTCCTCGGGCGTGACGGCCAAGGGGCGGCAGTGCTCCGAGGGATTCACCTGGACCTTCTGGATGAAGGCGCCGACGCCCATGGGCGCGCAGTGGGTGCGTTCGACGGTGACCTACGCCATGGAGACGGCGACCACGGCGCGCAGCGTCTGCTTCAATCGGCTGTGGGGGCTGTTGCCGATCTCCACGGTCACGACCTTCTACAGCCACGCCCACTAGGCGGACGCGAGCGCCTCGGCCAGGCGGAGGAAGCCCGCGATGTCGATTGTCTCGGCCCTTGCATCGGCGTCGACGCCAGCCCGTTCGCACAGCGCGTGCCCGCCTAGCACCTTCAGGCTGGAACGCAGCATCTTGCGGCGCTGACCGAAGGCGGCGGCGGTGACCTTCTCAAGCCGCGCGAGTGTCGCTGGGGCCGGGCGATCCGGCCTTGGAACCAGGTGCACGACGGCCGAGGCCACCTTGGGCGGCGGGGTGAAGGCGCGCGCGGGCAGGTCCATCACCACCCGGGCGTCGCAGACCGCCTGAGCGATGACGGACAGCCGGCCGTAAACCTCCGAGCCTGGCTCGGCCGCGATCCGGTCGGCGACCTCCTTCTGGAACATCAGGGTCAGGGCGTAGGGCGTCCAAGGCCCGGTCAGCCACTTGATCAGCAGGGGGGTGCCGACGTTGTAGGGCAGGTTGGAGACCAGGTGGGCCGGCCCGTCAGCGAGCTCGGCCTCCCGCACCTTCAGCGCATCGCCTTCGATGATCGAGAGACGGCCCGAGCCGTCGTCCAGCTCTGACAGGAGCGGGATGAAGCGGGCGTCCTTTTCCACCAGGACGACCCGGCCGGCGTCGCTTTCCAGGATAGCGCGGGTCAGGCCCCCCGGCCCGGGGCCGACCTCGATGACCGTCCGCCCATCAAACGGGCCGGCCAGGCGCACGATCTTGCGGGTCACATTCAGGTCCAGGAGGAAGTGCTGACCGAACGCCTTCTTCGCCATGAGGCCGTGGGCGTCCAGCGTCTCCCGCAACGAAGGTCCGGTCTGGGTCATCCGGCGAACCTCACCCGGGCCTCTGCCATCTGGTCTGCCAGCCGGATCGCCGCGATCAGGCTGTCGGGGCGCGCCACGCCCCGGCCCGCGATGTCGAACCCAGTCCCATGGTCCGGCGAAGTGCGCACGATCGGCAGGCCCAGGGTCGCGTTGACGCCGCCCCAGAAGTCGAGCGTCTTCACCGGGATCAGGGCTTGGTCGTGATACAGACAGATGGCGGCGTCATAGGCGGCCCTCGCCTCTTCGTGAAACAGGGTGTCGGCGGGAAGGGGCCCGGTGATCCGCACGCCCTGGGCGCGCAGGGTGGCGACGGCCGGCTCCAGGATCTCGATTTCCTGGCGCCCCAGGGCCCCGCCCTCGCCGGCGTGCGGGTTTAGGCCGGCCAGGACTAGGCGCGGCTCACCGATGGCGAAATCCTGCTTCAGGCTTTCATGAACCACTCGGGCGGTGCGCATCACCCGCTCCGTCGTGATCAGCTCCGGGACTTCGTCGAGCGGGACGTGGATGGTCACTAGACAGGCTCGGAGATCCCGAGCGGTGAGCATCATCACCGGCCCTCGCGCGCCTGGTTGGGGCGTGTCGGCCGTAAGCTCGGCGATGAACTCCGTGTGGCCGGGGAAGCGGAAGCCCGCGGCGTAGAGCGGGGCCTTGGCGATCGGCGCGGTGACCAGACCGGAGGCTTCCCGTCCGAGAACGAGGCTCACGGCCCGCTCGATCCAGTCCGCAACCGCCGCCGCATTGCGCGGATCGGGGCGGCCGGGCTGCACCGCCACAGGCAGGGGCTCGTGCACGACAGGCAGGAAGTCGGAAAAGCGCGAAGCGACATCCGAAGTGTCGATCACTTCGACGACCGGCGCGCCCTGGGTCTTGAGGACCCTGGCGTCGCCAACGACCACGAAGGCCGGCCCGTCGAAGCGCAGGGCCTGCCAAGCCTTGAAGACGATCTCGGGACCGACTCCAGCCGGTTCGCCGAGTGACAGGGCCAGGGGCGGCAGGCCCCGGGTCACTTCATCTCGATGAGCGCGTCCGCGCGCAGGTCGCGGATATAGCGTCGTCCCAGCATGGCCAGTTGCTGGTTCTGCAAGCGCGCCTGGATCGCCTCGGCCGAGGGAGCGTCGGCTCCGCCCGCGCGACGGCCGCAGACCGCCACCAGATGTACGCCCAGCGGTGTCCGGACCGGCGAGCTAATCGCTCCTACCTCGCTGGAACGAGCAACCTGTTGGAACTGCGGCGCCAGGTTCTGGGTGTCGCTCTCGCCAAGATCCGCGCCGAGCAGGCCGGTCTCCGAGGTGGCGCGCTGGAGCATGTTCTCGCACGTCAGTTGCGGCCGCAGGGCCTCGAGCCGCTGGGTGGCGGCGGCGACCTCGGCTTCCGTCGCCGTTTCTGGGGCCTCGATCATCACCTGTTTCAGGCTGACCAGACTGGTGGCGGCTCCGGAACGCTTGTCCCGCATGTAGATGATGTAGACGCCGCCCTCGACGGGGATCGGGCGCGAAAGCTGACCGGGCTGGAGCTGGTCGAAAGCCGCCTGAAGGCTGGGTTGGACCGTGCCCTGCACGACCCACCCCGCGTCACCCCCACGCACCGCCGACGGAGCGGAGGAGAACTGGCGAGCCACGGCTTGAAAGGGCGCGCCTTGGACCATCTGGTCGACCAGCTGCTGGGCGCCGGTCATCGCCGCCTGCTGGCCGCCCACGCGGGCCGCCTCGATGAAGATTTCGCCGACCAGATACTGGGGCTTAGCTGCCGCTTCCGTGGCCTGGCGCAAAGCCTGCTCGACCTGAGCGCGGCTGACTCGCGCGCGCGAGCCGAAACGGCCTCGAACGAGCTGGCTCCAACCGATCTCGGTCCGCAGCTGTTCGCGCAGACTGCGCGGCTGGATTCCTCCTTGCTGCAGAAAGGCCAGGAAGTTCTCGGTCGAGGCGCCCATCTGCTGGGCCATTCCGGCGATCTCTTGATCGACCTCCTCGTCGGTGATCTTCAGCTCTTCGTAGTTCGCGATCTCCTGGGCCTGGAGCCGCTGTTCGATAAGGGCGGTCAGGGCCTGCTGCTGGATGGCGGGCAGGTTTTCCTCGGTCGGCTGGACTTGGCTCATCACGATGATGCTGAGCATCCGCTGACGCAGGTCGAAGCCGGTGATCACGTCGTCATTGACGGTGGCGATGATACCGTCGGCCATTCGAAACTCGGGCTGAACCGGGGCCTGCGCCGGCGCCTGCTCGGCCGCCGGGTCGAGGGTGCCGGCCGCCGGAGAAGGCGGCGCCGGAGTGGTTTGAGCCACGGCCTGAGCGGCCAGGAGCGCGGCGACCGCCGCACCCGTCATGATACCCAGCAAACGCATCGTCCGTCCGAATCCCCGATTTTACCGGTGTCGCCTCGACCTTTGATGAGGGAGGTCCGACCCCTTCGCGCGCCTTACCAGCGCGTGTCTCTCGCACCATAACCTGACCCGCCAAACGTGGCGAGGTTTAGGCGTATGAAGACGCCCTCCGAAGGACCGGACGGGCGCACGCGGGTGTTGTCGCGTCTGAAGCCGATCTCGAACCGGAAGCAGTCGTCGTCGAACAGCAGGCCGACTTCCGATCGGGTGATCAGGTCACGCTCCAGATCGGCGATGCCCGCGACCGTGACGCCCCAGTTGCCGTAGACGAACTGCTGGGCCGCCAGCTGGATGAACTCGTAATTCCGATTAAGCGGACCGTTGAGCGGGTTGGAGCGGTCGACGATGTAGCTGATGCTGGCCAGGTTGCGGCGGCCCCAACGGCCATCGATTGCGGCCTCGGCCCGACGGATGTCTCCTGAGCCGTCCACGGTGGCGTGGCCCCAGCCGCGGATTCGATCCGACGGCGAGAAAGTCCCTTGAACCACCCAGTCCGAGGTCTGAGAGGCCAGCCCGGTGGGATCGTAGAGGCGGCTCGCGTCGTCGGGGATGGGAGTGCGGAAGGCGTCGATCTCCGAGCCCCGCATGCTGCGCCCAACGAACAGGCTGGCGCTTCGGCCCTCACTCCAGGTGATGGTGGCCCGCCCACCGGCGGTGAAGCGGACGCCACCCTCCAACAGGTCGTAACCGGGAAAGCGGTCCGTTCGGAAAAGGCTGGTCTCGTCGAGCTCGAGGGTCTGGCTGTCCTCGATCGGGATCCGCACGTCCTGATCCGGCTGGTTCGAGACCGACAGCTGGGCCATCGGCTCGACGATTAGGTCGGCGCCGTTGGCGAGATGGCGGATCAGCGGATAGCTGATGTCCACCCCGGCGGTGAGGCGACCTCGGGTCAAGGTCTCTTCCTTCGAGACGCCCATGAAGGGCGGCAGATCGGAGATCGCATAGGCGTCCAGCCGGGCGTCCACGAACGGCTCCCACCGCACGCCCGAGGGCGAGATCATGACGCGTCGCCAGTCGAGGATCCCCGTGATCCGGCGGCTGTCGACGCCCCCCAACCCCGCCGTGGGGCCCGTGGGGATCAGCGCCTGCTGGAGCACGGGAGAGCCGACGAACGCGTCCCGGAACAGCGACACGGCCGATCCGCGTAGACGCAGCCGGCCGCCGAAGACCGGACCGTCCGGCTCCCATCGGGCATCGATCATGGGCGCGACGAGGGGCAGGGTGTCGTCGTCCTCGAAGATGTTGAGGGCCGGGGTGATCGGGTCGAACTGGGCGACCCGCAGGCTCTGGATCGAGAAGGCCGCCACAGATAGGTAGGAGCGGGCCTCCTGCCGTTCGGCGTAGATCTGGCTGATCAGGCGGCGGCGATCCCCGTAATAGAGACCGTTGTCCTGATAGGGATCCTGCACGTCGTACCGGTCGAACAGGGTCTTGTCGGAGGTGCGCTCGGCGGTGAAGCCCCAGCGCCAGGGACCGGCCGGGTCGAAGCGACCCCACGCCAGCAGGTAGCTGCGGTGCTCGCGGTCGCCGAACTTGACGTTGCTTTCCGCCCTGCCGTCGCCGTCCAAGTCGAAGTCGCCGAAGTTGCGTTCGTAGGTGTAGCCGCCTCGCGCCACGACCGTGCCATCGATGAAGCGTCGACGCCACTGAACGTTCAGCAGGGGCGACACCTTGGTGTTGATCTGGGGGCTGACCAGCCAATCCTGGGAGGGTGACACGACGTGGAGGTAAGGGATCTCGACCGAGACGCCGCGCCCCTCGTCATAGTTGATCGACGGGATGAGGAAGCCGGACGCCCGCTCGACGGTCGGGTCGGGGTGGGCGAAGGCGGGCAACCACAGGACCGGCACGCCGCCGACACGGAAGACGGCGTTGCGATAGAGGATCGCGCGCAGTTCCTCATCCTGAACGACCTTCTCGGCCTGGACCGAGATGCTGGGCTCCTTCGGATCGCCCTCGGCGTCACAGATGGGGCAGGGGGTGAACAGGGCGTAGTTCAGCTCGTTGACGTTCTCGGATCGCCGCACGGCCGTGGCGGCCATCAGGTTGGCGCCATTCGACAGACGGGTCGCGAAATCGACCGCCACGCCCGCCCTGAGGTCGGAGTCCAGCTCGATGCGGCTGGCGTAGACGACATCCCCCCGCGGGCTCCGGAGTTCCGCCTCGCCCTCGGCGGTGGCGACGCCCGATGCCATGTCATAGGTCCAGCGCCGGGCCTGGAGCGTGTGCTCGCGGAACCTGCCGAAGGCGCGCGACTCGATTCCCTCGGCCGTCAGAAGGTCGCCTTCGCGGGTGACGAGATCGGCGTCGATGAACACGGCCTCGGGCGCCAGACCGTCATCCTGGGCGGGCGGAGCGGGGGGCGTGGCCTGGGCGATCGCGGCGGGCGCCAGCAGCAAGGCGCAGACGGTCAGGGCCGCCCCGGCCAGAAGCCGGTCGCGCAAGCCTGGAAGCCGCCGATCACCCTGCATGCGCCACTCGTGGTCCGTGCCCTCTGGAGGAAGGCCGCGCTTACCCGTCTTCGGTATAGAACAGCAAGGTGAAGGCTGCGAGGGCGGCGAGAACCGGAGGCAGCCAGGCCGCCAGGAAGGGCGGCGTCACCTCGGCCGAACCCATGGCCGCCGAGAACTGGTTCACGAAGAAGAAGGCGAACCCCAGCACCACGGCCGCGACAGCCATCCGCGCCAGGTCTCCGAGCCGCATCAGCCTGAGTGAGAAAGCCGCCGCCAGGATGGCCATGGCCGCGAACACCAGGGGCGTGGCCAGCAACTGCTGGAGCCGCAGCCGGTAGGCGGTGGACGAGAAGCCCGCCGCCTCGATCCGCCGGATCTGGCCGGGCAGGGACCAGAAGGGCGTGGACTGCGGCCGGGCAAACCGTTCGAACGCCTCCTCGTCGGCCAGGGTCGAAGGCAGCGCCAGGGTGGCGTAGCGCACCGCCCGCTGTGCGGTCCGGGCCCCAACCGCGTCGACCAACCGCCAGCTCCCGGCCGAAAGCCGAGCTTCGGACGCGTCGATGCGTTCGGTGAACCGCCGACGCCCTTCGGGGTCGGTCGTGTAGATGAAGAAGGTCACGTCCAGCAGGCGCGCGCGGGCGCGGTCCTGTCGGCCCGCCCGGATGACCATCTGGCGGGCCTGATCGCCTTCACGCAGCCAGATGGTCTCCTGACGACCGGCCCCAGGGGCGGCGCCGGAGATGCGCGCCCGCTCGCGCTGGAACAGGCCGTCGGCGGACGCGGCCGCGGGCCCGAGCGCCGTGACCGTGGCGATCCCGAGCACGAAGGCCAGTCCTGCGGCCGGCAGCACGAAGCGCCAGGCCGACATCCCCGCCGCGCGCATGGCCACGAGCTCACTGCGCCGGTTAAGCCCGACATAGGCGCCGAGCGTGCCGAACAGGAAAACGAAGGGCAGCAGCTGGACGATGACCTGGGGCGACTTCAGCAGCATCAGGCCGAAGATGCGGGCGCCTGACAGTTCCGCGTCCTGACCCAGGCCGCGTGAGATCTCCACGAAGTCGATCAGCATGACCAGGGCGGAGATCACCCCGAGCGCCACCGCGAGGGCCCGCGCCTGCTGGATCAGCACATAGCGTTCGATCCGGCCCAGCCGCAGCCGCGCCAGCGCCGCCGACAGGCCGATGGGCCGGCTCACGCGAACCTCGCCTTCAGCCTGGCCAGGCCAGGTCGGCGGCTCCTGCGCGGTTTCAGTGCGCGGAAGAGGACGCGGAGCGCGATGGCGGTGGCGACGACCGGCAGGAGGTACTGCAACAGGTTCAGCCACGGGTTCCAGGCGCTGGCGGCCATGAGCCCGTATCCGAGGATGCGGACGAACAGGAAGGCGCCGGCCGCTCGCGCGATCCTTAGCCCATAGCCCGTCCGGCTGAACGCCCCCCCCATCAGGGCGGCCAGGGCCATCGCCATGGCGGCGATCGCGTAGAGAGGGCCGGACAGTCTGGCGTGAGCCTCGGCCGCCAGCTCCCCGCGCGAGTTGCGTTCCAGGCTGCGGGCGTCGGGGGCCAGAAGGTCGGTGAGCCACAGGTCGGACGGCTTCAGCCGGATCGTCTCGCTGGTCGTGGTGAACTGGCCCAGCGGGAAGGAATAGTGATTGAAGGTGAACTGGTTCAGCACGCCGCTGGAGGAATATTCCTGAGCTGAGCCGCCGGTCATGTTTAGAACGGGCTGGCCGTCGACGCGGCCGAACCGGGCTTCCTCGGCGTCCCAGGTGGTCACCTTGTCGCCGCGCTGCAGATAGACGAACAGGTTCTTCAGAAGGCCGTTCTGCTCGATCTGCTGGACATAGACCGTCAGGCCGTTCGGGCCCTGGACGAAGCGGCCTTCCTCGACCAGCAGGGCCGCGAGATCGGTGCGGATGGCGAAGGCCTGGGCGCGCGCCGTCTGCTGAGCCCAGGGCACCAGGACGAGGTTGATGATCAGGGTGGCGAGGGCGACGATTCCCGCGAGCTTCATCGCCGGCGCGATCACCTGCCAGCGGGCCATGCCGGCCGCGAACATGGCGGTCAGCTCCTGTTCGCGCTGAAGCCGGGTCAGGGCGACCATGGCCCCAACGAACAGGCCGATTGGCAGGATGACGGCAAGAAGCTGGGGCAAGGCCAGCAGGGTCAGCTTGACCATGACCCAGACGCTCTGGCCGCGTTCCACGATGACTTCGAGCTGATCAAGGCTTTGGCTCAGCAGCCCGATTCCCGCCAGCGCGCCGCAGGCCGCCGCGACGGGCAGCGCCAGCTGGCGAAAAAGGTAGCTCTGAATCAGAGTCATGCGGTTTTGCGGGCGGCCATCGTCCCGGGTCGGTTGCAGCCCGGCCTGTTGCGGCGCATGTAATACACAACCCGGCGCCGAAGCCACAGTCGCGCGACCGTTGCCACATCACCTACAGATCGGGGCAAGGAACCCCGGCCGGAGCCCTAGTTCATGCAAATTCAGTTCGTCGCCTCGGCCGGTCCCGCCGAAGTTCTTGCGGTCTTCGTCGGTGAGGGACGCGTGTTTCAGGGCGGGGGCTCGGCCCTGGACGCCGCCGCCGGCGGGGCCTTGGCGCGGGCCATGTCGGCCAGCCGGTTCAAGGGCGGTCGCAACTCCACCCTGCTGGTGGCCGCTCCGTCGGGAGTGGAGGCCGCGACCATCGTCCTGACCGGCGCCGGAGAGGCGCTGGACGACCTGGGAATCGAAGCCGCGGCCGCGGCCGCCTATCACGCGGTGAAGCTCTCGGGGGCCAAGGCGCTGACCATCGACGCCGCCCATCTGACGCCCGAACAGGCGGCCCGGGCTGGCTTCGCCGTGCGTCTGGCGGCCTATCGGTTCGACAAGTATCTGACCAAGCAGAAGCCGGAGAAGCTCCCCTCCATCGAGACGGTGAAGGTGGTGAGCCGCGATCCGTCCCTGTCCGAGACCGCGTTCGAGCCGCTGTCGGCGGTGGCCGACGCCGTGATCTTCTCGCGCGACCTGGTCGCTGAGCCCGCCAACGTCCTCCATCCCGAAGAATTCGCCCGGCGCGTCAAGGCGCTAGAGAAGATTGGCCTGAAGGTCGAAATCTTGGGTGAGAAGGAGATGGAGAAGCTGGGCATGCGTACGCTGCTTGCCGTGGGCCAGGGCAGCCGGCGCGAGAGCCAGCTCGCGGTGATCCAGTGGAACGGCGCGGCCGACAAGGATGCGCAGCCGATCGCCTTCGTCGGCAAGGGTGTTTGCTTCGACACCGGCGGCATCTCCATCAAGCCCGCTGAGGGCATGGAGGACATGAAGTGGGACATGGGCGGAGCCGCCGCCGTGGCTGGGCTGATGCACGCCCTGGCGGGCCGCAAGGCCAAGGTGAATGCTGTCGGCGTGCTGGGCCTGGTCGAGAACATGCCCGACGGCAACGCCCAGCGCCCCGGCGACATCGTGGTCTCGATGTCGGGCCAGACGGTCGAGGTATTGAACACCGACGCCGAGGGCCGCCTCGTGCTGGCCGACGCCCTCTGGTACACCCAGGAGCGGTTCAAGCCGAAGTTCATGATCGACCTGGCGACCCTGACGGGCGCCATGATCATCTCGCTGGGTCTGGAATACGCCGGCGTCTTCTCGAACGACGACACGGTGGCCGATGCGATCGTCGAGGCCGCGCCCAAGGTCGGCGACTACGTCTGGCGCATGCCGCTGCCGGCCCAGTACGAGCGCCACATCGACAGCCCGATCGCGGATGTGAAGAACATGGGCAACGGTCGAGCGGGAGGCTCGATCACGGCGGCCCTGTTCCTGCAGCGGTTCGTGAATGGCGTGCCGTGGGCGCACATCGACATCGCGCCGGTGGCCTGGGTGAAGGACTCCAAGAACCCGACCGTGCCGGACGGCGCCGTGGGCTGGGGCGTTCGCCTCCTCGATCGCATGGTCGCCGACCGTTACGAGGCCTAAGACGGGTAGGGCGGAGCCAGCGGCTCCGCCCCTTCTCAGCCTATTGGCTGCTGACTTCGGAAACGTGCAGACGCGCGGGCTGGCTGACGCCCGAGCGATAGGTGCCGATCCAGATCTCGTAGCGGCCAGTCATCGGGGTGTTGAAGCGGATCGCCGGGTTCGAGCCGTTCACACCGCCGTCGTCGTTGCAGTACCAGCGGCCATCGGGGGCGTTCACGACCAGGGTCGTATCGGCGCTGGAGTCCACCGATAAAATGAGGGGAAGGGAACCGGCGGAGTAGTTCAGGCGCACATCCGGGGCGTTGGTGATGAAGCCCGTGCAGCTGCCCCCGATGCCCGACGCCGCCAGGCTGCCGCCGGCTCGCAGCGAAACCACCCGGGGGTCCGACGTGAACCCGCTCGACAAGCTCATCGTCCCATAGTTGGGCGTGGCGCTGGTGTCCTGGGCGACCGCTGGTGCGGCCAGGGCCATCGCGGCCAGAAGAGTGGCGATCGATGCACGCATGTCGTTGGCTTCCTCGTTTGCAGGTCTGCATGCTACGGCCACAGCGGGGCCCGGTCCTACTGACGGCGGCTGACGAAACGGGATCCGGATGGTCGGCGAAATCTGGTTCTATCACCTGGAACGCTCCTCGCTTGAGACGGTCCTTCCGGCCCTGCTGGAGCGGACGATGGGGCGTGGTTGGCGCGCTCTGGTCCGCGCCGACGACGACGACCTGCTTAAGCGGCTGGACGACCATCTCTGGACCTATCGGCCCGACTCTTTCCTGGCTCACGGGCGCGCCGATGAGCCGCACGCGGCCGAACAGCCTGTCGTTCTGACGCGGGCGCGAGAGAACCCGAATGGCGCTCAGGCGCTGTTCATCGTCGATGGGGCTGACTTGGCCGTAAGCGAGGAGTTCGAGCGATGCTTCATTCTGTTCGACGGCAACGACGAGATGGCCCTGGCGGCTGCGCGGGACCGCTGGAAGACGCTCAAGGCGGACGGCGGCGAGCTTCAGTACTGGAAGCAGGATGGCGAGGGGCGCTGGGCGCGGGCGGCCTGATCCTGGCGCTCAGCGCGTGTTCGACAGGGACGAGCAGCGCTCAGCCGCCGGCGCCTGTCGCCGTGGAACTGGCGGAAGAGAACCAGCCAGTGGGCTCTCGCATGCCGTCATCCGAGGCCGACCTCTGCAAGGCCTCGCAGTTCCAGTACCTAGTGGGGCGTCCACGCACGGAAATTCCCGTGCCGGTCGAAGTGGTGAACCGCCGTGTCGCATGCACCACCTGTCCGGTGACGGAGGACTACTCCGCCTATCGGCTCAATATTTTCTACAACGCTGAGACCGAGCTCGTGGAGACCGTGAGATGCGGATGATGCCGAACACCTTTCACTTTGCGGCGACGGGCCTGGCGCCGGTCCTGATGAGCCTGGCGCTCGCCGCCTGCTCGACGACGGGCCGTGACGCACCCGTACCGGACGGAAGCGATGACGCGCCTGGGCAATGCCGCGCGTCAGCCTATGAGAGCTACGTGGGCCGCAACCGCAGCGAACTGCCGGCCAAGCCTGCGGGGGAGACGTGGAGGGTGACGTGCTCAACCTGCCCGGTGACCCTGGATTACAATCCCAGCCGCCTGAACATCATCTTCGACTCCGCGACCGGCGTGATCCGGGAAGTCAAATGCGGCTGATCCTGCCCGTACTTGCCTGTCTTGCGGTCGCGGCCTGTGCGCCTGTGCCGGCGCCCGTCGATGAGCCGCGTCGGTGCGACGCCGAAGACGCCAGCTCCCTGATAGGATCGCACGTCGGCGCAGTGACCTTCCACCCCGACGCCAACGTGCGCATCGTGTGTACGACCTGTGCGACGACCCGCGACTATCGGCCCGATCGTCTGAACGTACGGTTCGACGAGGCTACCGGGATCATTCGCAGCGTCGACTGCGGCTGAAGAACGGGGTTCGCTATCGGTCGCGGCTAAGCTAGACTTCTCCCGCGATGTCGGGAGGGAATCATGTCGCGTCTTAGCTTGGCGTTCTTCGGCACCGGCGGCCTGATGGTCATGGTCGGGATGGTCTGGGGGTCGATGATGGGCGCGTCCGGCGACCACTCCCTGGCTCCCGCGCACGCCCACCTGAATCTGGTCGGTTGGGCGAGCCTTGGCCTGATGGGGGCCTTCTACGGCATCGCGGGCGACCGGGCGCCGCGCCGCCTGGGTTGGATCAACTACGCGCTGTCGAGCCTGGGCGTGGTGGTCATGGTGCCGTCGTTGGCGGTCTTGCTCGGCGGCGACGAGAGCGTCCTGCCGTTCATGATGGTGGCGGAGGTTCTGGTGATGGCCGGGATGGTGAGCTTCCTGCTCGTGATCCTGCTCACGGCCCGGAACCGCGCATCGAACTCGGCCTCGGTCAAGATCTGACGCCATTTCGTGGCGGGCGTGGCCTCCGGCCGATCAAACGAGCCCTAAGCGACCTCCGCCAGCGCCTCTTCCGCCTCGATCCACGCAGCCTCGGCGGCGTCCAGGTCCGCCTGGGTTCGTGCGCGTGCCCGGGTCAGACCCTCCAGCGCCTTGGGGTTGCTGACCGCCGCGTTGGCGAGGTCGTCGTCGATGCGGGCGATCTCGGCGGTCAGGGCGGCGACACGCTCCTCGGCTTTCTTCACCGCATGGCGCAGGGTGGACGGGGAAGGACCACCCTTCTGCTTCTGAGGCCTGCCGGCTGGAGCAGCGGCGACGGTCGCCCCCTCTTCCTTCTTGATCTGGCTCGGCTTCACGGCGGCGGCCTTGGCGCGGTCCAGCACGAACCGGGCGTAGTCGTCCATGTCGCCGTCGAACGGCTTGACCGTGCCATCGGCGGCCAGCCACAGGCGATCGGCGACAAGTTCCATCAGCGAGCGGTCGTGGGTGATCAGGATCACCGCGCCCGAATACTCGTTCAGCGCGTCCAGCAGGGCCCGGCGGCTGTCGATGTCCAGGTGGTTGGTCGGTTCGTCGAGGATCAGGACGTGGGGCGCGTCCATCGCCACCATGTTCAACAGAAGCCGGGCGCGTTCGCCGCCCGACAGGGCATCGACCTTCGTCTCCTGCTTCTCGAAAGCCAGGCCGAACTGGGCCAGTCGTGAACGGCGGCTGCTTTCCGATGCGTCCGGCATGGCGCGCCGGATGATCTCCAGCGGGGTGTCCGTCGGGTCCATCGCTTCGATCTGGTGCTGGTGGAACCAGCCCACGCGCATCTTCCGGTCGCGATGCAATTCGCCGCTTTCGACGTTCAGGGCCCCGGCGATCATCTTGGCGAAGGTCGACTTGCCGGCGCCGTTGACGCCGAGCAGGCCGATCCGGTCGTCGAGGTCCATGCGCAGGTTGAGGTTGCGCAGGATCGGCTTGCCCGGCTCATAGCCGACATTGGCCCGCTCCAGACGGATGAGCGGCGGCGCCAGAGGACGCGGCGGCGAGGGCAGGGTGAAGGGGGCGACCCGCTCGTCCGGCGGCAGCTCGATGCGCTCCATCTTCTCCAGCTTCTTGACGCGCGACTGGGCCTGGGTGGCCTTGGAAGCCTTGGCCTTGAACCGGTCGATGAACTTCTGGAGGTGAGCGCGCTCGGCCTCCTGCTTGGCCTGGGTCGCCGCCATCAGGCGCAGCTTCTCGGCGCGCGTCTTTTCGAACGTGTCGTAGTTGCCGGTGTAAAGCGTCAGCTTGCGGTTCGAGAGGTGCAGGATGTGGGTGCAGACCTCGTTCAGCATCTCCCGATCGTGGCTGATGATCAGGGCGGTCGCGGGATATTTCTTCAGTCGCGCCTCGAGCCACAGGGCGCCTTCCAGGTCGAGGTAGTTGGTCGGTTCGTCCAGCAACAGCATGGCCGGCTGGGCGAACAGGGCGGCCGCCAGGGCCACGCGCATCCGCCAGCCGCCGGAGAACTCCGACATCGGCCGCTGCTGGTTCTCATGATCGAAGCCCAGCCCGGCCAGGATCTCGGCCGCGCGCGACGGCGCGCCGTCCGCGTCTATCTCGATCAGGCGGGCCCAGATCTCCCCCATCTCCTCCGGCTCTGCGGTTTCGAGGCGGGTCAGAAGGTCGTGGCGCTCGACGTCCGCCTCCAGAATGGTCTCGATGACGCTCACGGGCGTGGCCGGGTGTTCCTGGTCGACGGATCCAATGCGCGCCGTCTTGGGCAGGGAGACTTCGTCGCCGTTGCCGGCAAGTTCGCCCAGGATGATCTTGAAAAGGGTCGACTTGCCGATGCCGTTGCGGCCCACAAGTCCGACCTTCGCTCCCGGCGGCAGGCTGACCGAGGCGTCGTCCAGGAATTGGCGGCCCCAGGCGTTGAACGTCAGGTTGGTGATCTGGAGCATCAGGCTGTTCGGTCGGCGGGTTGGCGTGGGGGAGGGGCGTCGCTATAAGCCCCCACCCTCAATCTCCCAAACCAAGAAGACGACCCCATGGCCGAACGCACCTTTTCGATCATCAAGCCCGACGCGACCCGCCGCAACCTGACCGGTGCGATCAACGCGGTCATTGAGGGCGCGGGCCTGCGCATTGTGGCTCAGCGTCGGGTCAAGCTGACCACCGAGCAGGCGCAGAAGTTCTACGCCGTGCACGCCGAGCGTCCCTTCTACGGCGAACTGGTCCAGCAGATGACGGCCGAGCCGGTCGTGGTCCAGGTGCTGGAAGGCGACAACGCCGTCGCCCGCTACCGCGAAGTCATGGGCGCCACCAATCCGGAACAGGCCGCCGAAGGCACGATCCGCAAGCAGTTCGCCCTGTCGATCGGCGAGAACTCGGTCCACGGCTCGGACTCGCTCGAGAACGCCAAGATCGAGATCGAGCAGTTCTTCACGGACGACCAGATCGTCGGTTGATAGGACCGGTCAGCCAGATCGCGGGCGTCCGCGACCTGAGCACAGGCTAACAAGACGGCCCATGTCCGGAACCGGACCTGGGCCGTTTACGTTTTCGCCTCACCTTCCCCCCGGAGATGATGCGATGAAAACGATCCTGAAATTGGCTCCCCTCGGCGGCGCCCTGATCTTGTTGTCGGCCTGCGGCACCACCATGGAACAGCGCGCGGCGACCGGCGCGCTGGGCGGCGCGGTCGCTGGCCAGGTGATTGGCGGCAACACGGGCGCCACCGTGGCGGGCGCGGCTGTCGGCGCCGTCGCCGGCGCGGCCACCACCCCGCGTCGTCCGCGCTAAGCGAGCGCAACGGCCTACGGAATGACGGCGTCAGCTTCGGCTGGCGCCGTTTCTGTTCGTACAGAAGGCTGAGAGTGCGGAGGGATAAAGTCGGTGCTCCTCGGCCAGCACCCGCTGGGCCAGGGATGACTCCGTATCGTCCGGCAGGATCGGCACGCGGGCCTGCGCCAGCACGGGCCCGGCGTCCACGTCCTCGGTCACCAGGTGCACGGTGCAGCCAGCCTCCGTGTCGCCGGCCTCTAGCGCTCGAGCGTGGGTCTTGAGCCCGGGGTACAGTGGCAACAGGCTGGGATGGATGTTCAGCAACCGCCCGCGCCAGCGTTCGATCAGCCAGGGCGTGAGCAGCCGCATGTAGCCGGCCAAGGCGACCACCTCGACCCCATAGGCCTCAAGCGCCGTCTGGATCGCGCGTTCATGCGATTCGCGGTCGGCGGCGTAGGGGCGATGATCGAGCACCCCGACCGGCACGCCCTTGGTCTGGGCAACGCCCAGCCCCCCGGCCTGTGGGTCGTTTGAAATCACGCAGACCACTTCAAAGGCTGCTTCGGGCGCCCGCCCCGCATCGACAAGGGCCGCCATGTTCGAGCCGGCCCCGGAGATGAGGACGCCGACCCGCGCTTTCATGCGCTCAGCTGCCCGCACACGAAGGCGGCTTCTCCAGCATCCAGCAGTCGTTCCAGCACCGTCTCGGCGTTCTCCGGGGCGACGACCAGGATGAAGCCGACGCCGCAGTTGAAGGTGCGCCGCATCTCCTGATCGGTGATCCCGCCGGCCTCGGCCAGCCACTGGAAGACGTGGGGCAGGGGCAGGGCGTCCCAGTCGAACTTCGCGTAGAGGCCCTCGGCGATGCATCGGGGCGGGTTCTCGATCAGGCCGCCGCCGGTGATATGGGCGGCCCCGTTGACCAACCCGGCCTTCATCAGGGGCAGGACCGCCTTCACGTAGATTCGCGTCGGCTCCATCAGCGCCTGGGCCAGGGAGCGGTCGCGTGCAAAGGGCGCATCGTCGCCCCAGCCGAGCCCGGACCGTTCGACCACCTTGCGGATCAGCGAATAGCCGTTCGAGTGCGGACCGGAAGACGCCAGGCCGATGATCACGTCCCCGGCCTGCTGGCGATCCAGCCAGGGCAGGGCATGGCCCCGCTCGACGGCGCCCAGCGCGAAGCCAGCCAGGTCGTAATCGCCATCGGAATACATGCCGGGCATCTCTGCCGTCTCACCGCCCGCGAGCGCGCAGCCGGCCTGGCGACACCCTTCCGCGATGCCCGCGACCACCCGTTTGGCCGCGTCGACCTGCAAACGACCGGTCGCATAGTAGTCGAGGAACAGGAGCGGCTCGGCGCCCTGGGCCAGCAGGTCGTTGACGCACATGGCGACGAGATCGACGCCGACCCCGTCGTGCCGACCGGTTTCGATCGCGATCTTCAGCTTGGTGCCGACGCCGTCCGTGGTGGCGACGATCAGCGGGTCCTCGAAGCCGGCCGCCTTCAGGTCGAACAGGGCCCCGAAGCCGCCCAGGGACGCCTCGGCCCCTGGCCGGCGTGTGGATTTGGCGAGCGGCTTGATGGCGTCGACCAGCATTTCTCCGGCGTCGATATCGACCCCGGCGTCGGCATAGGTCAGGCCATTTTCAAGCGGCGGAGGGCTGTCGCTCATCGGTCACGGGCCTAAATCGTTGAGGAATCGGCGGGGTGGCTCTTGCCACACGGCGGGCAGGCCGCGCTATAGCACCGGAATGACGCCGATCACCACGGGCGCTGAGCTCGCCGACTTCTGCGCCCGCCTGGCCAAGGCGCCGTTCATAGCCGTGGACACCGAGTTCATGCGGGAGACGACCTATTGGCCGAAGCTGTGCCTGATCCAGGCCGCGTCGGCCACGGACTCGGGCATCATCGATCCCCTGGCGGAAGGCCTCGACCTGACGCCCTTCCTGGATTTGCTGCGCGACCCAGCGATCACCAAGGTGTTCCACGCGGCGCGGCAAGACACCGAGATCTTCGTCAAGCTGGGCGTCATGCCCAAGCCCATGTTCGACACCCAGGTGGCCGCCATGGCGGCCGGGTTCGGAGACCAGGTCAGCTATGATTCGCTGGTCCGTCAGATGCTGCGCATCGATCTGGACAAAGGCAGCCGCTTCACCGACTGGGCTCGCAGGCCGTTGTCGGACGCCCAGTTGACCTATGCCCTGGGAGACGTGACCCATCTGGCCGCGCTCTATCCAAAGCTGCGCGAGCGCCTCCAGAAGGCGGGACGGCTGGACTGGGTGACATCGGAGATGGAGGACCTGGTCGATCCGGCCCTCTACGACACCACGCCGGAAAACGCCTGGAAGCGGCTGAAGCCCAAGAAATATTCGGCCAAATACCTCGCCGGCTTCGTGGCGACCGCCGTCTGGCGCGAGCGCGCGGCCCAGGAACGCGATCAGCCGCGCGGCCGCATCCTGAAGGACGAGGCGATCGACGAGATCGCGACCCAGGCGCCCACCGACGTCGAGGCCTTCAACCGCCTGCGCTCGGTGCCGAAGGGCTTTGGCGGGTCGCGCCTGGGCGCCGAGCTGATCGAGGAGCTCAAACGGGTCCTGGCCGACCCCGAGAAGCACGCGCCCAAGCTGGACCGTCCCCAGCACAACCAGCCGGCCCCGCCCTCGGTCGTGGAGCTGCTCAAGGTGCTGCTCAAGGCCAAGAGCGACAACGCGGGCGTGGCGTCCAAACTGATCGCCACCGTCGCGGACCTGGAAAAGATCGCGCTCGACGACAACGCCGACGTCGAAGCCATGCGCGGTTGGCGGCGTCAGCTGTTCGGCGAGGACGCGCTGAAGCTCAAGCGCGGCGAGATCGCCCTGGTCCTCAGCGGCCCCCGCGTCGAGGTGGTCGAGATCGAGGGCTAGCCGCCCGCGGCCGAAACCGAGCCAATCTCGACCTTCAGTCGCATCGCCTCGGCCAGGGCCTTCGCCCGCCGCCGGGCCTGCTCGCCCAAAAGCAGGTCGTGATAGCCCTGAGACGCCTGCAGAAGCAGAACGCCGTTTCTGACCGAAGCGGTGGCGTTGGCGAGCAACTGGGGCGATCGGCCGGACAGATCGCTGGCGAGGCGTATGGCCAGTCCCAGCGCGCGCGCCCGCGTCCGCGCCGGCTCTGGCAGCAGGCGGTCGATGACATTGGGCTGGGGCGTGGCGGAGGCGCCGCCGTAGCGCGCGTTCAGCGTGGTCGCGAGAAAAGCCCGCTCGGCATGCGACTGCCCCGGGATCGGCGCGCGCAGGACCTGTTCGAACACCAGATCGACCCGATGGTCTGGATGCAGCCGGGCGCCCAGGTCGGCCAGCCGACAGGCGGCCTGGGCCAGCAGGTCATCGCGCTTGGGTCCAAACGCCTCCGGCATCTCCTGAGTGAGGCCGGTGATCCAGCCATGAAGCGCTCCGGCCAGGCCGGGCGAGATCCCCTGGCGTGCACCGAGCGCCGTGCAGCCGGCCAGAAGGGGATCGGCGTCGGTGACTTCCGGGTCGACCGTCTCGAACAACACCCCCTCGCGTACGCCCCAGGCGGAGAACTCCACGCGCTCAAGCCCAAGGCGCTCGATCAGGCCTTCGAGCACGAGGGCGGCGTGAGGCAGGGTCTCGGCCCGCTTTCGACTGAGGCCGGGGATCTGTTCAAGCGAAGCCTTTGACTGGCGCGCCACTAAGCGGGACACCGAAAGGGCGTCGGCTGCGCTCATCTCGTACTGGTGCACGATTCGGAGCGGGTAATCGGTCAGGGCCATGTGAACCTGGGCCAGGCTGCGCCATGCGCCTCCGACCGCGTAAAGGGTCTGGGCCGCATAGTCCGAGGCCACCGGCTTCAGGCGTGTGGCGATGGTCCGCCGCAGGGCGGCGGGCTGGAATCCGTTCGCCGAACTCAGCACGAAGGGCCCGAGCGGCAGGGTGACGCCGCCGGACACCTCGCCCCGCGTCACCCGCGTTAGTTCGAGGCTTGCCCCACCCAGGTCGCCGACCACGCCGTTCGCCTGCGGCGCGCCGGCAAGGGCGCCGAGGGCGGCGTAACGGGCCTCTTCTTCGCCGGAGAGCACCCGGATCTGCAAACCGGTCTGGGCCGTGACCCGTTCGCGGAACTCTGACCCGTCGACGGCCTCGCGCACCGCGGCGGTGGCGGCGGTCAGAACTCGCTGGGGCCGGACGCCCTCGATCACCGCGGCGAACCGCTTCAGGGCGGTCATGGCCATCTCGGCGCCGGTGGGCGACAGGCGGCCCGTCGCGGGCAGGTCGCGCCCCAGGCCCGCGAGAACCTTCTCGTTATAGATGGTCCAGACGGCGCGGCCCTCCAGCCGGTAGAGAACCAGCCGGACCGAGTTCGAGCCGATGTCGATGACCGCCGCGTCCTGGGCGGCGGGTTCCGTGGCGGGCATCAGCGCTTGGGCCGTTCGTAGCGCAGCCGGGCGGGCAGGGTGGTGACCTTGCGGCCGCGTCCCGACAGGCTGGGGTTAGTCATGAAGTATTTGTGGGCCGAGAAGCCCCGCTCGCCTGGGGGCGGGGCCGTGCGGCGGTACTCGCCGGCGTGGTTCAGGCTCCAGCTCTGCACGTCGTCCTTCAGATTGGCGACCATGATCTGGTCCAGGACCTGATCGTGAACCGTGGCGTTGTGGATCGGAGTCATCACCTCCACCCGCCGGTCCAGGTTTCGGGGCATCCAGTCGGCGGAACTGATGAACAGCCGGGCCTTGTCGCTCGGCAGGTCATGGCCGTTGGCGAAGGCGATGATCCGGCTGTGCTCCAGGAAGCGGCCGACGATTGATTTGACGCGGATGTTCTCGCTCAGTCCCGGCACGCCCGGTCTCAAGCAGCAGATGCCCCGGACGATCAGTTCGATCCGCACCCCCCACTGGCTGGCGCGATAGAGGGCGTCGATGATCTCCGGGTCGACCAGTGCGTTCATCTTGGCCCAGATCGCCGCCGGCTTGCCCTGGGCCGCCGCCGACATTTCCTTGCCGATCGCCTCCACCAGGGTCGTCTTCATGTTGAGCGGCGAGACGACCAGCGCCTCCAGTTCGTCCGGTGCGGCGTAGCCGGTGATGTAGTTGAACACCCGTCCGGCATCCCGGGCCAGGGCTGGATCGCAGCTGAAAAGCGACAGGTCGGTGTAAACCCGCGCCGTCACCGGGTGATAGTTGCCGGTGCCGAAGTGGCAGTAGGTGCGCATCGCCTCGCCTTCGCGGCGGACGACGACGCTGAGCTTGGCGTGGGTCTTGTACTCAACGAAGCCGAAGACGACGTGCACGCCAGCCCGCTCCATGGCTCGCGCCCAGCGCAGGTTGGCCTCCTCGTCGAAACGGGCTTTCAACTCGATCAAGGCCGTGACGTTCTTGCCGTTCTCGGCCGCCTCGATCAGGGCCGCGACGATGGGACTGTCCTTGGACGTGCGGTAGAGGGTCTGCTTGATCGCGAGCACGTTCGGGTCGCGCGCGGCCTGGCGCAGGAACTGCACCACCACGTCGAAGCTCTCGAACGGATGGTGGATCAGCAGGTCCTTCTCGCGAATGGCGGCGAAGATGTCGCCATTGTGGTCACGCACCCGTTCTGGATAGCGAGGCTCATAGCCCTTGAACTTCAGGTCTGGATGGCCGCCGGGGATCAGTTCGGACAGCTGCGCCAGTCCCAGCATGCCGTCGACCAGCACGACATCCTGCGGCTGGGCGTCCAGTTCCTGGATGATGAAGTCCCGCAAGCTGGCGGGCATCGAGGCCTCGATCTTGATGCGCACGACCGACCCGAGTCGGCGCTGCTTGAGCGCCTCCTCGAATTCCAGCACCAGGTCCTCGGCCTCTTCCTCGATCTCGATGTCCGAATCGCGGATGAGGCGCAGCACGCCCTTCTCCAGCACCTCGCAGCCGGGGAAGAGGTGCTCGATGAACAGCTGGAGAACGGTTTCCAGGGTCACGAACCGGCGGCGGCCCTTGGCCGAGCGGCCGTCCACCGCCAACTCCCAGAATCGCTTCACCTGGGTCGGCACCGGCACCAGGGCGTGGAAGGTCCGCCCGTCCCCCCGGCGCTTCAGCTTCAGCGCCAGCGAGAAGCCGAGGTTGGGCAGGAAGGGGAAAGGGTGCGCCGGATCGATCGCGAGCGGCGTCAGGACCGCGAACAGATGGCTGAGAAACTCAGGCTCCAGCCGCTCCCGCTCGGTCCTGGTGATCCTGGAGGCATCGACGACCTCGAGCCCCGCTCCAGCGAGGGCGCGGCGCAGCTCCCGCCAGCGGGCCTGCTGCTCGGCCATCAGGGCTCCGGCGGCGACGTTGATCTTATCCAGCTGTTCGGCCGGCGTCAGGCCATCGGCGGACTTGACCCTCAGCCGCTCGCGCACCTGTCCCTTCAGACCGGCCACCCGTGTCATGAAGAACTCGTCGAGATTGTTCGCCGAGATCGACAGAAACCGTAGCCGCTCCAGCAGCGGATGCTCCGGATTGGCCGCCTCCTCCAGAACCCGGGCGTTGAAGGCCAGCCACGAGGTCTCGCGGTTGAAGAACCGCGCCGGCGAGGCCATCAGCTCCTGGTCGAGCGACAGCTGGGGCGCGCGCGACGACGGCAGTTCGTCTCCGGTCCTGGAGTCGGCGATGCGGGCGTCGGACATGCCGCCTTGTGCGGCGCCGGACTGCGACGAGCAACCGTTCGGCGGCGTCAGGCCGCGGGTGTTCGATCCAGCACCTGGCGCGCCAGGGCCCGGGTGACCGGCCGGTGCTCGGCGTCGAGCTGATCCACCACAGCCACGGCGGCGGCGGGCGAGCGATCGATGCGGCGCAGAAGGTATTCGATCACCTCCCCGGCAGGCGCGATACTGCGCTCGGCGAAGCGCGCCCGCAGGATGGCGGCGAGAACCTGGTCGTCGGGCGGCCCCACGGTGATCAGCCTCAAACCGTCCAGCCGGGAGCGTAGATCCCGAAGGTCCACCTTCCATTCCCGCGGGGCGTTGCGCGAAACCAGCAGGAGAGCCCCGCCGCCCGACTGGGCGAGATTGATCAGGTGAAACAGGGTCTCGTCGTCAGCGTCCTGGGCCTCGTCCAGCAGGATGGGGCGGCCTTCCAGCTCGAGCGGATCGATCAAGGCGGCCTCGGCGCCGTCTAGAGCGTAGGCGCCCAGGCGCTCGGCCCACACCCGGCCGATCAGGCTTTTGCCGCAACCGGTGGGGCCAGCCAGCGCCAGTACGCGCTCTACGCCGGTGGGCCAGGTAGAGAGGGTACGCACGGCGTTCTCGTTGCATCCCGATACCACCAGGCGCTCAGCGACGGCCTCGGCGCGCAGCGGCAGCCGCATCTGTCGAGCCGGGGAGGGGATGAGCGTCATCGCGGCCATGGTAGCAGTTGGACCGATGAAACTCTGACCGGTTCCTCTGCACGCGGTGGAAAAGCCACCCGGCCTGTGGATGCGAGTGGACAGTTGCGCCACCTTGACTTTCCGAGGTGATGGTGCGCCCTACGCCCCTCCCTTTTTGCGCTGTTTCGCAGCCGTTTCAGACGATCCGACATGCACGCCTATCGCTCACACACCTGCGGCGCGCTGCGCGCCTCCGACGCCGGCGCGGCCGTGCGCCTGTCCGGCTGGGTGCATCGCAAGCGCGACCACGGCGGCCTGTTGTTCATCGATCTGCGCGACCACTACGGCCTGAGCCAACTGGTCCTGCACCCGGAGACGCCAGGCTTCGATGTGGTTGAACGCCTGCGGGCCGAGAGCGTGATCCGGGTCGACGGCGAAGTCATCGCTCGCGACGCCTCGGTGGTGAACCCCAACCTGCCGACCGGCGAGGTCGAGGTTCGGGTGCAGGGCGTCGAGGTCCTGTCGGAAGCCGCCGAACTGCCGCTGCCGGTCTTCGGTGAGCCGGAATACCCCGAGGAGCTGCGCCTCAAGCACCGCTACCTGGATCTGCGTCGCGAGACCCTGCACAAGAACATCGTCCTGCGCTCGAAAGTGATCTCGTCGATCCGCCGCCGCATGGTCGACCAGGGCTTCCTTGAATATCAAACCCCGATCCTGACCGCCTCCTCGCCGGAGGGCGCGCGCGACTTCCTGGTGCCGTCGCGTCTGCACCCGGGCAAGTTCTACGCGCTCCCGCAGGCGCCGCAGCAGTTCAAGCAATTGCTGATGGTCTCGGGCTTCGACCGCTATTTCCAGATCGCGCCCTGCTTCCGTGACGAGGACCTGCGCGCCGACCGGTCGCTGGAGTTCTACCAGCTCGACGTCGAAATGAGCTTTGTCACGCAAGAGGATGTTTTCGCAGCGATCGAACCGGTCATGCACGGGGTGTTCGAGGAGTTCGCCGAGGGCAAGCCGGTGTCGCCGATCGACCAGACGCACACCTTCACCAACGATTTCGGTCAGACGCTGGAGCACTCCGGTTTCGAGCGGCTGACCTACGAGCAGTCGATGGCCTGGTACGGCACCGACAAGCCGGACACCCGCAACCCGATCAAGATGCGGGATGTCTCCGATCACTTCCGCGACGGCGGTTTCGGCCTGTTCAACAAGATCCTCGCGGCGGACGCTAAGAACGCGGTCTGGGCCATCCCGGCCCCGACCGGCGGCAGCCGCGCCTTCTGCGACCGGATGAACTCCTGGGCCCAGGGCGAGGGCCAGCCGGGCCTGGGCTATATCTTCTGGTCCGACGACCAGGGCGCCTGGGGCGGGCCGATCGCCAAGAACCTCGGCCAGGAGCCGACGGAGGCCCTGATGGCCTCGCTCGGTCTCGGCAAGGGCGACGCCGCCTTCTTCGCCGCCGGCCAGCCGTCTGTCTTCGCCAAGTTCGCGGGCCTGGCCCGCACCCGCGTCGGGACCGAATTGAAGCTGATCGACGAGAACCAGTTCAAGTTCTGCTGGATCGTCGACTTCCCGATGTTCGAATGGTCGGAGGAAGAGAAGAAGGTCGACTTCTCCCACAACCCCTTCTCCATGCCCCAGGGCGGGCTCGAAGCGCTGGAGACTCAGGACCCGCTGACTATCCGCGCCTATCAGTACGACATCGTCTGCAACGGCTATGAGCTGTGCTCGGGCGCGATCCGGAACCACAAGGCCGAGATCATGCTCAAGGCCTTCCAGATCGCCGGCTACGACGCCTCGGTGGTCGAAGAGCAGTTCGGCGGCATGCTGAACGCCTTCCGCTACGGCGCGCCGCCGCACGGTGGTCTGGCGCCTGGCATCGACCGGATCGTCATGCTGCTGGCCGGCGAACAGGCCATTCGCGAGGTTATCGCCTTCCCGCTGAACCAGCAGGGCGAGGATCTGCTGATGAACGCGCCCACCGAGGCGGCCGAGCGTCAGCTGAAGGACGTGCACATCCGCACGAGCCTGCCGATCAAGGTCTGAAGCTGGAGTTGGGGGTGCGGGCCGCCCCCCCTTGTGTCAGTCGGCGTCGGCCATGACGAAGTGCCTGACGCGCGGCACAGGCGGAGCCGGCGGCGCGGGCGGGGCTGGCGGAACGCCTCGGATCGTGACCATTCGGCCTCCGCAGGCACGGCCCGTCAGCCGACCCGGCAGGCGGGTGCCGCCGTCGGCGCAGGCCTGCGAGACCTGCTCCTGGGTTAGTCCGCGTGCGCGCGACAGATCGGCCCCACGGATGTCTGTCCGGGCGAGCACGGCCCCGGTGAAATCGGCGCGGCTCAGCTGGGCGCCGGCCAGCGAAGCGCCGTTCAGTTCCGCCTCGCGGAACGAGGCGCCGGTGAAGTCGCCATTGCGCAGGTTGGCCGCAGCCATCTCCGCGCCCACGAAACTCGCCCCGCGCGCGTCCATGTTCGCCAGGGTGGCGCCCATCAGTTCGCTGCCGCTGAAGTTGGCATTGCGGGCGTAGGCGCCGTTCATATTGACGCCCAGCATCTCGGCCGAGGACAGGTTGGTATTGGCGAGCACGGCCCGGCTGAAGGCGGCGCCCATCGCTTCCGCGCCGCTCAGATTGGCGTCGGTGAAGTTGGCGCCCACGAAGTTCGCGCCGTTGATCTCCACGCCACGCATGTCGGTGCGGGTGAAGTCGCTGTTCGAGAAGTTGGAGCCCACCAGCGCCGCGCCGCGTAGGTTGGCACCGACGAGGGTGGCGTTGGGGAAATCGGCGCCGGTGAAGGTCGCTCCGGACAGGTTCCGCCCCGACAGTTCGCAACGCGCGCACGAGCCGCCCAACGACACCATCCGGGCCACGTCGCGGTCCTGCCACATAAGCTGCGTCGCGGCGCTGGCGGCCGATGCGACGGCGAACACGCCAAGGGCTGCGCCGGCGGCGAGAGTGGAACGGAGGAGGGCGTTCAACTGGGTCACGAGCACCGTCATGCCGTCAAACCCCGCTGGACCCTACTTAAATCGTCGTAAGGATGAGGTCGCTCAGCAGGCCGGAATGCGCAACCCGCGGGGCAAGCTGGTGGCCTCGTCGCCGCAGGCGCGGTTCAGCTGGCTCTGATTGAGACCGGTGGCCCCGACCAGCTGCGCCCCTGAGAAGTTGGCGCCGGTCAGGTTGGCTCCCGCGAAAGCCGAGCCCTGCAGGTAGGCCCCCACGAAGCTGGCGTTCGTCAAGTCGGCGCCTGTGAAGTTGGAGCTGGAGAAAACGCCCCCATAGGCCTCCACATCGCGAAGGTCCGCTTGGGAGAAACGCGTGCGGTTCATCACCGCCAAACTCAGGTCAGCCTGGCGCAGTCGCGATCCCGACAGGTTCAATCCGCGCGCCTCGAGGCCCGAGAAGTCGCCCTGAAAAAGGTTGCAGCCGCTGCACGAGACGCCGCCCCGCACTCGGGCGATCTGGCTGGCGTTTTGCGCCGCCGCCGGTGCGGCGATGGCGAGAAGGGAAAGGACGATCAGGGCGCGCTTCATCACGTTCCAGGCTCCAGCCGGCCGCTCGGGCCAGGTCATGATCACCCTTAACCGCCAAGGCGTTACGATCTGCTGAGCGAGATCAGCCCTGCATCGATGGCGCGATCCCGCAGTTGTCGCACACCCAGCCGCCGCCGCGCTGCTGGAGGGTGAAGTCCCCGCAGGCCGGACAGGCGTCGGCGTTGGCGATCGAGGCCTCGCGCGGTCCGGCGTCGCGTTTGCCGAATGGCAGGACGACCAGGTTGTCCGGAGTGGCCCCTCGGGCGAACCCCTTGGAAATGAAGCGGGCGGCGGGCACCAGTTCGTCGGCCTTGCCGCCGCCCAGCCCGTCCGCGTCAAGGGTGTCGGCCCCCGCGTTCGCCAGCTCCTCGCGACCCAGATAGCTGACCCCCAGTTCGCGGAAGATGTAGTCGAGGATGGAGGTCGCCGAGCCGATCGAGTCGTTGCCCGTCACCCGGCCGGCCGGTTCAAAGCGGGTGAAGACGAAGGCGTCCACGAACTCGTCCAGCGGCACGCCGTACTGCAGCCCGATCGAGATCGCGATGGCGAAATTGTTCATCAGGCTCCGGAAGGCGGCGCCCTCCTTGTGCATGTCGATGAAGACCTCGCCGAGTTCGCCGTCCTCGTATTCTCCCGTGTGCAGATACACCTTGTGCCCGCCGACCGAGGCCTTCTGGATATAGCCCTTCCGGCGGTCCGGCAGCTTCCGCCGGGCGCGGTCGCGTTCAATCACCCGCTCGACGATGGTCTCGACGGGGTCCTGCGAGGCGTGCTGGGCGTCGGCAGGAACGTTCGTCTCCGGAAGCTCGAACAGCCGGCCGCCAGGCGCCGGCTCTCGACGGAGGCGGATGGCTTGATGTTCGCGAAGGGCTTGGGCGATCAGCACCGAGGCCTCGTCCACCCCGGTTCGCCACGGCACGATGATCGTCTGCGGGATCGGAACATCGCCCATCTCGGCCACCGCCCCGGCGAACGACGCCTCCACGGCCGCCTGATCCAGCCACGGGCCGAGTTTGGCGGGCAGGTCGGGCCAACCGGTCAGATCTTCGTGGCCGAAGATCCGGTGTTCGGCCGCCTCGATCTCAGCCGCCGACAGTTCCAGGCGGTCCAGCAGGCGATCCTGGTCGGAGCCGACGCCCCAGACATCGGACACGAAGCCCGCGCCCAGCACGTTGACCGAAAAGACGCTGTCCAGACTTTCGGCGGTCCGGCAGGCGCGATCGACCGCCTCCAGCTCGACCTCCGTCAGGCCGAGCCCCGTCAGGCGGGCAGGGTCCAGTTCGGGCGCCCCCGGGAGGGTCCGTGTCCCGAACACCCAGGCTTCGGCCGCATCCAGATCTCCGCCCGCCTCGATTAGCGCGGCGGCGATGGCCGGATGAAGACGTCTGAAGATTTCGCCATCGCCCGTTTCCCCGACGGTTACGGCCGCGAATGGCGTCTGGCCAAGCCGCAGGGCCGCTTCCGCGTCCGCGTTGATCGCCACATCGATCAGGCCGTGGCGGCGTTCGGGATGAGCGAGCGTCGACTCCAGCGCGGTCTTCGCCGCCGTGGCTAAAGCGTCGGTCGCAGGGCCGAGTTCGTCGGACAGCCGCCGTGCGGCCGCCTGAGCCGCCTCAGAGGCGATGTGGCGAGCCCCTATCCGCTGTCCCATCGCGTGCGAGGCCGCTGCTGCGGTTCCGGCGATGAGCGCGCTCGCCGTCCGCAGGCGGGCGGCGGCCTGCTCAAGCGAGCGTCCCTCCTGCAGAAGCCAGGCCTCGGCCCCCGCCAGCGCAAACAGGATCGGGCGGATGGCGTATCGGCGCCGAGCCTCCTGTCCCGTGGCGCTGAAGCCCGACGCGATCTCGATCTCGAGCGCGACGGTCCACAGTCGCGTCAGATCGACCAGGTGGGCCGCCAGATGTTCGTCGTCGGCGCTCATTCGAGCGACGGCGGACAGGTCCAGACAAACTCCGGGCGCCAGCCTCGCGTCCGCGCACGCTTGCGCATTCTCCCGGTCGGCACAGACGACCAGGTCGCAGCGAAGGCTCGCGCGAGCCGCAGCGGCCGCCTGATCGGACGCGGGATCGACCAGGATGACCGGCACCGCCGGGGTGGATGGGTGGGGGGAGGGATGGGGAACGGCCGAACCCATCGCCGTCTCCAGTATGTCGGCGTCGCTCGCGCCGGCATGACGTGCCGCGATCGCCGCGCGGGCCAGCGCCGGGTTGCGCAGCGGGTCGGCGCAATCGCGGGGGTCGCCTTGGCAACGGTCGACGGCGTCGCGCACGGCGGACAACGCCTCGCTCAGCCGCTCTCCACTTCGCCGCTCCAGTTCGGATCGGCGGATATGGTCGGCCATGGCGTTCAACCGCGCCCGATGGGTCGGATCGCTCAGGTCCAGCACGGCGGCCGCCGGAGTTTCGACCGGATCGTCCACAACAGGGTGGACGCGCGCGCCGTCGCCTGGCGCCCTTGCCGGCGCCGCGAGGCCCAGCAGCACCGTCGCCGCCAGCTCCCGGGCGAACACTCGCGCCTGCTCTTCGCCGGTCAGGAGGCCGATCGCCCGCCCCCAGGCCGCCAGTCGACCGGCCCAACCCTCGATGGCGCCGCCCAATATCTCGCCAGAAACGAGGGGGCCAAGCTCAAGCCGCGGCAGGTCGCTGGGCAAATCATCGGCCCAGTCCATCCACGCCTCGGCCTGGGCGTCGGTCCATGCGGTCGGGACGACCACCTCCGCCAAGGCCGTCGGGCGCTCCAGAACACGACGCTCAAGCGGCAGGCGCGACGCCAGGATGTCGAACCGGGGTGTGAAGCGCATGTCAGCCTCCATGCTGGACGTTAGGCGCCACTGAGGCTCCGCGCAATAAATCTGGCGTGGCGAGGCGTGGTTACCCCCAAGATGTAGAAGCCTTGTCCAGGACGAAGCGGCTGGACGCTAGGCGGCCGGGTTTCTATGATCGCCGCCGTCGCCGCGCCTTCCCGGGCGGCGCTGTCAGTGGATTTCGACGTGCTCGGCAAGATCTTCGGTTGGTGGAACGGCGCGACCATCGGCACCCACTTCACGGTGGGTCGCCGGGGTGAACTGATCGGCACGGACGAGTTCGGCAACCGCTACTACGAGAGCCGAGATCGGATCAGCTATGACGGTCGTCGGCGCCGCTGGGTGATCTACAACGGCTACGCCGACGCCTCGAAGGTGCCGCCGGACTGGCATGGCTGGCTGCGTTACACGTTCAATGAGCCGCCCACCGTCGCGCCCTTGTCGCGCCGCGCGTGGGAAAAGCCGCATCTGCCCAATCTGTCGGGCACCCCGATGGCCTGGCGGCCTCAGGGGTCTCTGGCCTCGGAAGGCCGTCGTCCCGCCGCGACGGGCGATTATGAGGCCTGGAAGCCGGAATGAGCCGGTTCCGCCTGCTGGTCGGCGCATGTGCGGGCGTGCTGGCGATCGGCGCCGGCGCGGTCGGCGCCGCGGGGCTTCAGGACGCGCCGCCCCAGGAAGCCACGCCCGCGCCCGATCCCATCGGCGATATTCTGAGGGCCCAGCCCCCCGTGCCTGAGGCGGCGCCTACCGGCGAGCCCGCCCCCGCCGCTCCGGTGGTCGTCACCCCCGCCCAGCCTCTGACCGAGTCCGCCGCCGCCGAGGCTAAGGAGACCGAGGGGGGCGAGGAGGAGGCCGCGACGGAAGAACGGGCGGAAGCTCCGACCAAGCTGGAAGAGCCCGCTGTCCCGACCCGTCGCCAGCGTCGTCCGGTCGTCATCGTCGAGGCGATCGACAAGATCACGGCCGAATCGATGCGGTTCGAAGTGGCGGTCGGCGGCCGGCCCGTTCGCTTCAACAAAACCCTGATCTTTACCGCCCGCGCCTGCGAGGTCTCCGCGCCGGATGAGCCGGTCGAGGACTCTATCGCCTACATGGATGTCTCGATCCAACCGCGCGGGGCGGTGCGCGCCAGCGAGCCCAGGCAGATCTTCCGGGGCTGGATGTTCGCTTCTTCGCCCGGCGTCAGCGGACTACAGCACCCGATCTACGACGCCTGGATCGTGGGCTGTAAGGCGTAAGCCAACGCCTCGACCCCGCTGAGCGGCCGGTTGAAGCTCTCGACGTCGGGGGTGATCTTCAGTGCCGCTTCCAGCTGGATCAGGTAGTCCGCCTGCGCGGTCTCGACCGCGCCGAACTGACCCAGATGGTCGGTCAGGAACTGGGCGTCCAGCAGGCTCCAGCCTCCCCGCTTCAGGCGGGCGACCAGATGGACCAAAGCCACCTTTGACGCGTCCCTCTCCCGGCTGAACATGCTCTCGCCGAAGAAGGCGCCGCCCAGGGCAACCCCATAAAGGCCGCCGACCAGCATCCCGTCTCGCCAACATTCCACACTGTGCGCCGCTCGCCGCGCATGGAGCGCCTGGTAGAGCCGCTGGATGGGGCCGTTGATCCAGGTGTCCTCGCGGCCTGGGGCGGGTGCGGCGCAGGCGTCGATAACCTGGGCGAAAGCCGCATCCACGCGAACCTCGAACCGATCGTTCCGGACGGTGCGCCTCAGCCGACTGGGGATTCGGAAGCCGTCGAGCGGAAGGAGCCCCCGCCGCTCAGGTTCGATCAGGAAGACCCGTGGATCGTCGCGCGCCTCGCCCATGGGGAAGACGCCCGAGGCGTAACAGCGAAGCAGGTCTTCCGGGCCGAAGACCCCGTCGGGCGAAGGCGGGTCGCCGCTCAGGCTTCGCCCTTCATGCGCTTGGCCCAGTTTTCCAGCCAGTGGATGTCGTAGTCGCCCGACAGGATGTCGGGCTCGGCCAAAAGGCGCTGGAACAGCGGGATGGTGGTGTCGACGCCGCCCACGACCATCTCGTTCAGGCTGCGCTTGAGGCGTGCGACGCATTCTTCGCGGTCGCGGCCGTGGACGATCAGCTTGCCGATCAGACTGTCGTAGTAAGGCGGGATCGAATAGCCGGCGTAGATGGCGCTATCCAGCCGGACGCCCAGGCCGCCCGGAGCGTGGAAATCCGTCACTGTGCCCGGCGAAGGGGTGAAGGTCTCCGAGTTCTCGGCGTTAATCCGGCACTCGATGGCATGGCCCTCGAAGTGGATATCTTCCTGGGTGAAGCTGAGCGGCAGGCCAGCGGCGATGCGGATCTGCTCGCGCACTAGGTCCACGCCGGTGATGGCTTCGGTGACCGGATGCTCGACCTGCAGCCGGGTGTTCATCTCGATGAAGAAGAACTCGCCATCTTCCCACAGGAACTCGATGGTGCCGACGCCCAGATAGCCGATGGCGGCGATGGCCTTGTTCACCGTCTCGCCGATCGCGACCCGCTCCTTGGCCGTCAGGGCGGGGGAGGGGGCCTCTTCCAGCACCTTCTGGTGGCGACGCTGCAACGAGCAGTCGCGCTCGCCCAGGTGGACGACATTGCCGTGGCTGTCGGCGACCACCTGGATTTCGATGTGCCGTGGCTTCTGGAGGTAGCGCTCCATGTAGACGGCGCCGTTGCCGAAGGCGGCGGTGGCTTCGGACTGCGCGGTCTGCACGGCCTCGACGAGGTTCTCGGCCGTCAGGGCCACCTTCATGCCCCGACCGCCGCCGCCGGCCGCCGCCTTGACGATCAGCGGGAAGCCGATGGCCTTGGAGGCTTCGATGGCCGCCTCGACGGTTTCCACCTCGCCCTTTGAGCCCGGCACCACGGGGATGCCCGCATCCCTGGCGGTCTGTTTGGCCGTGATCTTGTCGCCCATGACCCGAATGTGCTCGGGCTTGGGACCGATGAAGGTCATGCCGTGGGCCTCGACGATCTCCGCGAAGCGCGCGTTCTCCGACAGGAAGCCGTAGCCGGGGTGGATCGCCTGAGCGCCGGTGATCTCGGCCGCCGCGATGATCGAGGGAATGTTCAGATAGGACTTGGCAGCCGGCGCGGGGCCGATGCAGACGCTCTCGTCCGCCAGCCGCACCCACATGGCGCCGCGATCGGCTTCCGAGTGCACGGCGACGGTGGAGATGCCCATCTCCTTGCACGCTCGATGGATGCGAAGCGCGATCTCGCCTCGGTTGGCGATCAGGACCTTGGTGAACATCTCAGGTCTCAGGCCTCGAGTACGACGAGCGGCTCGCCGAACTCGACCGGCTGGGCGTCACCCACCAGAACCTCCTGCACCACGCCGTCGCGCGGGGCCTGGATCGGGTTCATGGTCTTCATGGCCTCGACGATCAGCAGGGTCTGGCCCTTCTTCACCTTGTCCCCGACGCTGATGAAGGGCGGGGCCTCGGGCGAGGGCTGGAGATAGGCGGTGCCGACCATCGGCGACTTCACCTGTTCGCCGGACTTGGCCACGATGCTCGCCGGATCGGAGGGCATGGAGGCTGCGGCCGTTGGAACGGCGGCGGGGGCGGTCGCCGGAGCTTGGGGCGCGGGGGCGGGCGCATAATGGACCGGCGCGGCCTGCGTGATCTCGCGCGCGACCCTGATGCGCAGATCGCCGCGCTCGACCTCGATCTCGGTCAGATCGGTGTCGTTCAGGATGTCGGCCAGCTGGCGGACCAGTTCCGGATTGATTTCGTCGGCTTCGCCGGCGTTGGGGATCTTTTTGCTGTCGGCCATGTCTCAAGCCTCCGATTGTTGAGGCGAACGGTTGGTGGTGGAGCCGCGTTCCGAAACCAGCTTCAGCGCGGCCCGGACGGCGAGGTCGTAGGAAAGGGGGCCGAAGCCCGAAATGACGCCGTCGGCGGCGTCCGAAACGAAGGATCGGCGGCGGAAGCTCTCGCGCCGCGCCGGGTTAGAAAGGTGACACTCGACGACCGGGATCGACAGCGTCTTCAGCGCGTCCAGCAGAGCGACGGAGGTGTGACCATAGCCGGCGGGGTTGATGACAAGGGCCGACGCGTCCCGGCTCGCCTCCTGGACCCAGTCGATCAGTTCCCCCTCGTGGTTCGACTGCCGGAACACGATCCACGCCTCGCCGGCCTCGGCCGTGCAGCGCGCTTCGATGTCGGCCAGCGTCTCCCGCCCATAGATTTCCGGCTCCCGGGTCCCCAACAGGTTGAGGTTGGGGCCGTTCAGCACATAGATGACGGGAGTTTCGGGCATTCGCTCCAGACGCCGGACGCCGCGTGAGTCGGGGCGTCCTTCTAGCGGACACGTGGCGTGGGTCAAACCGCGCGGGTGAGAGGTTGACCTAACGGCATGCGCATCGAAGTCAACGGCGAAGCTCGGGAGGTGGCGGCGGGGACCATTTCCGATCTGGTGGTCGAGTTGGGCCTGGATCCTCGCAAGGTCGCAGTCGAGCGAAACCTGGAGATCGTGCCCCGGTCGCTCCACGGCCAGACCGCGCTCGCTGATGGAGATCGCATCGAGGTGGTCCAGTTTGTCGGCGGCGGCTGAGCGCGTGACGGGTTCAAACGGGGCGTCGGAACGCCTAGGTCATGCCGCATGACCGAGCAGAGCGCTGACACCTGGACCGTCGCGGGCCGAACCTTCACTTCCCGCCTGATCGTGGGCACCGGAAAGTACCGGGATTACGCCCAGAACGCCGCGGCGGCCGAAGCCTCCGGAGCGGAGATCGTCACAGTGGCCGTGCGCCGCGTGAACCTGACGGACCCGGGCCAGCCGGTGCTGACCGACTTCCTGGACCCGAAGCGGTACACCTACCTGCCCAATACGGCCGGCTGTTTCACGGCCGAGGACGCGATCCGCACCCTGCGGCTGGCGCGCGAGGCCGGCGGCTGGACGCTGGTCAAGCTCGAGGTGCTGAGCGACCCTAAGACGCTGTTTCCAGACATGGAGGAGACGCTCCGGTCCCTGAAGCTGCTGGTCGCCGAGGGCTTCGAGGTGATGGTCTACTGCACTGACGATCCGGTCTATGCGCGCAAGCTGGAGGACGCGGGCGCCGTCGCCATCATGCCGCTGGGCGCGCCGATCGGCTCGGGTCTGGGGGTGCAGAACCCGGTCAACATCCGCCTGATCGTCGAGCAGGCCAAGGTGCCGGTGCTGGTCGATGCCGGCGTCGGCACGGCGTCGGACGCAGCCGTGGCGATGGAGTTGGGCTGCGACGGGGTGCTGATGAACACCGCCATCGCGGAGGCGCGCGACCCGGTGTTGATGGCCAGCGCGATGAAGCATGCCGTCATCGCGGGCCGCGAGGCCTACCTGGCGGGCCGGATGAAGAAGCGCCTCTACGCAGATCCCAGCTCGCCTCTGGCTGGTCTGATCTAGCGCGCGGGCCCATCCCCCGGCCTATGGGACAGCGGGGTGATGATTACTCCGACTTCGCGGCCTTCTTCGCTGGAGCCTTCTTCGTTGGGGCCTTCTTGGCGGCAGGCTTCTTCGCGGCCCCGGCCTTCGGAGCCGCCTTCTTGGCTGGCGCCTTCTTGCCCTTGGCCGGAGCGGCCGCCGCGCGGGCGGCCAGGAGCGGCAGGGCCGCTTCCAGGGTCATGTCTTCTGGGGCCGTACCCTTCGGCAAGGTCGCGTTGATCTTGCCCGACTTGACGTAGGGTCCGAAACGGCCGGCCATGACATGGACAGGCTCACCCGTCTCCGGGTGAGCGCCCAGATCCTTCAGCGGCGCGGCCGCCGCGCCCCGTCCGGCGAACTTGCCCGCACGCTTCTCGGCCAGCAGGGCCACCGCGCGGTTCAGACCGATATCGAACACCTCGTCGATGTCCGAGACATTCGCATAGGTTCCGGCGTGCAGGATGAAGGGGCCGTAGCGGCCGAGACCCGCGCTGATCATCTTACCGTCCTCGGGATGAGCCCCGACCTCGCGCGGCAGAGACAGCAGGCGACTGGCCTGTTCGAGCGTCAGGCTCGCCGCTGACCACCCCTTCGGCAGGGATGACCGCTTGGGCTTGTCCTCGCCGGGAACCGACGTCTCCACATAGGGCCCGAACCGGCCAATCTTTAGCGCCACGGGCTGGCCCGTCGCGGGGTCGACCCCGAGGTCTCGATCCGAACCCGCCTCGGCTTCCGTCGCCTCGCCGCCGAAGCCGCGCGTGTAGCGGCATTCCGGATAGTTGGAGCAGCCGATGAAGGACGACTTCATCTTGAAGCTCGCCTTAAGATGCAGCCGTCCGGACTTACACAGCGGACATAGACGGGGGTCCGCCCCGTCGCCCTTGTCCGGGAACAGGAACGGGCCGATGGCCGTGTCCAGTTCGTCGATGACGCCCTGGCGTTCCAGGACTGCGGCGGTCGCCGGCTTCAGCTGCGACCAGAAGGCGCGCAACAACGCCTTCCAGTCCATGTCGCCGGCCGACACCTCGTCCAGCTGGGTCTCAAGGCCGGCGGTGAAGTCGTATTCCACCCACTGGCTGAAGAACTGCTCCAGGAAGGCGGTGACAAGCCGACCGTTGTCCTCGGGAACGAAGCGGTTCTTGTCCATGCGCACATAGCCACGGTCGCGCAGGGTCGTCAGGATCGAGGCGTAGGTCGAGGGCCGCCCGATGCCGAGCTCTTCCAGTTTCTTGACCAGGGTCGCCTCGGAATAGCGGGGCGGCGGCTCGGTGAAGTGCTGCTCTGTGCGAACGGCCTCGACCCTGGCGGCCGCGCCCTCCTTCAGAGCGGGCAGGCGGGTCGCGTCGTCCTCATCCTCCTCAGCGCCCTTCTGGCGTTCGTCCCGGCCCTCCTCATAGACGGCCAGGAAGCCATCGAAGGTCACGACCTGGCCGGTCGCGCGCAGACCGGTCTGGCCATCGGGCGTCTCGATCTCGACGGTCGTACGGTCCAGACGCGCGGACTCCATCTGGGAGGCCACCATCCGCTTCCAGATAAGCTCGTAGAGCCTCTGCAGGTCGCCTTCGAGCCGCAGCGAATCAGGATGGCGGGCGATGTTGGTCGGACGGATGGCCTCGTGGGCCTCCTGGGCGTTCTTGGCCTTGGTCTTGTAGTAGCGAGGCTCGGCCGGAACGAAGGCGGGGCCGAACCGGTCGGCGATGACCTCGCGCGCCTGGGTGATGCCCTCGGGCGACACGAACAGGCCGTCGGTCCGCATGTAGGTGATTAGGCCGCCCTGATCGTCCACGCCCTCGTACAGCTTCTGCGCCGCCTGCATGGTCCGCTGGGCGGTGAAGCCGAGCTTGCGCGCGGCTTCCTGTTGCAAGGTCGAGGTCATGAAGGGCGGAGCCGGCGACCGCTTGATCGGCTTCTTCTCGATCGAGCGGATGGTCAACGCCTGGGCCTGGATCGCCGCGCGGGCCGCCTGGGCTGTGGCCTCGTCGCGGATGTCCAGTCGCTGGACTCGCTTGCCTCCGTGCTTGACCAGACGAGCGGTGAACGGGGGGCTGTCCGCCGCCACGTCGGCCTCGACGGACCAGTATTCCTGGGCTTTGAACCGCTCGATCTCGAGTTCGCGATCCACGACGATCCGCAGCGCCACGGACTGTACCCGTCCAGCCGAACGCGCACCCGGCAGCTTGCGCCACAGCACAGGCGAAAGGGTGAAACCGACCAGATAGTCCAGGGCGCGGCGGGCTAGATAGGCTTCGACCAGCTCCATATCGAGCTGACGGGGCGCGGCCATGGCGTCCAGCACCGCCGATTTGGTGATGGCGTTGAAGGTGACGCGTTCGACCGGCGTGTCTTTCAGGGCCCGCTTCTTGTTCAGGACCTCCAGCACGTGCCAGCTGATGGCCTCGCCCTCACGGTCCGGGTCGGTGGCCAGGATGACGCGGTCCGACGCCTTGGCGGCTTCCGCGATCTCCGACAGCCGCTTCGTGGCTTTGGGATCGACCTCCCAGCTCATGGCGAAGTCGTCGTCGGGCGCGACCGAGCCGTCCTTGGACGGCAGGTCTCGGATGTGCCCGTAGGAGGCGAGAACCTTATAGTCCGAGCCCAGGTATTTATTGATGGTCTTGGCCTTGGCGGGGCTCTCGACGATGACGAGGTTCATTCGCACGCTGTCTGGAGTTGGGGGCGCGGAAGGTGAGGAGCGGCCGCTCCAATGTCAAATCGCGAGAGAACGGTGTTGCACGTAAAGGTTGTCAAAGGCCCTTAGGTTGTGAGAAGCGTGCCGAGGGCACGGGGCTTTCCCGTCACCTACATAGAAGCGCAACGGGGCATGGCTGTGACTGGTCCAACCGGAGGGGTGTCGGATGAACTCTCGGTGTTCGAGTACATCGGATCGATGGCTCGCGAACTCGCTGAAATGGCCCGTATGAACGGCGACCCCGAGCTCGGCGATTTGCTGGACGAAGCCGCCTCGCGCGTCGGGCCGGGACAGGGCTCGGCGTCCTCCGAACTGCCTGCCTAGGTCGAGACCAACCCGCCCGGAAGGAGGGACGCGCGGCCCGCCAGACTGAGCTCCAGGAGAGCGGCGGCCACCTGGTTCACGGGCCGATCGACCGCGCGGGCGAGTTCGTCGCGGGGCGTGGGCGTGGGCGACAGCAGAGCGGCCAGCCGATCCAGCAAGGCATCATCGACCTCCTCTTCGACAGCCAGGTCGAACGCGTCGACGGCAGGTTCGCGAAGGGTCCGCATGCCTTCAAACGCCCGCAGCACGTCCTCGACGCCCTCGCATAACACCGCGCCTTGCCGTAGCAGTTCGTTGGGCCCTCGCGCCCTGGGGTCCAACGGCGAGCCCGGGACGGCGAACACCTCACGACCCTGTTCCCCCGCCAGGCGGGCGGTGATCAGCGATCCCGAGCGGATTTCCGCCTCCACCACGATCACGCCCCGCGAAAGCCCCGAGATGATCCGGTTGCGCCTGGGGAAATCGCGCGCCTGGGCCCTCGCGCCCATCGGGCTTTCCGAAACGACACAGCCGCGCTCCGCGATCTGGGCGTAGAGATCGGCGTTGTCGGGGGGATAGATGTCGTCGACCCCTCCACCGAGCACCGCGACCGTTCCCGTGTTCAGAGCGCCGCCGTGCGCCGCCGCGTCGATGCCGCGCGCCAGGCCCGACACGATCACGAACCCAGCTTCTCCGAGTTGCTGGGCGAGGCCCCGGGCGATCCGCTGTCCGCCGGCGGAGGCGATGCGTGCGCCGACGACGCCGATCGCCTGGGGCCTCAGAAGCGTTGGGTCGCCCAACGTCCAAAGAAGGGGCGGCGGGGGATCGAGGGCGGCGAGTAGGGTTGGATAGGCGTCCTCGCCGAGCACCAGCAGTCGTGCTCCGCCTCGCGTTCCGGCATCCAGTTCACGCTCGACCGTGTCGGGGGATGGCGGCGCCAGCGCCTGGCCGCCGGCCCGTCGGGCGAGATCGGGCAGGGCGTCCAGCGCTCGCCCGGCCGAACCGAACCGGGCGAGGAGCTGCTGGAAACTGACGGGTCCAACCCGATCCGTGCGCGCCAGTCGAAGTCTGGCGAAACGCTCCGCCTCGTCCAGGCTCATGCGGCGCGCTTGGCGGCGCCGATGCGCGGCTCCGACCGGTTGGCCAGTCGGCGGATGTTCTCCGTGTGACGGATCCAGATCAGTACGGCGGAGACGGCTGCCAGGGCCTGGATCGGGCCGGCAGCAGGCAGGCCGAGTGCACCCAGCGGAGCCATGGCGATGATAGGAGCGGCGGCCGAGGCGGTCAGGGCCGATAGCGAGGAATATCGGGTCAGGAAGGCGGTGAGCAGCCAGATGGCGCCCGCGAGCACGCCCAGCGGCCAGGCGGCCGCCAGCAGCAGGCCAAAGAAGGTCGCGACGCCCTTGCCGCCCCGGAACTTCAGCCAGATCGGGAAGAGGTGCCCCAGAAAGGCCGCCCCGCCCGCGACCGCGGCCACCAGGTCGCTGCCGCTCAGGTACCGCGCGACGAGCAGGGTGACCGCCCCCTTTCCCGCATCCAGGAGCAGGGTCGCCAGCGCCAGGTCTTTGCGCCCGGTGCGCAGGACGTTTGTCGCGCCGATATTGCCCGAGCCGATGGTCCGCAGGTCCCCGGCGCCGGCTGCCCGGGTCAAGATCACGCCGAACGGGACGGACCCGAGCAGGTAGCCGCCGAGGGCAGTCAGGCCCAGAGCCATCAGCGCCGTTGCGGCGAGATCCTGCACGTGATTCGTCTCCCACGGTTACGAGACGCCACGATGGCTCCGGCGAAGCGCGCCGACAAGATCAGGCGGAATGGACTTGCCGTCCTCCCACCCAGACGCCCGCGACCTTCCCCTGCAGGCGGCGTCCGTCGAACGGCGAGTTCTTGGACTTGGAGCGCAGCTTGTCGGCGTCGATCTTCTGAGGCGCCCCCGGATCGAACAGCACCAGGTCGGCCGGTGCGCCTGCCGCCAGCCGCCCGCCCGGGAGGCCCAGGACGGCTGCGGGGCCCGCGGTCAGCGGTCGCATCACGTCCAGAAGCTCAAGCCCCTCAACGTGATGCAGCGTCAGCGCGGCCGGCAACAGGGTTTCGAGGCCCACCGCTCCTGGCGCGGCTTCGGCGAACGGCCGTCGTTTGTCTTCGGCCGGCTCAGGCGCGTGGGCGGAGGTTATGGCGTCGATCAGCCCGTCACGGACCGCTTCGACCAGGGCCCGCCGGTCGTTCTCGGGCCGCAAGGGCGGGTCGAGGCGATAGAAGGTCCGATAGTCGCCGACGTCGACCTCGTTGAAGCAGAGATGATTGATAGAGGCGGAGGCGAAGACCTCGAGGCCCTTGGCCCTGGCGCGGGCCAGGACCTCCAGAGCCTCGGCCGTGGAGATCTGGTCGATTAGGAAGCGAACGCCAGTCTGCTCGACCAGGGCCAGGTCCCGTTCCAATTGCATCCGCTCTGCGATGGCCGGCGCCGAGGTCAGGCCCAGCCGCGTCGCCAGCTCGCCCGAACTCGCCACCGCGCCATCGGTCAGCCAGGGATCCGCTGGGCGGCAGGCGATCATGGCGTTGAAGCCGGCGGCGTACTGCATCACCCGCATGAGGGTGCGGCTGTTCTTCATCGGCCGGTCGCCGTCGCTGAAATAGAGCGCGCCTGCCTCGTGCATAAGGCCGATCTCGGCCATCCGCTCGCCGTCCAACCCCCGGGTCGCCGCGCCCGCGACATGGACGTTGACCAGTTCCAGGGCCGCCCCTCGCCGCTGGATGAAATCGATCATGGCGGGGTCGTCCAGCGTCGGCGCGGTCGACGGCTGAATCACCAGGGTCGTGACCCCGCCCGCCGCCGCCGATTGGGCCGCCGATTTCAAGGTCTCCTTGGGCTCCGCGCCGGGCTCGCCGGTCTTGACCCGGATGTCGATCAACCCGGGAGCGAGGCACAGGCCCTGGCCGTCGACGCAGTCGAACACCTCGTGGCCAGACCCGCGCCAAACTTCGGCGATGACGCCGTCCTTGACCCTCAGGCCGCCCGGGCCGTCATAGTCCGAGGCCGGATCGATCAGCCGCACATTCGCGATGGACCAGTCGCTCATGCCTCGGCCTCGCGGCGACCTTCGCCCATGGCCGCTAGCACGGCCATCCGCGCCGCCACGCCCATCTCCACCTGGTCCTGGATTAGGGAGACCTGCAGATCATCGGCGACGTCGGAGTCGATCTCCACCCCACGGTTCATCGGCCCTGGGTGCATGACTTTCGCGCCGGGCGCCGCCCAGGCCAGCTTTTCGCGGTCGAGACCCCAGAAGCGGAAATACTCTCGCGTCGAAGGGATCAGGGCCCCCTCCATCCGCTCCAGCTGGAGGCGCAGCATCATCACCACGTCACATCCCTCCAGACCCTCGCGCATGTCCGTGAAGACCCGGCATCCCCAGCGATCGGCGCCGCCCGGCAGCAGGGTCGGAGGGCCGATCAGGCGCACCCGGGCGCCCATCATCTGCAGCAGGGCGATGTTCGAACGCGCGACCCGGCTGTGGGCCACGTCGCCGCAGATCGCGATCGTCAGGCCCGACACGTCGTCGAACGCGCGGCGCAGCGTCAAAAGATCCAGCAGCGCCTGGGTCGGATGCTCGTGGCGTCCGTCGCCCGCGTTCACGACCGCGCAGCCGACCTTCTGGGACAGCAGATCGGCCGCCCCGGAGGCGGAGTGACGCACCACCAGCACGTCCGGCCGCATGGCGTTCAGGGTCACGGCGGTGTCGATCAGGGTCTCGCCCTTGGCCACCGAGGAGGTTCGCGGGCTCATGCTGACCACATCCGCGCCCAGCCGCCGGGCGGCGATCTCGAACGACGAGCTGGTGCGGGTGGAGTTCTCGAAGAACAGGTTCACCACCGTGCGGCCGCGCATCAGGTCCAGCGCCTTGGCCGACTGGCGGTTGAAGTCCACGAAGGCGTCCGCGAGATCCAGCAGAGCCGTCGCCGTGACCGGATTCAGATCATGGGCGGCCAGGAAGTGCGATCGGGGAAACGGATGCAGCCGCTCGGCGATCAGTTCGGTGACGGCGGCGGGATCGGTCATCGAAGCCCGGCTATAGGCGGCGTTCAGACCAGATGGAAGAGAAGGAGCACGATCGGTATGCCCAAGGCGCTTCCGACCGTGGTCAGGGCCACGATCCCGGCCATCAGGGGCGCGTCCCCACCCATCTGCCGCGCCAGGATATAGCTGGCCGCCGCGCCGGGCGCGGCCCCGCACAGGAGCGCGATTCCCTGAGCCAGCTCGTCGCCGCCGAACAGACGACAGAGGCCCCACATCAGGGGCGGGGTGATCACCAGCTTGACGAAGGCGACGGCGGAGATGGTCAGGCGCCTGCGCGCCACCTCCGCGAAGCTCAGTCCCGCACCCGCCACGATCAGCCCCAGCGGGAGCGCCGCCCCGCCCAGCAAGTCCAGCGTCTCCGAAACGCCCGGTATGCGCGGCATGCGGAGGAAGTTGAGCGCCAGCCCGGCCAGACACGCCAGCAGGATGGGATTGCTGAGAACCGCCCGGGTGATCGCCAGCGGCGACAGCTGGTGGCTGTTCACGCCCCAGCGCACCAGAACGACGACGCACAGGATGTTTGTCACCGGGATCATCGCCGCGATGACCACGGCCGCCAGCGCCAGCCCGTCCGGTCCGTACACCGCCTGGATCACCGGCAGGAAGACGAAGCTGTTCCATCGGATCACGCCCTGGAACACGCTGGTGAAGGCCGGGCCGTCCAGCTTGAGCAGGGGGCGGATCGCCAGGGTGATCGCGGCGATGATCAGCACAGCCGTCACCGCCGCGCCGCCGGCCGCGCCCGCCCGGCCGCCCGCGATGTCCGCATGCCAGATCGCCGGGATCAAGAAACCCGGATACAGCAGGTTGATCGACAGCACCTCGATGGGCCGCCAGGCGGCGTCGGGCAGGAAGTCGGACTTGCGCAGGCCATAGCCGATGGCGATCAGCACGAAGACCGGAAAGACCCCGGCGAACAGGCCTTCCATCAGCCGCGCAGCCGATCCAGGGCGCCCTGCAAAATCCAGGCGGCGGCGGTACGATCCACCACCTGGGCGCGGCGCTTGCGGCTGAGGTCCAGGTCCTCGATCAGGAACCGCTCGACCGCGCTGGTCGACAGCCGCTCGTCCCAGAAGGCGACGGGCGCCGGGCGGATGCGATCCAGGTTGCGCGCAAAGGCGCGACAGGACTGGGCTCGAGGGCCCTCGGTGCCGTCCATGTTGACCGGCAGGCCGATAATCAGCGCGGACGCATTGCGTTCGTCCATCAGGCGCAGCAGCCGATTGGCGTCGTCGGTGAACTTGGTCTTGCGCAGGGTCTCGAGCGGCGAAGCGATCATCCGCGAGGCGTCGGAGGCCGCCACCCCGATGGTCGTCTCGCCCAGGTCCAGCCCGAACCAGGCCGTGCCTGGAGGGCAGGCGGCGGAGAGGTCGGCAAGATCAAGCACGGGCATGCCGGGGCGGTAGGCCCGCCCAGGCCCCCTGTCAAAGGCGTCCGGCTTGTGATTCCGGGGTCGGCCCGCTAGTCACCGCCGCTTGATCTCGTCACGCTGGAGGGCCGGATGGCCATCGACGCCGCGACGGTGCGCAAGGTCGCGCATCTCGCCCGCATCAAGACGCCCGAGGACCGGCTGGAACCGCTGGCGCAGGAGCTGAACGGCATCCTGGCCTGGATCGAGCAGCTGGACGAGGTGGACATCGAAGGCGTCGAGCCGATGACCTCCAACGTGTCCCAGCCTCTGCGCCTGCGCGACGACGTGGTGACGGACGGCGGTAAGATCGATGCTGTCCTGTCCAACGCTCCGAAGTCGGCCGACGGCTTCTTCGTGGTGCCCAAGGTGGTCGAGTAAGCCATGACCGACCTGACCAAACTCACGCTCAAGGCCGCCGTCGACGGCCTCAAGGCCCGTGACTTCTCATCTGAGGAGATCACCCGCGCCTTCCTGTCGAACATCGAGACCGCCAACCCGACGCTGAACGCCTACGTCGAGGTGACGGCGGACAAGGCTCTGGACATGGCGCGCGCGTCCGACGCCCGGATCGCGGCCGGGGAAGCCGGGGCGCTGGAAGGCGCGCCGCTGGGCATCAAGGACCTATTCTGCACCGACGGCGTGCAGACCACCGCCGGCTCCAACATGCTGCGCGGCTTCGTCCCCCCATACGAATCCACCGTCACCGCCAATCTGTGGCGCGACGGGGCGGTGATGCTGGGCAAGCTGAACATGGACGAGTTCGCCATGGGCTCGTCCAACGAGACCTCGGCCTTCGGTCCGGTAAAGAACCCCTGGAAGTCAAAGGCCTCCAACGCCGACCTGACCCCGGGCGGCAGCTCGGGCGGCTCGGCTTCGGCGGTCGCCGGCGACCTGTGCCTGGCCGCCACGGCGTCGGACACCGGCGGGTCGATCCGCCAGCCCGCGGCCTTCACCGGCACGGTCGGCATCAAGCCCACCTACGGCCGAGCCAGCCGCTTCGGCATGGTCGCCTTCGCCTCGTCCCTGGATCAGGCCGGCCCAATCACGAAGACGGTCGAGGACGCCGCCATCCTGCTGCGCTCCATGTGCTCCTTCGATCCGAAGGACTCCACCAGCCTGGATGTCGAGACACCGGACTGGACGGCTAGCCTGGGCAAGGGCGTAAAGGGCCTGCGTATCGGCGTGCCGCGTGAATATGTGGTCGACGGCATGCCTGCCGAGATCCAGGCGCTCTGGGATCGCGGTGTGCAATGGCTGCGCGACGCCGGCGCCGAGATCGTCGACATCAGCCTGCCGCACACGAAATACGCCCTGCCAACCTACTACATCGTCGCCCCGGCCGAGGCTTCCTCGAACCTGGCCCGCTATGACGGCATGCGCTTCGGCCACCGCGCCGAGAAGGCCGCCAACCTGACCGACCTCTACGAGACCACCCGCGCCGAGGGCTTCGGCAAGGAGGTCCAGCGTCGTCTGACTATCGGGGCCTATGTCCTCTCCGCCGGCTTCTACGACGCCTACTACGTCAAGGCGCTGAAGGTCCGTCGCCGGATCGCTCAGGACTTCGACAACGTCTGGGACAAGGTGGACGCCATCCTGACTCCGTCCACCCCCTCGGCCGCCTTCGCGATCGGCGACAAGCAGATCGACCCGGTGACCATGTACCTGAACGACGTCTTCACGGTGACGGCCAACCTCGCCGGCCTGCCAGGCATCTCCGTGCCCGCCGGGCTCGACAGCAGCGGCCTGCCGCTCGGCCTCCAGGTCATCGGCAAGGCGCTGGACGAGGCGACGGTGTTCCAGGTCGCTGACGCGCTGGAACAGGCGGCCGGCTTCACCGCGCGGCCCGAGAAGTGGTGGTGAGCATGAGCGAGATCGCAGATACCCCCCGCTATATCGTCCAGGGCCGAACGGGACCGTGGGAACTCGTCATGGGGCTGGAGATCCACGCCCAGGTGGCGTCGAAGGCCAAGCTGTTTTCGGGCGCCGCCGTCGGTTTCGGCGCGGGGCCGAACGAGCAGGTTTCGCTGGTGGATGCCGGCTTCCCCGGCATGCTGCCGACGCTGAACCGCTGGTGCGTCGAGCAGGCGGTGCGGACTGGCCTGGGACTGAAGGCGAAGATCAATCGCTTCAGTCAGTTCGATCGGAAGAACTACTTCTACCCCGACCTGCCGACCGGCTATCAGATCAGCCAGCTGTACCACCCCATCGTCGGCGAGGGCGTGGTCGAGGTCGAGCGCGAAGACGGGACCTTCTTCGAGGTCGGCATCGAGCGCCTTCACCTGGAGCAGGACGCCGGCAAGCTGATCCACGACCTGTCGCCCACCGAGAGCTACGTCGACCTGAACCGCGCCGGCACGGCCCTGATGGAGATCGTCTCCAAGCCGGACCTGCGCAGCCCCGACGAGGCGGTCGCCTACGTCAAAAAGATCCGGACCATCCTGATCTACCTCGGCGCCTGCGACGGCGACATGGAGAAGGGCAATCTGCGGGCCGATGTGAACGTCTCGGTGCGCCGTCCCGGCGAACCGTTCGGCACGCGTTGCGAGATCAAGAACGTCAACTCGTTCCGCTTCATCTCCCAGGCGATCCAGTACGAAGCCCGCCGCCAGGTCGAGATCCTGGAGGACGGCGGCAGGATCGACCAGGAGACCCGCTTGTTCGATCCCGGCAAGGGCGAGACGCGGTCGATGCGCTCCAAGGAAGAAGCGCACGACTACCGCTACTTCCCCGATCCCGATCTGTTGCCGCTTGAGTTGGAGCAGGCCTGGATCGACGAGATCGCGGCCTCTTTGCCGGAACTGCCGGACGACAAGCGCCGCCGGTTCATGAACCAGTACGGCCTGTCTCAGTACGACGCCGGGGTGCTGATCTCGGAACAGGCCAAGGCCGACTACTTCGAGGCCGCCGCCAAGGGTCGGGACGCTAAGCTGGTGGCCAATTGGGTGACCAACGAGGTCTCCGCCCGCCTCACCGCCGCCGGGCTCGACTTCGACCAGAACCCGCTGCCGGCCGCTCACGTCGGAGAGCTGGTCAAGCTGATTGAGGACGGCGTCATCTCTTCCAAGATCGCCAAGGAGGTCTTCGATCACGTCTGGGCGGGGGAGGGGTCTCCGAGCGAAGTCGTGGAGGCGCGCGGCCTGAAACAGGTCACCGATACCGGAGCGATCGAGAAGGCGGTGGACGAGATCATCGCCGCCAACCCCGACAAGGCCGCCGCCGTCGCGGAGAAACCCCAGGCCATCGGCTGGTTCGTCGGCCAGGTCATGAAGGCCACGGGTGGCAAGGCCAACCCGGCCGCCGTCAACGACATCCTGAAGGCCAAGCTCGGCCTCGGAGGTTGAATCAAGAACGGCCCGGAGATCGCTCTCCGGGCCGTCTCCGTCTGGTGCGAGCCTACCAGGCCCAGGCGTCGCGGATGACCTCGATGATGTAGCCGTCGCGGTCGTCGATCAGATAGATCCAGTTGTCGACATAGACCCACCGCGTGCCCGGAGGCGGATAACCCAGGCCGTAGGTGCGGTAGTCGTCCAGGCGATAGCGCCAGAAGATCGAGGGCAGATAGTCGCCCTCGTACCAGCGCTGACCCCAGAAGTTGCGCGGCACCGAGTAGTAGCCGTAGCCCGGCGCGAAATAGAAACCGAACCGGACGCCGGAATAGTCGCGGAAGCGGCGATCGTATCGCCACCAGTCCGAACGATGCCGGTTGTTCCAGTCACGCCGCCACTGCTGCTGGTCCCAGCGCCGGCGGAAGTCGCCGTAGTCGCGGCCGTTCCGGTCGCCCCGGTTCCAGCCCGGACGGTTGTTGTCGCGATCACGGTTCCAGCCGCCGTTGTTGTCGCGGCCGCGATCCCAACCGCCGTTCCGATCGCCGCCTCGGCCGTCGCGATCTTGGCCCCTGTTCCAACGACCCCTGTCCTGGGCGCCTCGGTTATTGTCGTCCCGGCTCCAGTCAGGCCTGTCGCCTCTACCGCGCCCGTCCTGACCGCGCCCGTCCTGACCCCGTCCGTCCTGACCCGGATTGCGGTCGGGACGCTGCTGTCCGCCGCCGTTCCAGTCGGGGCGGCCGCCGTTCGGGTTGAACCCGCCGTTGCCGTTCGGACGATTCCATCCTTCGCTACCGGAGCGACCTTGCCCGCCGCCTGGGCGACCAGAGCGGTCCCCCCGCTGGCCTCGGTCCTGCTGAACCGGTTGAGCGACGTCTGCTTGCGGCGCCTGCGTGCGCGGCCCGGTTGCCGGCCGTTCGGTGCGCGGCGTCCGGACCTCCGGCGCGCTGGCGCCCGGCGATCGGGGACCTCTTTCGGACCGCCGGGATTCGCGCGTCGGAACCTCCACGACCTGATCCTGGGCCAGGGTGGCGACCGGGGCCAGGGCGGGCGCGGCGAAGGCGATGATCGCCGACGCCATCATGAGTGAGCGTTTCATTCTCGAGTTTTCTCCGCACGCCCTGAAGGCGGCTTGAAGAGACATTCCCCATTCGTCCATGAACGGCGCCTGAACGATTTCATTCCGGCGTTCTGAACGAAAAAGCCCCGCAGGTCGGGAACCTGCGGAGCTCTCTTCATCTACTGGATCGCGGCTAGTACACGCCCGACAGCACGCTCGCGATCAGGCCGGTGGCCACGGCGATCATCAGGATGTCGTTGCCGGCATGCACATATCGATAGCCGCGCGGAGCCGGCTGCAGGCCGTAGAAGTACGGGTCGCGCACGTAGTAGCCGCGGTAGGCCGACGGCAGGTATGCGCCCCGTTGCCAACGGTAGCCGTAGTAGCGCGGCTCAACCCGGTAGTAGCCATAGCCCGGGGCGTACCAGTAGCCGCTGCGGCTGCCACGATAGTCGCGGAACTCAGGCCGGCCGCGCCACCAGTTGCGGTCATTGCGATCCCAGCGATCTCTGCGGAAGTCGCGGCGATCGTCCCGCCGGTCCTGACGCCATTCCTGACGATCTTCGCGCCGATCCTGACGCCAATCCTGGCGGTCGTCGCGCCGATCCTGGCGCCACTCACGACGGTCGTCGCGGCGGTCTTGGCGCCATTCCCGGCGATCCTGGCGCGACTGCGCCTCGGCGGCCAGCGGCGCGGCCGTCGTACCCAGCGCCAGAGCGACGATGGCGGCCTTGGTGAAGCGGTTCATCCTAAACACTCCTTCGCCGCGCTGACGCGGCCGTTAAGCATGCGGGAAGGTGACCCCCGTCGCATGAACTCGGCCTGAACAAGAGAGTCAGGTTCACACCGGGCATTGCCCCGTCCGCAGACGCCCACCAGATCAGCAGGCCCGCACGAGGACATCGCTCATGACCGCTCCGATCGAGCTCTGGTACTGGCCCACGCCCAATGGCTGGAAGGTCTCCATCGCCCTGGAGGAAATGGGCCTGCCGTATGAACTGAAGCCCGTGAACATCGGCGCTGGCGAGCAGTTCTCGCCCGAATTCCAGGCCATCAGCCCCAACGGCCGCATGCCCGCCATCGTCGATCCGGAAGGGCCGGACGGACGACCGCTCTCGATCTTCGAATCCGGCGCCATTCTGCAATACCTCGGCATCAAGTCCGGCAAGTTCTACCCGCAAGACCCGCGCCGGAAGGCCGAGGTGGACCAGTGGCTCTTCTGGCAGGTGGGCGGCCTGGGGCCCATGGCCGGCCAGACCCATCATTTCCGGCAGTACGCTCCCGCCATGATCAAGGACCAGCGCCAGATCGCCTACGGCGTCCGTCGCTATACCGACGAGACCCATCGTCTGTACGGTGTCATGGACCGCCGCCTGAAGGATCTCGAATTCCTGGCCGGCGATTACTCCATCGCCGACATGGCCGCCTGGCCCTGGATACTGCCGGGCCCCCAGGGTCAGAGCCTGGAAGAGTTCTCGAACCTGAAGGCCTGGGTTGAGCGCGTTGGAGCGCGGCCGGCTGTCATAGCGGGCAAGGCGGTCGGCGACGACCTGCGCCGCGATCTCGGAGCAGGCGGCAAGGACGCGGAGGCGGCGCGCAAGGTGCTGTTCGGGCAGCGAGGACGCTGAGAAGGTTTACAGGGGCTGAATGACTAAGTGAGTATTCATATTCGCTTTACTCAAAAGTTCCGATCGCCCTTTCGCTGTTAATCTTAACTTCAAACCGCCGGTCTTTGATGTCTCCCATGGCGCCTCCAGAAAGGAGGCTGCGAGGAGGCTTGGTGATGGAAGCGCAAGAAGTCGCGCAAACCGCCCTGGAGGCGGTCGAGGAAACGGCGGGGCTGCCGCTGCCGACCCCGGACATGGACGGCGACGCCCTGTTCCGGCTCGGGCTGATGTATTCGACCGGCCAGGGTGGCTGCCCGATGGATCGGGTCTCGGCCCATATGATCTTCAACCTCGCGGCCATGAAGGGTTCGATCGAGGCCCGGATCTACCGCCGTGAGATGTCGGGCGAGATGGAGCGCGAGGAGATCGCGGAAGCGCAGCGCGCCGCCCGCCGCTGGATCGATACCGGCCGGGTCACGCTCGCCGCCTGATCCGCTCAAAGATCGACCGGCTCAGAACTGCTGATACTGCCCGTTGATCGTGTAGTTGAAGCCGACCGGCAGGGCGTTGCGCACCTGAGTGAAGAAGTTGGCCAGCTCGCCCAGGTTCGAGCGCGGCACGTACAGCACGTCGCCGCGCCGCAGGGCCACGACCTCGCCGCGACGCGGCCTGAGGTCCAGCACCCGCATCATTCGCCGCCCGCCGGGCCCGCGCCGGATCAGCGCAACCTCTGACGGTTTGGCGGTCGGCTGGAAATCGCCGGCCATGACGATGGCCTGATAGGCGTCGATGTCGCCCGGCATGTCGTAGACGCCGGGCGTGCGGACTTCGCCCGCCACCCACACCTTCATCGGCCCGGCCTGTTTAAGGCTCACGTCGACCAGCGGCCGGACCAGCTGGGTCGCATAGGCCGCCGACGCGTCGCCGCGCAGTTCTTCGATCGTCCGGTTCGCCGCCATCAACTGGCCGATGAGGGGCAGGGTGATCCGTCCGTCCGGTCCGACCTTCAATGTGCGCGTGAGCTCCGGCGCCGTCGGCGTCGCCACCTCGATCTCGTCGCCGGGATAGAGCAGGTATTCCGGCTCGGCATCGGTCCAGTCGGCGAAGGGGATATCGGGAAAGCTCCCCCCATCTACCCGATCGATCCGACCGGCATAGGAGGCGGGCATGGGCATGCGACCGTCGTCCGACGCGCAGCCCGTCAGGCCCGCCCCGCCCAGCGCCAGAAGAATGAACCGCCGATTCATCTGCATGAACCAAGGCTGGACGATCAGGCGTAACCAGTGGTTAACGCGGCGGGGCCAAGGTCGCGAACAGTCGGTTTTCTCAGGATTCGCGCCCGCCCATGCGTTCGACGGCCTATGTCACCGCCCGGCCGCGCTACGGCCTGATGGACGTGATCGGCCTCCTGTTCCGCGAACTGGGCCTGATGGTCCTCGTCTTCCTCCTGGTCTTCGCCCTCGGCGCCGTCGCGGTGATGACCCTCAAGAAGACCTATACCGCCCATGCCAGCCTGGCCGTCGGGGTCGGCCAGGAATATGTGCCGCCGCCACGCCTCGGTCAGGCGACCACCGAGCAGCCCCAGCCTCCCACCGTGACCGAGATCGCCACGACCGAGGCCGGCATCATCGGCAGCACCGAGGTCAAGCGAAGGGCCGTGCGCGCCTTGGGCGTGCGGACCTTCCAGGGCGACAGACCCGCCACCGGCACGGCGGAGGCCCAGGAGGCGGCGGCCATCCGCATCGTCGATCAGTCTCTCGCCATCGCCACCACCTCCGCCAGCCCGGTGATCCAGCTCAGCTACGACAGCCGCGACGCCTCTCTCTCCGCCCGGGTGCTGAACGCCATCATCGACCAGTACCTGATCTACCGTCGCGAGGTGTTCCAGGACCGCTCGACCGACGCGATCGGGGAGCAGCGCCGGCTGATCGAGGATGAGCTGGCGGATGCCGACATGGCTTACAACGACTTTCTGGCCACCAACGACATCGGCGATTTCGCCGCCGCCAAGGCGTCGCTCGCTGCCACCTACCAGAGCGTCTTCACCGACCGGATGCTGGTGCAGGCCCAACTGGATCAGACCGACCGTCGCCTGCGCACCCTGGTCGAACAGCTCCAGGCCACACCCGGCGAGATCGTCCTGCAGCAGGATCTCAACGTCGCCGCGCAGGACCTGATCCTCCAGGCCCGCAACGAGCGCGCCCAACTCCTGGCCCGCTATACCGAGACCTCCCAACCCGTCCGCGATATCGACGCCCGCATCGCCGAGCTCGAGGCCAATGTCGCGCGGGGCGGCACGGTCGGGGCGCGCGAGGTTCGCACCGGCCCCAACGCCATCTGGACGGAGATCGAGACCACCCGCATCACCACCCAGGCGGAGCGCGATTCGCTCGCCGCGCGCCTGGCCGTCCTTGACCGACAGCTGGGCCAACTGCGCGAGCGCCAGGCCCGGATGACGCGACTGGAATCGGAGAACGCCACCCTGGCTTCGGGCCGCGAGGTCCTGACCGCCTCCGTCCGGGACATTCAGCAGCGCGAGATCCAGCAGCGGGCGGAGAACGGCCTGCTGCGCGCCGGCGCCGACAACGTCACCGTGTTCGAACGCGCCTCGCCCCCGCTGCGCGGCAAGAGCCTGAAGGCGCCGCTGCTGGCGATCATCTTCCTGTTCGCGGCCTTCACGGCCCTGTGCGTCGGCCTGCTGCGCATCTTCTCGCGGCGCGCCTTCGTCACCCCGGCCTCGGCGGGGCGGACGCTGGAGTTGCCGGTGCTCGCCGTCGCCCCGGCTAAGGCGGCCTAAGTGGTGTTAGTCTAGGGGCCGGCGTGTGGGACGCCAGGCGATTCGATGGTCGATCTGACAGCTGAGATGGCCGGCCTGTGGGCGGCGCTGGGCCCCGCGCCCGCGCACCGCGGTCGCGTCGTGCAGTTCGTTTCGGCCGCGAACGGGGAGGGGGTCTCCACCCTGGCTAGGGAATTCAGCCGCCTCGCGGCCGTCCGTGCGCGACGTCCCGTATGGCTGGTCGACGCCGATCTCGCCCAGCAGGGCCAGCAGGAGGCCATCGCCGGCGATGCCGGCCGCTTCGGCCAGCTGGGCGCTCCGGCCCAGGCCTCGCCCGACGGTTCCAGCTTCTACGTGGTCACGCCCCAGGTCCAGGGCCGCGACGGTCGTCCCGTGCCCGCCTCCCGCCTCAGCACCGCTCGGCCCTGCCTGGGCGGCCGGCTGTGGGTCACCCGCTTCCGGGGCGAGGTGCTCCGGGCGGGCCAGAGAGCCGAGCCCCTGGCCGATCCTCGCTATTGGGACGCCATGCGCCGTCACGCCGACACGGTGATCGTCGATTCGCCTGCCGCCGAGCGCAGCGACGTCGCCATCACCCTGGCGCCCTTCATGGACGCGACCATCCTGGTCGTCGCCGCAAACAGCACGGCCGCCAATGAACCGGTCATCCTGCGCGACGAGATCGAGGCGGCGGGCGGTACGATCGCCGGCGTGGTGGTCAACCGCTCGACCTACAAGCCGCCGCCGTTCCTGAACCGACTGGCCGGCTAGACGCGGGCGGAGTTCAGCCTGCGCAGCTCCTGCACACCATAAAAACGCGGCTCCAGCCCGGGCATCCACAGCACCTTGCCGAGCCCCCGCGCGGCGCGATCCAGCAGGCCTGCGCGCCGCGAGGTCGGAGCCATGGCGAGGGCGGCCAGCCCCCAGACCAAGGTCTGGCCCGCGCCGATGATCATCCACCGCGCGACGCCGGGCCAGTTGCGCTCTCGCACGGCGCTTTGGCTCGGCCCCTGGCCATAGGCGAAGGCGCGGGCCAGGGTGTAGCTCAGGGTGGCGCGATGGGCGGGCGCGAACTCCTCGACCCAGGCGTCGGCGGCCCAGCCGAACCGTCCGCCGCGCGCGGCCAGACCCGAGAACAGCACGTCATCCTCGCCGCCAGACTGGTCGGTCGAGACGTCGAACGGCGCCGCACCGGGCAGGGCGGTGGCCCGTCGCATCAGGCTGTTGCCACAGCCGTATGGCGCGTCGATCAGTCGGGTCGTGCCTGGTCCCTCGCGTCCGAAGAAGCGCTCCAGGTAGTCCCGGTCACGGGCCGCTCCATCGGGCGCCCGCCCCCGGATCGGTCCGAACACCACATCCGCGCCCAGCTTCGCCTGTGCGTCCAGCAGGGCCGCAAGCCATCGCGGCGACGCCGCCTCGTCATCGTCCAGAAAGGCGATTAGTGGCGCATCGGTGGCCTGGAGCCCGACATTCCGCGCCGTCGCGACGCCGGGCCGGGGCGCGTGGGCGTAAAGGAGCGGGAAGGGGGCCTCGGCTCGCAGGCGTTCGACCACGACTTGGGCCGACCCCTGCGGGTCATTGTCCGCAACGACGATGGCGGCCAGCCGGTCGCCCACCCGTTGCTGGGCGAACAGCGACTTTAGCGCCCGCTCGAGGCTCTCGGGCCGCCTCAGCGTCGGCACAATGACGGCGACATCCCCGGTCATCACACCGCCTCGGCATAGAGGGCCGCGCGATAGAGCCTCAGGGAGAAGGCCCGCGCCTTGACCGGCAGCCAGGTCGCCCGCGCCGCCCGCTTCATCCACGGCCGCACCCGGTCCAGGGCTGGAAGCCGTTTCAGCGCCCGCGCCGCCTTGAAGCTGGGATAGGCGCTGACGAAATCGGGATGTCGGCTGACCACACGCGCGAAGTTCGGCGCCGACTGTTCGTACTTGGCCGCCAGCGCCTCGACGGTGTCCAGCCCCATGTGCGTCGCCGGATTGTCGACGTGCACGACCCGGAACCGCCGGGAGACCCGCATCGCCCACTCCACGTCCTCCCAGCCCCAGCCAGTGAAGGCGCTGTCGAAGCTTTCGCTGTCGAACACATCGCGGCGGACCAGCAGGTTGGAGGTGTAGACATATTTCTCCGGCTGCCGCGCTCGCTCGGTATAGGGCACACACTCCGAGCGGGCGGCCATGGCCCGGTGGACCGAGTACCGCGCCTCGTCCGGAGCCTGCATCAGGGAGAAGCCGCCGAAGGCCACCGCCGGATCCTCGCGCGAGACCAGGTCAGCCCAGGTCCATAGGAAGCGGCGATGATCCGGCCGCATGTCGCTGTCGAGGAACAGCAGGCTGCCGCCTCGCGCCGCTCCCGCCAGGCGATTGCGCCCCGCCGACCGGCCCTCGTTGGCGGGAAGGGTGATCAAGCGGGCCGGCAGGCTCATGCTTTCGACCTGGCCAGTCAGTCGCCGCGTCAGCTCGGCGTCGCCCGTGCCGTCGTCCAGCAGGATGATCTCGACCGCCCCCGCGACGCTGGCCGCCTCCTCGTCGAGCAGGCCCAACAGGTTGGTCGGGTTGTCCCGCAGGAAGGGGATGAGCACGGACAGGGCCGGCCGGGCCGACTTCCAGCCCGCGTTGACGGTGACGCGAACGGTCATGCGGTCGCCTTTCGGTAACGGTTGGCGATCAGCCGCCGCGCGACATCGCGCACCCCCGCCGCGTTCAGCGCCAGGGCGCAGGCGGCATAGGCGAACGCCCCGACGATCGCGTCCAGCATCAGTTCGGCGAACCCTCCGATGGCGGGCAGGCGGATGACCACCAGGGCCATCGCCCCGGCCGCGAGGCTGCAGCGGGCGATCGCGTCCCATGGAACGGGCAGGGGCAGGGCTCTGCGGCCCAGGACGATGATGGTCGCCAGGTAGAGGACAAAGCTTCCCGCCGTCGCCCATGCGGCCCCGAGCAGGCCGAAACGTGGGATCAGCAGCAGGTTCAACGCCACGTTCGCCGCCGCCGGCACGGCGTTGCAGACCAGCAGCAGATGGGTCCGCTTGCCCAGGGTGAAGGCGTGGCCGAAGTAGTAGGCGCCCAGTCCCGACAACAGGGCGGACAGGGCGATCCACGGCGTGATCATCGCCGCGGCCCCCCTCAGGTCCTCGCCGATCATGAACTCCGCCATCGGCCGGGCGACCAGCGCCAGGCCGACCGCCGCCGGCAGACCTACCAGCATGAAGGTGCCCGCCTGCTCCCGCGCCGACCGCTCGAGCCCGGCCCGACCGCCGTGTTCCAGCGCCATGATCATCGCCGGCGCCCCGGCCGCGCCCAGCCAGATGAACAGCACGTCCAGCGTCCGGTTCGCCAGCGTATAGGCCGCGTGATACGCGCCGACCGCCGCCTCATCCAGGAACACGGCCAGCAACACCCGGTCGGTCGAGGCCAGCACCAGCGACAGCGCCAGGGACAGGGCGATCGGATAGCCATAGACCGCATAGGCCTTCAGCCGCGCCCTTTCGATCGTCCCCCCGCGCGCCAGCCGCAGCTCGCCCGGCAGCACGAAGGGCAGGGCGGCCAGCGGCGCGATCGCCAGCCCCAGCAAAGGCGCGGCGGCGCCCAGCCCGGCGAACGCGAAGGCGACCCCGATGGCCAGGCCGCCGATGGCGATCCCCATGTCCAGGGTCGCCGCGCGCCCGACCTCACCGGCGGCCCTTAGCCGCTCCTGCGCCAGCTTGGCGAAGCATCGGATGGGCACGCCCGCCAGCCCGGCCGCCAGCGCGATCCTGAAGGCCCAGTCGCCCGGCCACAGCAGGGCCGCGCCCCCCGCCAGCGGCAGGAACACGAGCGTCAGCACGAAGGCCGTCCGGTACAGGCTGGCGAACAGATGGGCCACGCCGCCGTCCCGGTCTTCCGAAGCCCAGAACCGCGCCATGGCGGCCTCGATCCAGGTGAACACCGCCACATGCGCCAGGCCCATGACCGCGAAGGCCAGGGCGTAACGGCCGAAGTCCTCCGCCGTCAGCAGGCGGGTGAACAGCATGATGGTCAGGAAGCCGACCACCGCCTGGACGATGTTCGCCGGCAGATAGCCCCAGACGCCGCGCCAGAACATTCAGCGGCCCCGCATCAGCGCACCGCCAGGCGATCGCCCAGCAGCACCGGCACGGTCAGCGCCATGACCCACAGGTCGAGCCACAGCGACTGGCGCTCGACGTATTCGATGTCCAGCCGCACCCGACGACGCACGTCCTGGGCCGTATGCAGCGGCCCGCGCGAGCCGTGGATGGCGGCCCACCCGGTCATGCCCGGCTTGATCCGGTGCCGATGGGCGTATTCCGCGACCAGACGCGCGCTCTCCACCGCGCCGGTCTTCATTCCGATGGCGTGGGGCCGAGGGCCCACCAGGCTCATCTCGCCCTTCAGCACGTTCAGCAGTTGAGGCAGTTCGTCCAGGCTGGTCGAACGGATGAACCGGCCGACTCGGGTGATCCGGTCGTCGTCGGCCGTCACCTGGCGGCTGGCCGTGGCGTCCGCGGTTTCCGGCCGCATCGAGCGGAACTTCCAGACCGTGATTTCTTCGTGGTTGAAGCCATGCCGCCGCTGCCGGAAGAAGATCGGCCCGGGTCCCTCCAGCCGGATGGCGAGGGCGATCAGGCCCATCACCGGGGCCAGCAGGAACAGCGCGATCGAACCCACGAGCAGGTCCTGCAGCCGCTTGTTGAACGCCCGCCGGTCCGGATCGGCCCCGCCCAGCGGCGCGAGAGGCGCGCGCGCCAGCGCGTCCAGCGCCGATCCGCGCTCGTCGGCGCCCTGCGGGTCGACCAGCAGCGTCAGTTCGTTGGGCAGGGTCGATAGCCGCGCGGTCAGGTCCCGCACCCGCGCCTGCGCCTTCGGATCGATGGCGAGGACGATCCGGTCGACGTAGGGCGTCATCCGATGGCTCAGCAGCGCCTGCGCATCCCCGAGCACCGGCACCCCGTGCACGCTCTCGGGCGACCGGGCCAGCCGGTCGTCGAACACGCCGAGCACGTTCAGGTCCCGCCGGTCCAGGGCCTCGCGGATCAGCCGTTCCGCGTGCCGGGTCGCGCCCACCACCACGACGTTCGGCGTCAGCGCGCCCGACCGGCGCCATCGCCCCACCAGGTCGGTCCAGCCCATGTGCAGCGCATGCAACGTCACCAGGATCAGTCCGGCCCAGATCGCATATCCCGCCAGCGCCGTCGGCGGCGCCTGGAACAGCCAGCCGGTCCCCAGCGCCACGACCGCGCCGATCCCGACGATCCCCGCCACAGCCATCAGATGCAGGGCCGGGCGGGTCCCGCGCCGGAAGCCGTACAGTCCCGTCGACCGCATGAGACCCAGCGTCACGCCCGCGCCCAGCAGCAGGGGCGCGACCTGCCCCACCTCCGCCGCCAGAACGCCTTCGGGCGTCAAAGCCCAGGCGCACAGCAGGGTGATGGCGATGACCATAAGCACGTCGATCGCCCGAAAATAGTGGGCGGCGAGCCTAGCGGTGTTCCGCTCGCGCGCGTTCAGCCACACCTCGGGTCGAAACGGCCCGCGCCGCGCCGAGCCCCCGGCCTCGACGGCCGCCGCAGCGAACGCCTGCAGGCTCGGGGCGTCAAGCGTCTCGGGCGAGACGCCGCGCGCGGGAGCGCGGCTCGTAAGAACGGCGTGGGTCATCGGCATCCGCACGGAAGTTCGCGCCAGCATGCACGCCCCCCGTGGATGCGCCGTTAACGCGGCGCCTTCCCTGCTTTTGACCGATTGCGCCCGGCGAGCGCCTCCGCTATCGACGGCGCCTGCCGGAGACGTGGCCGAGTGGCTGAAGGCAACGGTTTGCTAAATCGTCGTACCGGGTAACCGGTACCGAGGGTTCGAATCCCTCCGTCTCCGCCAGATTTCCCGGATTTTGCGTCCTTCGTACGGGCCCGCCCCAGCGGGGTTCAGGCCGCCTCGGCCGTGCGGTCGGGGTGGGCGACTTCGTGCTGGTATTGGGCGGAGCCGGAGGCGGGGACCTGCTCGCCCGTGCGGTCCGCGATGCGGTTCCAGGATCGGGCGACCTGATCGGCGGCGTCCGGCGCGTCGCCGATGAAGACGCCCCGGGTCATGGTGACGTGGGCCTGTTCGAAGGCGCCGGATCCGGCCAGGAGGATGGTGCGGGTCGGCGCGCTCTCGTCCGCCAGGGCCACGACGCCGGGGCTGACCAGATCGGTGGACAGGCCGCGCAGGTCCTCGGGCGAATAAAGGCCTTCGGTCATCTGGGTCGCGGCGCTGGGCGCCAGGCAGTTGACGTGGATACCGTGCTTCTGACCCTCAAGCGCCAGGGTCTGCATCAGCCCGACCAGCCCCATCTTGGCCGCAGCGTAGTTGGACTGGCCGAAGTTGCCGTACAGGCCGGACGAGGAGGTGGTGAAGATGACCCGGCCGTAGCCCTTTGCCCGCATGTGCGGCCAGCCGGCCTTGGTGACGATCACCGAGCCCATCAGGTGCACGTTCAGCACCAGTTCGAAATCGTCGAGGCTGAGGTTGGCGAAGGTCCTGTCGCGCAGGATGCCGGCGTTGTTGACCACGATGTCGATCGAGCCCCAGCGCGCCACGGCGCCGTCGATCATCGCCTGGACGGCCTCGCGGTCGGTGACGCTGCAGCCGACGGCCACGGCTTGTCCGCCCGCCGCGACGATCTCGTCGGCGACGGCCCGGGCAGCGTCCTGGGTCAGGTCATTGACAACTACGCAGGCGCCGTGACGCGCCAACGCCAGCGCGTGGCTGCGGCCCAGACCGCCGCCCGCGCCGGTGACGACCGCGACGCGGCCCTTCAGGTCGATGCCCATCGCACTCGCTCCTCGACGATCATGTTGCGGCGCCGAACCTGCCCTTGCGTTCACCGCCGCGTCAACACTCACTAAGCGTAGAGTTAGGATTGACGCGAAGCGGGGCGGGTGTGAAGGTGACCAAGACGGCGCCGGCAGAGCGCCGCGGTATCGAGGGAGGTCCATCCGTGCACCGCAAGCTTCATCTCGGCGTGTCCGCTGCCGTGCTCCTCTGGTCCGGCGCCGCCATGGCGCAGGAAGTCGACGATCAGGGCGCCCAGGAACTGGGCGAGGTGGTGGTCACGGCCGAGCGTCGCTCGACCAACCTTCAGGAGACTGCGGTCGCCGCGACCGTCCTGACCGGCGATGACCTGAACAACAAGGCCGTGACCTCGCTGGACCAGCTCCAGTTCGCCGCGCCGTCGGTGACGGTCCAGAACTTCGGCCAGGGCAACTTCTTCAACGTACGCGGCATCGGCAAGTCGGAAGCGACCACGGCCATAGGCGTCGGCGTGATCACCTATCGCGACGGCGTCGCGGCCTTCCCCGGCTATTTCCAGACCGAGCCTTATTACGACCTGCAGAGCGTCGAGGTGCTGCGCGGGCCGCAAGGGACCTTCGCCGGCGCCAACGCGACGGGCGGCGCGGTCTTCATCACTGCCCGCAATCCCGACTTCTCCGGCGTGCACGGCTTTATCGCGGGCCAGGTCGGCAACTACGAACAGGTCAAGATGCAGGGCGCCATCAACCTGCCCCTGACCGAAACCCTGGCGGCGCGACTGGCCTTCAACCGCGAGACGCGGGACAGCTTCCACGACATCACCGGCCCCTATTCCGGCGAGCCGGGCGTGGTCGATTCCAACAGCGTGCGCGCCAGCCTGCTGTGGACGCCTAGCGACCAGCTGCGGGTCCTGTTCAAGACCGACTACAACAACATCAACCTGGGCGGCTATCCGGCCGATCCGGCGCTGGCGACCAACGATCCGTTCGAGCTGGCGCTGAACGGGCCGAACCTGGCGCACGACGAGTTCGTCCGGTCATCGCTGAACATCAGCTACCTGTTCGACAACGGCATGACGTTGCGGTCGATCACCGGCTACCAGAACGGCACCAGCCGGTTCGCGACCGATCTGGACGGCACGATATTCCTGAACAACACCTTTCGCGACAAGTTCGACGAGGAGGTCTGGTCCCAAGAGTTCAACCTTCTGTCGCCCGACCAGCAGCGCCTGACCTGGCTGGTCGGCCTCTACTGGCAGCACGACAAGGCGTCCTTCCCCGACACCACTTTCCCGTACGGCGAATACCGGATCGGCTTCCCCGAGAACGTGCTCGACATCTACCTGTTCGGCGACACGCCCAAGGAGACGGCGGCGGTGTTCGGCCAGGTCTCCTACGACATCAGCGACCGCCTGCAGCTTCAGGTCGGGGCCCGCTACGCCGAGTCCACCTCGCGCAACGAGAACGTCTATACGACCTATCCGCAGTTCGGCGTCGTCCTGCTGCAGAACGCCGAGGTCCAGGACGAGAAGGTGACCGGCAAGGTCACCCTGAACTGGAAGCTGGACGACAACAACTTCGTCTACGGCTTCGTCGCCAGCGGTCACAAGATGGGCGGGCTGAACGCGCCCAACCTGTACGTCCCGCCGCGCAGCTTCGAGCCCGAGGACCTGGTCGATTACGAGCTGGGCTGGAAGTCGACGATGTTCGGCGGCCGCCTGCGGACCCAGGTCGGGGCCTACTACACGGTCTACGAGAACTTCCAGGTCAATATCGGCGACCCCGAGTACCCGCAGATCGCCTCGATCGTGAACGTCCAGGGCGACACCATTCTAATGGGGCTCGAGGGCTCGGCCCAGGCGGTTTTCGGACCCCTGTCGTTCGACATGGCGGCCTCCATCTCCAGCTCGGAGCTCGGCCACTTCTTCGCCGCCGATCCGCGCATCGGCCGCACCGGCCTGTGCAACGCCACGACCGGGCCGGCGACGGCCAACTGCGTGAACCTGGAGGGCAACCGCCAGAGCTATGCGCCGGAGTTCACCTTTAACGCCGGGGTCCAGTACGAATTCGCGCTCGGCGACGGCGCGACCCTGACGCCGCGCGTGGACTACGCCCACATCGGCGAGGCCTACACGACCATCTTCAACAACGCGGCCCTGGGCGACCAGCTGGAAGCCCGGAACATCGTCAACGCCAGCCTGGCCTACGCCAACGGCGACTGGCGGCTGACCGCCTTCTCCACCAACCTGACGGACCAGACCTACATCGCGGCGATCAACTCCGGCCTGCGCTACGCCGGGCCGCCGCGTCAGTACGGACTGGTGCTCAGCAAGCTCTTCTAGCCCGGAAGACCCTGGGGCGGCGGCCTCGAGCCGTCGCCCGTCCTTTTCCCGGCGAACAGTTCGCGTTCGAGATCGATCCCAGAGGATGACCGTTCCACCCTTCAGTCCGATGCAGGACTACGCCCTGACGGTGGACCGCTTCCTGGACCACGGCGCCCGCTGGCGTCCGCGGGCTCGGGTGGTGTCCGCCGCGGGGGGCGGCCCCGACCGCGTCGTCGGCTACGCGGAGGTGCGCGAGCGGGCCAACCGCCTGTCCGGGGCCCTGATCGACCTCGGACTGCAGCCCGGTGACCGCATCGCCACACTGGCCTGGAACAGCCAGGATCACGTCGAGCTCTGGTATGCGGCCATGGGCGTCGGCATGGCGTGCCACACCCTCAATCCCCGCCTGACCGAGGCCCAGCTGGCGGCCATGGTGGACCAGGCGGGCGACCGGCTGCTGGCGGTCGGTATCGGGCTGGCGGACGTCGGCGGTCGGTTGATGGGCCTCTGCCCCTCGCTGGAGCGGCTGATCCTGCTGGACGTCGACCAGGGCCCGGCGGGCGCCCAGACGCTGGAGGACATTCTCGCCCGACACGGACGGCCCGTCGAATGGGGAGGGTTCGATGAGCGGACCCTGGCCGGGCTGTGCTTCACCTCCGGCACCACGGGGGCGCCGAAGGGCGTCGGCTACACCCACCGCTCCAACTATCTGCACACCATCCGCAGCCTTCAGGCGGACGCCATGGCTGTGACGGCCGATGACGCCGTCCTGATCGCGGTCCCGATGTTCCACGCCAATGGGTGGGGCTTGCCCTTCGCCTGTCCGGCCGCGGGCGCCGACATGATCCTGCCCGGGCGCGACCTGGACGGAGCCAGTCTCGCCCGACTGATCAACACCCATCAGGCGACGATCGCGGTGGGCGTGCCGACCGTCTGGCTGGGCCTGCTGGATCATCTGGACGCGAGCGGCGAGGATACGCCGAGCCTGAGGCGGATCATCATCGGCGGCTCTTCCTGCCCCGATAGCCTGATCCGACGCATGGAGACGCGGCTGGGCGTGACGGTCCAGACCAGCTGGGGCATGACGGAGCTATCTCCGCTCGGAGTGATCTCGCCGCCGACCGACCAGCCGATGGCGGCCCAGGGCGCGGGCCGCCCGCCGATGGGGCTGGATCTGCTGCTGACCGATGAGCATGGCCAATCGCTGCCGGACCAGACGAACGCCGTCGGCCATCTGAAAGTGCGCGGCCAGAGCGTGGTGCATCAGTACTGGGGCGCCGACCAACCCGCCGTGGATTCGGAAGGCTGGTTCGACACCGGCGACCTGGCCTTCGTCGACGAGGGCGGGGCGCTGCACCTGGCCGGTCGCTCCAAGGACCTGATCAAGTCCGGCGGCGAATGGATCAATCCGGTCGAGATCGAGGAGATCGTCGGCGCCCTGCCGGCCATCGGTCTGGTGGCCGTGATCGGGCGGGTGCATCCGAAGTGGGGCGAACGGCCGGTGATGATCGTCGAGCCGGCCAATGGCCAGAGCGTCGACGACGAGACGTTGAAGGCCGCGCTGAAGGGCCGGGTCGCCGACTGGTGGATCCCCGACCAGATCATCCGGGTCGAAGCCATGCCCCTGGCGGCGACCGGCAAGATCAACAAGACCGAGCTTCGCGCTGTCTATGGCGTCTGAGGCTGACGTTCAGGCTCTGGGGTTCTGCCCCGCACGGTTGTCGCGTCTGCGCGACCACATGGCGGCGATGGTGGAGCAGGGCCAGGTCGCGGGCGTCTCCACCCTGCTGATGCGCCACGGCCGGGTCGTCGCGCGACAGATCGTGGGCCGCGCCGATCTCGACGCCGGCCGGCCCCTGGCCGACGACACCCTGTTCCGCATCTACTCCATGACCAAGCCGGTCGTGACCGTGGCGCTGATGACGCTGTTCGAGGAGGCGCGCTTCACCCTCGACGATCCGATCACCCGCTTCCTTCCGGAATTCGCCGAGCTGCGGGTCTGCGTCGGTGAGAACCCCGACGGCTCGATGCGGACGAAACCGGCGCGCAGACCGCCGACGATGCGCGAGCTGATGAGCCACACCTCGGGGCTGGGGTACGGCCTGTTCGACCATCATCCGGTGGAGCGCGCCTATCGAGCAGCCGGGGTCATGACAGCGTCGAGCCTCGACGATTTCGCCGCCCGCGCGGCCTCCATCCCCCTGATGTTCCACCCGGGCGAGGAGTGGTTCTATTCCGTGGGCTCCGGGCTTCAGGGGCTGGTCATCGAACGAATCACCGGACGGTCGCTGGGTGATGCGCTGCGCGAGCGCGTCTTCGATCCGCTCGGCATGAACGCCACGGGCTTTCAGATCCCGCGCGACGACGCGAACCGCATGGCGACGCTCTACGCCCAGACGCCCGGGGGCGAGCTGGTCCCGGCGGGAACCATCTTCGACATCCCTGTCCATCCGGTCGACCAACCGCCGCCATTCGAGGATGGGGGCGGAGGGCTGGTCTCGACCCTCGACGACTACGGCCGCTTCGCCCAGATGGTGCTGAACCGCGGCGGGCTGGATGGCCGGCGCATCCTGGCGCCGGCGACGGTCGAGCTGATGGCCACCAACATGATTCCGGACGCGGTCCTGGCGCGGCCGAGCCCGCTGCGGCTCCTGCCGTTCCAGCCCGCCTTCGGGTTCGGCCTCGGTTTCTCGATCATGAGCGATCCGCGGCGCATGGGCTCGCTCGAGGGCCGGGGGACGCTGGCCTGGGGCGGCGGGGGCGGCACCTGGTTCTGGGTCGATCCGGAGAACGACGTCGTCTTCGTCGGCATGATCCAGCGCGTCGCTGATCCCGTCAGCGACGCTTTCCGCAAGGCCGCGCGTGTGCTGACCTATCAGGCTCTCATCCGACCCGACCTCTAGCCGAACGAGCTCCCCCATGACCGACGTCTTCATTCTCTCCGGCGTCCGCACCGCCGTTGGAACCTTCGGCGGGGCGCTGAAGGACACACCGCCGGCCGATCTGGCCGCCCTGGTCACCCGCGAGGCGATCGGGCGCGCCGGCGTGGAGACGGGCCGGATCGGCCATGTGGTCTTCGGTCAGGTGATCCAGACCGAACCGCGCGACTGCTATCTGTCGCGCTGGGCCGCCGTCACCGCCGGTTGTCCGGTCGAGACGCCCGCGATGAACGTCAACCGGCTGTGCGGCTCGGGCCTGCAGGCGGTCGTCTCCGCCGCACAGGTCGTGAAGCTGGGTGAGGCGGATGTCGTCGTGGCCGGCGGGGCCGAGGTGATGAGCCGCGCGCCCTACCTCGCGACCACGGCTCGCTTCGGTCAGAAGATGGGCGACCAGACCCTGATTGACGCCCTGACCGGGGCCCTGACCGATCCGTTCAATCGCTATCACATGGGCATGACGGCCGAGAACGTGGCCGAGGCTCATTCGATCGATCGCAAGGCCCAGGACGACGCCGCCCACGAGAGCCACCGCCGGGCCTCCGCCGCCTGCCGCGAGGGACGGTTCACCGATCAGATCGTGCCGGTCGAGGTGCGTTCGCGCGGCAAGACCGTGGCCTTCGACAAGGACGAGCACATCCGCCATGACGCCCTGCGCGAGGACTTCGACAGCCTGAAGCCCGTATTCAAGCGGGATGGCGGTTCGGTCACCGCCGGCAACGCCTCCGGGATCAACGACGGCGCGGCCGCCCTGGTCATGGCGGGGGAGGCGGCGGTCAAGGCGTCGGGCCTCAAGCCTCTGGCCCGCCTCGTCGCCTGGGGACACGCGGGCGTCGATCCCGCGCACATGGGCATCGGGCCGGTGCCGGCGACCCGTCAGGCGCTCGAGCGCGCCGGGCTGTCGGTCGCCGATCTCGATGTCATCGAATCCAACGAAGCCTTCGCGGCCCAGGCCTGCGCCGTGTCCGCCCAACTGGGCTTCGATCCGGCCCGGGTGAACCCGAACGGCAGCGGCATCTCCATCGGCCACCCGGTGGGGGCCACCGGCGCGATCAACACGGTCAAGGCGGTCCACGAACTGCATCGGTCGGGCGGCCGCTATGCCCTGGTCACGATGTGCATCGGCGGCGGCCAGGGCATCGCAGCGATCCTGGAGCGGGTGTGACGACGAAACACGCTCACTTGCGCGAGAGTGAATATTGACGAGCGCGGCCGTTGCTGGTCCTGTCCCGAAAGCCAGACGCCACGACAACAATAATCCCGGGAGGGGACTGGTGCTGAATTCGATCTCCGGCGCGCGATGCGCTCAGGGCGGCGTGCGTTCATGACCGACGCCGTGGCTCCGCCCCCCGTCCAGTCCCCCACGCCCGTGGGCCGTTCCAGCGTTGGAACGCGCGCCTGGGTCGCGCTCGGCGTGCTCTGGTTCATCTATGTGCTGAACTTCCTGGACCGGCAGCTGCTGTCGATCCTGGCCAAGCCCATCCAGGACACCTTGGGCGTCACCGACAGCCAGCTGGGCCTGCTCGGCGGGCTCTATTTCGCGTTCTTCTACTGCTTCATCGCCATTCCCGTGGGCTGGCTGGCGGACCGGACCAATCGGGTGGCGGTCGTGTCCATCGCCTGCGGCATCTGGAGCGCCGCGACCATCGCCTGCGGCCTGGCCAAGACCTTCCCGCAACTGGCCGTGGCCCGGATGACCGTGGGCTTCGGCGAGGCGGGCGGGGTGCCGCCTTCGTATGCCATCATCACCGACTATTTCCCGCCCCGACGCCGGGGCATGGCTCTGGGGATCTACAACCTGGGGCCGCCGATCGGCATGGCGCTGGGGGTCCTGTTCGGGGCTCGCATCGCGGTCGAGTTCGGCTGGCGCGAGGCCTTCATCGCCATCGGGGCCATCGGCGTCCTGGTCGCCATCGTCACGCCCCTCCTGGTCAAGGAGCCCAGACGAGGCGGGCTGGACCCCGCAACCGCCCAGACCGTCGTCGCCAAGGCGCCTTTCTGGGGCACCGTCGGGGCCTTCTTCAGCAATCCGACCCTGGTGCTGGCGGCGTTGGGCAGCGGCATCACCCAGATCATCACCTACGGCTTCGGCAACTTCACGCCCCTGTACCTCCAACGCGAGCTCGGTATGTCGCCCGAGGCGCTGTCGATCTGGTTCGCCCTGGTCGTCCTGTTCGGCATGGGCGGCGGCATCTTCGCCTCGGGCTATCTGATCGATCGGTTCACGCGCCGGTCCAAGACCGCCTACGCCATGCTGCCGGCCATCTCCTTGATCATCGCCGTGCCGCTGTACCTGGCCTTCCTGTGGGCGCCGAGCTGGCCGCTCGCCCTGGTGCTGCTGCTGGGCCCGACCTTCCTGAACTACTTCTACCTGTCCTCCTCGGTGGCCCTGGTGCAGGAGGAGGTGGCGCCCAATCGCCGGGTGATGTCGGGGGCGCTGCTGCTTCTGGTCATGAACTTCATCGGCATGGCCGTGGGCCCGACCTACGTAGGCTTCGCCAGCGATCATTTCGGCTCGCTGCGGACCGCGCTCTACACCCTGGCGCCCGTCTATGGCGTGGCGATCCTGCTCTTCCTGATCCTGGCCCGGCGCCTGTCGCGCGACACCTCGCGCGCGGAGGTCCAGGGGTGAGCCTCGGCGCTCTCATGCGGGGCGCGCCCCTGGCCGTCGTCCTGTGGGGCTGCGCCTCGGTCGCCCCGGTTGGAGCCGTCTCGGACCCCGTCGTCCAGGCCCCGGGGGGCGTGGTCCGGGGTCGCGAGGTGGGAGAAATCCTGGCCTTCAAGGGCATTCCGTACGCCGCGCCCCCCGTCGGCGAACTCCGCTGGCGGCCTCCCCAGCCAGCGCAGGCCTGGACCGGGGTTCGGGACGCGTCCGACTTCGGACCGGCCTGCGTCCAGCCCACCTCGCGCACGCGGCACATCTATTCGGTCGATCTGGGCCCCACGAGCGAGGACTGTCTCAGCCTGAATGTCTGGACTCCCGATGTTTCTGGCCGCGCCCCGGTCTTCGTCTGGATCCACGGCGGCTCGCTAGTCGCGGGCTCCAGCAAGGAGCCCTGGTACGACGGCCGCCGCCTGGCCGAGGAGGGGGTGGTCGTCGTCTCGATCAACTACCGCCTCGGCGCGCTCGGCTTCCTGGCCCACCCGGAACTCAGCGCAGAAACTCCGGAAGACGTCTCGGGCAACTATGGCCTGATGGACCAGGTCGCGGCCCTGGAATGGGTGCGGGACAACATTTCCGCCTTCGGGGGCGACCCGTCGAACGTGACCATCGCGGGCGAATCCGCGGGCGCGCTCAGCGTCATGTATCTGATGGCCTCGCCTCGGGCGCAGGGCCTGTTCCACAAGGCGATCGCCCAGAGCGCCTACATGATCTCCACGCCCGCGCTGAAGACGCCGGTGCATGGGGAGTCGGCGGCCGAGGCGGCCGGGCAGGCGGTCGCGGCCGCCCTGAGCGCCCCTGACGTCGAAGCCCTTCGCGCGCTGGACGCCCAGGCCCTGACCGACGGCGCCGCCGCCGCTGGCTTCTTCGCCCGAGCGGTCGTGGATGGGGCTTGGCTAACGGACCAGCTGCCGGCCGTCTTCGAGAACGGCGATCAGGCGCGCGTGCCGATCCTGGCAGGCTTCAACAGCGGCGAGATCCGGTCACTGCGCATGCTCGCGCCCCCGGTCCCGTCCAGCGCCGCTGAATACGAGCGGATCATCAGGGAGCGCTACGGCGACCTGGCCGACGACTTCCTGGCGCTCTACCCATCGGGCGACCTGACCGAGGCTTCCCTCGCCGCCGCCCGGGACGCCCTCTACGGCTGGACCACTGAACGGCTGGCGCGCAGCCAGATGGCCGTCGGCCAGGCTTCCTACGTCTATCTGTGGGATCACGGCTATCCCGCCATGGACGATGCCGGCCTGCACGCCTTTCACGCCAGCGAACTGCCCTATGTGTTCGGAGCCTTCGACCGCGTTCCGCAACTATGGCCCGCCATCCCCGCGACCAACACGGAGCGCGGCCTGTCCCAGGCCATGATCGAATACTGGACCAGCTTCGCTCGAGACGGCGCACCCCTGGCCGCTCGATCGCCGGCATGGCCCCCGTTCCGCGAGGGTCGCGCCTACATGGCCTTCGAGGACCGGCCCACACCCCGCGCCGACCTGGCGCCCGGAATGTTCGTGCTGCACGAACGCACGGTCTGCCGGCGCCGCCAGGCGGGCGACCAGCCCTGGCGCTGGAACACCGGCACGGCCTCGCCCGTCCTTCCCGGGCCTCATCCCGCCTGCGACCGCGAAGGCGCGCGCTGACTACCGCTTCAGGGCGGTGAAGCCGGCGGCCATGAACTTGGCCATGCGCTTCTTGATGGCCGGGAAGTCGTCCGAATGGCAGATGCCGCCCGACAGGCGGTCGATCCGGCCGGTGCGCGCCAGGGTGTTCATCAGGGCGCCCGAGACGAAGTGATAGCCCCAGAAGATGTCCTCTTCCGAATAGTGGGGCAGGGCCTTCTTCAAAATCTCGACCAGCTTCAGGACGACCGGATCGAAGTGCTGGTCCATCAGGGCGGCGCCTTCGGGGGTGTTCGACACCCGGGCGCAGAAGGCCGCGTAGTTCATCCACGGTTCGCCGCCCTGGTAGTAAAGGTCCAGGTCGGTATCGAGAAAGGCGTGCAGCGCGCCTTCGACCGTCGGGCTGTCGCCGGCCTCAGCTTCGTAGCGTTCCAGCGCCACCATCCGCCGGCCGCTGGTGACCCCCGCCCGCCGCGCGAAAACCGCCTCGAACAGGTTGTTCTTGTCCTTGAAATAGTAGTGCAGCAGCGTGGTGTGGATGCCCACGCGCTCGGCCACGTCCCTCAGGGTGACGCCGTCCAGGCCGCGCTTGGAGAACAGGTACTCGGCGGCGTCGAGTATCTGTTCCAGGCTCTGCGCCCGCTGTTCGGCCTTGGTGCGTGGCCGGGCCTTTGACCCGGTCTTCGCGGCCGTCTTGGCCTTCCTGGCCGTCGTCGCCCTCGCGGGCGCGCGCTCCTTAGCGGTCGCCAATCCCTAGTCTCCCTTGGCGGCGGTCAGCCGCTCGATGCTGGCCATTCTGGCGCCATCCGGCGTCGCCGTCATGGGCTTCCCTCAGCGCGTAATACCGTTTGACGAACCTTGGGCTTTGCGTAATCCTCACTCTATCAAGAATGAGTTTTCAAAACTCATCGTGGGAGGGAAGCTATGAGAAAGTCAGCGCTCGCGAGCGCCTCTGGAGCCGTGCTCGCAGTCGCGGCCAGCCTGTGGGCCTTGCCCGCTACGGCGCAGGTCGCCGAGCAGGAGGTCGCCGAACAGGGAAGCCAGGTCGAGGACATCGTCGTCACCGGCTCCAACATTCGCGGCACGCCCGAGGACGCCGCCCTTCCGGTCGAGGTCTACACCCAGGAGGACCTGGAGGCGCAGGGCTCCCCGACCGCCCTGGAGTTCGCCAAGAGCCTCACCGTCTCGGGCCCGACGACGGGGGAGAGCTACTACTTCGGCGGCCCGACCCTGATCGGTTCGGTCAACTTCAATCTGCGCGGCCTGGGGGCCGACAAGACGCTGGTGCTGCTGAACGGCCGGCGGATGAACATCAATACCGCCAACATCCCCTTCATGGCGCTCGCCCGCACCGAGCTGCTGAAGGACGGCGCGGCCGTGATCTACGGCGCGGACGCGACCGGCGGCGTGGTCAACTTCATCACCCGCAACCGTTTCAACGGCCTGCAGGCGCAGGGCCAGTACAAATACATCGACGGCTCGGACGGCGACTATTCGCTGGGCCTGCTGGGCGGCTTCGGCGAGGACCGCGTCAACTTCCTCTGGTCGGTGGAATACGAGCATCGCTCGCGCCTGGGCGCCCTGGAGCGCGATTTCACCTATGACTCCATCAACGTCGGGGCCGGCTACAACCCTGCGCCCTGGTCGACCCTGACCAATCTGGCGGGTTGGGTCCCCCGGGGGGCGCTGCCCGCCGTGCCGGGCGTCTCCGACGTCGCCGAATGGGGTCCGCAGCTCGGCCTCGTGTCGGACTTCACGCCGGCCAGCTGTGCGGCCGTGGGCGGGCGCTACGACAACGCCTTCACCTGCGCGTACAACTACATCAACTACTATCGCCTGGTCGAAAACCAGGACACCTATCGGGCCTACGCCCAGCTGAACGCCGAGATCACCCCCGACATGAACTTCCATGTCGAGGCGGCCTATGGCGACGTCACCGTGCCTCAGGTCATGGCGTCTCCGGCCCAGCCGTTCGCCAACGGCCCGGCGCTCGCGACCGGGGCGCTGTATCAGATCTATGTTCCGGTGACGAACCCGTACGCAGCCTCCTTCGCGGCTCGCAACGGCATAGTCGGGGCCTCGGGCTTCACGCCGGTGACCTATCGGCTGCACGGCCACGGCGGCAATCCGTTCTACGCCAACGGAGACGGCTACGGGGTCCATGACCGGATCGAGAACCAGGTCTTCCGGGCCTCGGCCGGGCTGAACGGCCTCCTGGGCGAATGGGCCGGGCCCGCCAACGACGTCCGCTACGACTTCGCGGTCACCTATAACTACGCCCGCAACTACAATACCCACCCGGACACCATCGGCTACCGGCTGCAGGAGGCCCTGAACGGGTTCGGCGGTCCGGGCTGTAGCGCACCCGACCTCGACCCCGCGCGCTTTGGCACCCAGAACCCGGCCCTGGCGGGTCAGGGCAACTGTCACTGGTGGAACCCCTTCGCCAGCGCCTGGGCCGGCCAGCCGATGCTGGGCCTCAGCAATCCGGGCTACATCGCGGGCCAGGAGAACCGCGAGGACGTGGCCGACTGGCTGTTTGACGACCGCGCCACCGAGACCTTCGCCCACGACGTGACGGTCGACCTTGTGTTCGACGGCGTCCTGCCCTTCAGCGCGCCGGGCGGCGAGATCGGCTGGGCGCTCGGCGGCCAGTGGCGTCATTTCCAGACGCGGGAATCGGTGCCGAGCCCGATCTTCAACGGCTCCATCCAGTGCGAATGGCCGTCGAACTTCACCAGCGCCAACGGTCCCGGTTCGTCGAACCTGTCGCCGACGCCGCTGCCGACCACCAGCCCCAACTTCCGGGGCTGCACCCCCAACGCACCGGGTCCCTTCGTCCTGTTCGCGACCAACCCGCCGGACTCGGCGGACCGGGAGCAGTACTCCTTCTTCGGCGAGCTGCAGATTCCGGTGTTCGACAATGTCGACCTCCAGCTGGCCGCGCGTCGCGAGGAGTTCTCCGGCGGCCTCGGGGCCACGGTCTACAAGGTGGCCGGTCGATGGAACATCTGGGGCCCGCTGTCGCTGCGCGGCTCCTATGGCACCAACTACCAGTCGCCGCCGGTGGGCGTGCTTCCGGGCCAGGTGACCATCGCCGCCCGCACCTACACTGTCGCGGCCTCCAACTGGCTGGCGGCGCAGTTCATCACCGACACCAATCTGGAGCCGGAAACCGCCCGGACCTCGAATCTCGGCCTGATCTGGCAGAGCCAGGGTCTGCGGCCGGACCACGAGTTCAGCTTTATCCTCGACTATTTCGACATCGAGACCGAGGATCAGATCGGCCAGATCGCCGATCCGAACCAGATCGCCAGCCTGGTGTTCAACGGCCCCGGCGGGACCATCACCACCTGCAACCCGTCGCAGCAGCCGCTGCTGAACCGCATCACCTTCAACGCCGGCTGCACGGTCGGGATGAGCGGGGTGGGCAGCTTCTCGATGGTCACGACCCTGTTCGGCAACGGACCGGGCCAGACCACCAACGGCTTCGACCTTCAGACCAGCTATGTGATGCCCATCTGGCGCGGGACCTTCTCGGCGGACCTGACCGCGACCAAGATCACCGAGCTGAAGACCGGCCCGACGCAGCTGGATGGCGTCACCGTCTCCACCGGCGACGATCGCCTGGGCTATCTGAACTTCGCCACCTTTGGCCAGTCGGCGCCGGAATGGCGGGCGAACCTGGGCCTGAACTACAATCAGGACCGCCACAACCTGCGGCTCGGCGTGAACTACGTCTCGGCCGTGGAGGACGAGCGTCCGGGCGTCCAGTACGGCGAGTTCGGCGAGGAATGGGTGACCGCCGACGTCACCTATCGCTTCGAGCTCAGCGAGGACACGGTCTTCACCGCGACGGTGGCGAACATCTTCGACCGCGACCCGCCGCCGGCCCAGGAAGAGTTCGGCTACGACCCCTGGACCGCCAATCCTCTGGGGCGGACCATCGAGGTCGGCGTCAAGAAGACCTTCTGATCCCATTCCTCTCCTGAACCTGGGGCGGGCGGCCTGGCCGTCCGCCCCTTTTCTTTGCCAGGTTCGGGGGCGGGCGCTACGGGCGCGACGCCCGCCAGGCTGCGGTCTGGCGGGTCACCAGATCGACCAGCGTCCCCATGGAATGGTCCATGTCGATGTTGTGCAGGCCCCAGCCGTAGTCCGGCCCCGAGGCCCGGATGATCTCACCGAACACCTCGTCGGTCCGAGGGTCGTCCGGATCAGCCTCCACCCCCATCTCCAGATAATCGTAATCGCCCTGGCGCACGCAGCGGGTCGAGATCAGCCCGGGCGTCGTCACGAACGGCGTCTCGATGGGCTGTGGAGGACGGGTCCACTCCGGCTGAACCGGACCGCTGGAGCCGTTCAGGGAGCCTCGGGTCAGGAAGTAGGGGCGGGGACGTCCGTCCTGTCCCGCCAGATCGGCGGGGTTCACGCAGGCGACGCGCAACCCGTCGCGCGCCAGGCCGAAACGGCTGCCCTCCGGCGGCGGAAACCGATCCCGGAAGGTCGCGTAGCTGACCACGCAGCCGACCTGGTCGCCGGAGCGGCAAAGCGGGACGGCGCGGAACGAGCCTCCGACGTCCGCGTCCGCGGGAACCATCACCGGCGCTCCCAGCACATAGGCCGCGACCAGCCGCGCCTGCTCCGGCTTGCCGTCGATCTCCTCGGCGACCAGTCGGCTGACCATGGCCCCGCCCTGGCTGTGCCCGATCAGAACCACGCCCCGGCCGCCGTTCTCGTTGTCCATGTACCAGCGCCAGGCGGCCTGGACGTCCGCATAACCGCCCACTCTGGGCGGAGGCTGCTCGCCTTCCGGCGCGGGCCCGCCCATGGCCACCCGCAGCCGCCTTAGGGTGCCCTGGCGGTAAAGCGGTGCGAACAGCCGGCACGCCGCGCCGAACCGCGCGAACTGAATGCGAACCGCCTCCCGCTCTCCGGCATCCGCCTGGAAGTCCGACAGCCAGGTCGGATCGGTGGAGACCGTCGGATAGACGTAGAAGCAATCCACCGTCGGGGCCTCGGCGGGCGTGAAACGTTCCTGGTCCAGGCGTCCGTCCGCCGGGATCACGGTCGCGGTCAGATCGACATCGCAGCTGTCGCGTTCGATGTCGGGATGGCAGAGCCAGTATGCGGGCTGTCGATAGTCCGGGGCGCTCGGATCGGGACTATCCTGAGCCATGACGACGCCGGGCGACATGGCCGCGAGCGCCACGGTCAACGAGACGGCCAGAGACCGCGAGGGGCGAAACCGCATCGAACCGTCCTTGTCCAAAGGTCGGGGAAGCGTGGGCCCAGCCCTGATCGAGAGTCAACGCTCACTCGCGACAGAGTGAGCGCCGTCGTGGCGGTCATGGGTGAACCCGATCCGACTTTCGGATTTATCGCTGCATGGCCGGCGACCCCTCCATTTCCGTTCGCATCGACCGCCTTGCCGCCAGTTTGAGGCGACGGCCTCTCGTGGCCGGAGCTGGAGCCCTGGGCCTGGTCGTTGCCCTCGGCGGCTTCGCTATGTTCGACGCCTTTGATCGCGCGGCGGCTAACGCCGTGCCTCGCGGCGAGCGGATCCAGATCCATCTCGTCACTCCGCCGGAACCGGAGATCGAGGCGGGGCCCATCATGCAGGTGGGCGAACTGGTCGATGGGTTCGAATATTCGCCCGCGCCGAAGGTCGAGCAGGCGGTCTGGATCGACGAGCCCTGGGTCGAGCCGGAACCCCTCCCGATGCCCGCTCGGCGGCCGATGGTGCGCGTCGAGGACTGGCGCGCCACGCCTCCGCCTCCTCCTGACCAGCCCCGTGTGGTCGTGCTGAGCCGTGAAGACCGGAGCTACGGGTTCCGCGACCCTCGCCCGGACTGGCAGGAAGCCCGTCGTCAGCGCCGGGAGCGGCTGGAAGCTAGTCTGGAGCGGCCCGAGACCGTGGTCGGCGCCGAGGCTCTGGAGGCCATGCGGCGAGGCGCTCCCCCTTCACCCGACGGTGAACCGGTCGGTTGACGCGACGTGATCTTGGCGCCGCCCGGCGGCGCCGCTAGGGCTGTCGTTCAGCCTTCGAGGAGAGCGAACATGGCCGATCTGGCTCAAGTCACCGAACACATCCGCGGCGCCGTTGGCGACAACTCCGGCCTGGGCAAGACCGTGAAGCTGGATCTGGGCGACCAGGGCAAGATCTTCATCGACGGCGCCTCGGTCCCTAACACCGTGACCAACGAGGACAAGCCCGCCGACGCCACCGTTTCGATGGCCTGGGACGACTTCATGGCCCTGTCCGAGGGCCGCCTCGATCCGATGATGGCCTTCATGCAGGGCAAGCTGAAGATCGCCGGCGACATGATGATCGCCCAGAAGCTGGCTCCGCTGCTGAAGCGGTAACAATCGATCCTCCCCCGTTGGGGGAGGTGGCGCGGCGCGCCTTCGCGCCGTGACGGAGGGGGCTCACCGCGAGCCGTGTCTGGGGCCGGGGGGGGGGGGGGGGGGGGGGGGGGGGGGGGGGGGGGGGGGGGGGGGGGGGGGGGGGGGGGGGGGGGGGGGGGGGGGGGGGGGGGGGGGGGGGGGGGGGGGGGGGGGGGGGGGGGGGGGGGGG
>JAEWJI010000003.1 GCA_023386645.1 Pseudomonadota bacterium
CCCCTGCGAGGGCCGCGCCCGCCGGTGACGCGCCGCCCCCGCCGCCGCCCGCGCCGCCAGCACCGCCGCATCCAGTCCATCGTCGGCCGCCAGCACCAGGGCGCGCCGCACCAGATGCGCCTCGCGCTCCGGCGTCTTCCAGGCCCGCGCCAGGCGCTGATGCAGGAACAGGCGCGGCCCGGGCCCCGCCACCGCGTCGATGACCTCGGCCAGGACCGAGGCCGCCTCCGCCTTCAGCTCCAGTGCCGATCGGCCGGTCGAGGGCGGATCCTCCGCCGCCCGCCGGGCCAGGGCGGCGAACAGCCGCGCGCGGGATGCGCCGCCCACGAAGCCGTCGATGCGCGGCGTCAGGCCCGCGAACGGGTTCTCTCCGCCCGTGTCCAGCAGCAGGCTGGCCGTCGCTTCCACCGTCGCCGCCTCGGCCAGCCGGATGGCGTCCACGCCGCGATAGAAGGGTCGACCGCCGCGTCGCACCGTCAGCGACGAGCTGACCGCCGCCTCGCCCCGACCGGCCGGCAGTTCGATCGGCTCGACGTGCAAGCCCCCGCCTTCGGGCGCGGGCAGACCCCTGAGCCGCGCCACGTCTTCGGCGGCGTACAGGCTTCGGCGGGGGTTCTCGGGGTCTGGGCGAGCGGTGATCCGGCCTCGGCTGACATAGGCGTACAGGGTCTGGGTCTTGACCCCCAGCCGCTCCAGGGCCTCGCCCCTTCCGATCCAGCGTGCGGCCCCCATGCGCCTCGCCTCCCTGCCGGATATCAGCGTCGCGGGAAGGTGCGGCGGTTTGGTGACCGATTTCCGAACGCGAGCGAGGGCGACCTCGCTGGATCGACGCCCTGGGCCGTTGGCGCCGCGTCTGGATTCGGCGACAAGGGCGCCGATGTCGTCACCCCTCCCGCCCCAGGCCGCGCCCCTCGACGAGGCCCACAACGCCGCGCGTCGAGCCACGACCCTGTCGGTCGGGGTGGCCGTGGTCCTGATCGCCATGAAGGCCTTCGCGCTCGGCGCGTCCGGCTCGGTTTCGATCCTGGCCTCGCTGGCGGATTCGGCGCTCGACCTGGTCGCGTCGCTGGCCATCTTCTACGCCGTGCGCTGGGCCGCCGCCCCGCCGGACGAGGACCACCGTTTCGGCCACGGCAAGGGCGAAGCCTTGGCGGCCATGGTCCAGGCCGGCCTGGTCTTCGCCTCGGCCGCCTTCATCGGCTGGGAGGCGATCCAGCGCGTCTTCGACCCGCGCCCGGTCACCGCCGGCGGATGGGCCGTGCTGGTCATGGTCCTGTCCAGCCTGCTGACCGGCTGGCTGGTGTGGATGCAGACCCGGGCGCTGAAGATCACGGGATCCCTGGCGGTCAACAGCGACCGGGCCCACTACGCCGCAGACCTGGCCGCTAACGGCGTGGTGCTGATCGGCGTCATCTCGGGCGGCTTCCTGCGGGCGCCGGGCCTGGACGCCGCCGCCGGGCTGGTGGTCGCGGTCTGGCTCGCCTGGGGCGCGGTCGGCATGCTCAAGGACGCCGCCGATCACCTGCTGGACGGGGAGGTGCCGGACGCCGACCGGGTCGAGGTCACCCGCCTGGTGCTGTCCGACCCCCGCATCCTCGGCGTCCACCAGTTGCGGACCCGCATGTCGGGCCAGGTCCTGATCATCCAGATGCACGTCGACATGGACCCCGACCTGACGCTGGACGCCGCCCATGCCATCCTGGTCGAGGCCGAGAACCGGCTGCTGGCGCGGTGGCCGGCCGCCGACATCCTGATGCACCCCGACCCGGTGCGCCGGGCTTCCGAGCCGGAGCCGGAAACTCCGCTCGCCGCCGGACCCTGGGGCTGACCGTCCCCGCCCGCCCGTCCGTCCGGCTTGGCGCCGGCGGCGGGGGTTCGCTGTCAAAGTAAACGCGCCCTTAAGCCCCGCCGGTGCAGCAAGGCCGGATGGCCGCCCGCCCGCTCCTGCATCATTTCGCCTTCGACCCGGCCTCGCGCCTGGCTCGTCTGGCGCTGGGCGAGGCCAGGGTCGAGTTCGACGAAAACCCGGTGCGCCCCTGGGAGCCGGACACCCCGCTCCTGAAGCTCAACCCGTCCGGCATGCCGCCGGTGCTGGAGACCGAGCATCACGGCCGCCGCCTGGTCCTGGCCGAGTACTCCGCCATCCTGGGGTGGATCGAGGATGCGGCCAACGCCCCGATCCTGCTGCCCGGCGATGCGTCCGAGCGGGCCGAGGCGCGCCGCCTGACCGGCTGGTTCGAGCGCCGCTTCACCGACGAGGTCGACGCCGTCCTGCTGCACGAGAGGATGGAGAAGCCGCTTCTCCGCCTCGGCCCGCCGGAGGCCCGTATGCTGCGCGAAGGCCGCGAGGCGCTGAGGGATCACCTGTCCATCCTTGAGGACCTGGCCGCCCAGCGCGACTGGCTGGCGGGCCGCAGGCTTTCACAGGCCGACCTCGCCGCCGCCGCCCACCTGTCGATCCTCGACTATTTCGGCGAGGTGCCGTGGGGCCCGCGCCCGGCGCTGAAGACCTGGTACATGAAGCTCAAGTCCCGGCCCTGCTTCCGGCCGCTGCTCGCCGACCGCTTCCCTGGCGTCCATCCCGCGGTCTGGTACGCCGACCTGGATTTCTGATCCGCCGGCCATGCCCGGCCTGAAGGACAGGCATCTCGCGGACCGCGCCCCGATCGCGTAGAGAGCGGCGATGACTGTGCATCTTCATCAGGGCGATCTGCCCGAGGGGCTGGACCTGGGTCCGGTGGTGGCGATCGATTCCGAGACCATGGGGCTGCGCTATGGGCGCGATCCGCTGTGCGTGGTCCAGCTGTCGGCGGGGGACGGAGACGCGCACGTGGTGCGGCTGAACCGGCCGGCCTACGACTGTCCGAACCTGAAGCGGCTGCTGACCGACCCCAGCGTGCTGAAGCTGTTCCACTTCGGGCGGTTCGACATCGCCATGTTCCTGCTGCACCTCGGGGTCGAGACGCGGCCGGTCTATTGCACCAAGATCGCCTCGAAGCTGGCGCGCACCTACACGGACCGGCACGGGCTGAAGGACGTGGCGCGGGAACTGGCCGGCGTGGACATGTCCAAGGCCCAGCAGAGCTCGGACTGGGGGGCGGACGAGCTGACGCCCGCCCAACTGGAATACGCCGCGTCGGACGTCCTGCACCTGCACGCGATCCGCGAGCGGCTGGATGCCATGCTGGCGCGCGAGGGGCGGAGCGATCTGGCGGCCGCCTGTTTCGACTTCCTGCCGACCCGGTCGAAGCTCGACCTGGCCGGCTGGGACGAGATCGACATCTTCGCCCATAGCTGATGACGACACTGCCGCCCGAACCGGACCAGGACCGCGACCACGCCCGTGAGGCGCGGCTGGCGGCCGAGGCTGGGCGGTGGCGCGCGCGTTCGCGCCGGGTGCAGCTGTATCGCCGGGTGCTGCCGATCGTGATCGTCGTCCTGGCCGGCGGGGCCCTGAGCTGGACGGTGCTGAGGACCGTTCTGTCCGGCGCCGAGCGCAAGGCGGCGGAGCGGCAGGAGATCAGCCTGGACGCCCCCATGTTCCACGGCCAGGACGCGCAGGGCCGCGCCTTTGTGATCGGGGCCGAGGGCGCGGTCCGCGACCCGGAGACGGGCCGCTTCCGCCTGAACGGCCCGCTGCTGAGACTGAACCTGGGCGGCCGCAGGGTCACCGAGATGCGGGCGGACGCGGGCGTCTATGACGAGGCGGCCCGGACCGTGACCATCGGCCCGAACGTGCGGATCTCCGACGGCGGCTCCGGCTTCGCCCTGACGACGCCCGAGGCCGTGGTCGATACGGCCACGGGCATCACGCGCGGGACCAAGGGCATCCAGGGGACCGGCCCCCTTGGAACCGTCACCGCTTCGTCCTATGCGATCTACGATCAGGGCGAGCGAGTGGTGTTCGAGAGCCCGACGGGCGAAAAGGTGCGGGGCGTGATCAACGTCCGGCGTTCCGGTGAAGGATGATGGCGATCAGGAAGCTCACCCTCTTGGCGGCGATAGCGGCCCTGACCCTGCCGACCCTGGCGGGCGCGCAGACGGGCTCGGTCAACGCGGCCGACGCCCCGATCCTGTGGGGCGCGCGGGTGGTGGAGTATGCGCCGGCGGGCCTGACGCTGCGGACCGAGGTCGAGCTGCTGCAGGGGCCCAACCGCTTCCGCGCCGACGAGGTTCGCGCCGCGACGGCGGACGGCGCCTTCACCGAGGTGCAGGCCTCGGGCAATGTCTATTACGTCACGCCCACCCAGACGATGCGGGGGGACCGGGCTGTCTACACGGTGGCGAACGACACCATCGTGGTGACCGGCGACGTCATCCTGACCCAGGGCGAGAACGTCATGACCGGGACGCGCATCGTCTACAACGTCCGCACCGAGGCGGCGCGGATCGAGGGCGGCCAGGGCGGCCGGGTCCAGGGCGTCTTCTACCCCAACCGGGGCTCCAACTGACCTTCGGGCCGGGATGACGCCGTGGCGCGCAAGGAACTCTCAGCCCTCAACGTGAACGAGCCGCCGGTCGAGCCGGAGGCCGCGCCCGCGCCCACCGACAAGGGGCTGCGGGCGATCAACCTGGCGCGCGCCTTCGGCCAGCGGCAGGTGGTCCGCGACGTCTCGATCAGCGTGAAGCGGGGCGAGGTCGTGGGCCTTCTGGGCCCGAACGGGGCGGGGAAGACCACCTGCTTCTACATGATCACCGGCCTGATCCCGCCGGACTCGGGCTCGATCTGGCTGGACGGCGAGGAGATCACGCCCCAGCCGATGTACCAGCGGGCGCGGATGGGCCTGGGCTATCTGGCGCAGGAGGCCTCGATCTTCCGCGGCATGACGGTCGAGCAGAACGTCAAGGCGGTGGTGGAGCTGCACGAGAAGGGGGCGGTGCGGATCGGCGAGGAGACCGACCGGCTGCTGCACGAACTGCGCATCGACCACCTGCGGCACGCCCCGGCGGTCGGCCTGTCGGGCGGGGAGCGGCGGCGGGTGGAGATCGCCCGGTCGCTGGCGGGCAAGCCGGCTTTCATGCTGCTGGACGAGCCGTTCGCCGGCATCGACCCCCTGGCCATCGCCGACATCCGCTCGGTCATCCGCTACCTGGCGGCCGAGGGGATCGGGGTGCTGATCACCGACCACAACGTGCGCGAGACCCTGGACATCACCGACCGCGCCTCGATCATCTCCGCCGGCAGGGTCCTGTTCGAGGGGGCCCCGCACGAGGTCATCAACGACCCCGAGGTCCGCCGGGTCTATCTGGGCGAGATGTACGGCTAATCGCGGCCGAGGCTGAGGCGGCTGATCAGGACCGCCGCGCGCTGGGCCTGGCGGACGAGGCTGTCGAGGTCGGCCCATTCGCCTTCCGCGTGGGCGCCGCCGCCGGCCACGCCCATGTCGCCCAGGGTGGGGACGTCGGCCGCGACGAAGCCGCTGTCGGCGGCGCCCCGCCGGGCGGGGTCGAACTCCGCCATCTCAGGCAGGCCCAGGTCGCGGTTGACCGCGTTCAGTCGGGCCAGGAGGTCGCGATTGCCGTCGGTCGGGGCCATGGGCGGATAGCTCTCGCCGGCGAAGACCAGCTCGGCGTCGGTCCGGGGCAGGTGGTCGTCGACGATGGCCTGCATGCGGGCGCGGACCCGGGCGTCCTGCTCCGGGGTCAGGGTGCGCAGGTCGCCGCGCGCGATGGCGGTTGAGGCCACGATGTTGGTCTTGCCCGAGGCGGTGACGGCGAAGCCCTCGTCGTCGATGGCGGCGGGCGTGCCGCCGGCCAGGACACCCACGTTGTAGGTCAGGTCCGGCTCGGGCAGCTCGCGGCGGAAGCCGTCGAGGATGCGGGCCATCTCGTAGATGGCGCCATAGCCCAGCGTATCGTTGAACACCCCGCTGGAGTGGCCGGTGCGGCCGGTGGTGGTCAGGGTCCAGTTGGTCGAGCTGCGCCGCGCCACCGTCCCGAAGTCACGCGCGTCCTCGACCGCGAGGTTCTCGAACTCAAGCGCGTAATCGGCGGCGCGGCCGGCGGCGATCAGGTCGCGGCGCGCGATCTCGGCGGGCGCGCCGATCTTCTCCTCGTCGCCGGTCAGGACCAGGGTGATGTTCGCGTCGCCCAGCGTCCTGGCCGCATGCATGGCGCGGAGCGCGGCGACGATCACCACCACCCCGCCCTTGTCGTCGCCGACGCCCGGGCCGATCGCTCGGGCGCCGTCCCGCACGAAGGTCTGGAAGGGGCTGTCGGGCTCGAACACCGTGTCCAGGTGGCCGATCAGCAGGACGTTGCGCCCCGGGCCAGGGTGACGGGCGACCAGGTGGCCCACGCGGCCGGTCTCGGCCATGTCGACCCAGGCGACCTCGAAACCCAGCGGCTCCAGCTCGGCGCGCACCATGTCGCCCACGGCGCGGACGCCGGCCAGGTTCAGGGTGCCGCTGTTCTGGTTCACCAGCCGTTCGAGCAGGGCGATGTGCCGGTCATGCTCGGCCACGACGGTCTGGACCATCGCCCGCTCGGCCGGATCGGCCTGGGCCCGGGCCGGGAGAGGGGCCAGGACCAGCAGGGCCAGGATCAGGCCCAGGGCGTCCCGGGTGAGAGTCCGAGGGAAAACTGCGCTCATTGCATCACGATCCGTTCGAGGGGGCCGGCGGCGAGAGTGAGAGTCCGAGAAAAAAGACTCTCATTTCCATCACCACCCCTCAAGACGGCCGGGGTGAGAGTGAGAGTCTGGGAAAAAAGACTCTCATTTCCATCACCGCGCTCCGGAGCCGGATGGGAGTGTCAGCGCCCGGACAGCCTTATACCACGGATCGCGGAGGCGGGCGCCGGACCGGGCGAAGCTTTCGGATTTTTCACTGGAGCCGCACGGCCGGTTCAGGCTCAATCCGGTCTGGAGGAGCCTGGACCCGATGACCATCCGACCGCCGAAGAAGAGCGAGACGCTGGAGATCCGGCTGCCGCACGAAACCAAGCAGGCCTTCATGGCCCGGTGCCGGGCGCGCGGCTTCACAGCCAGCGACGCGCTCAGGGGCTTCATCGAGGCGGATGCGGCGCCCGTTCGCCGGGGTGGCCGAGGCGTATGGCAGGCGCTTGCGGCGGCTGCGGCAGGTCTGGCGATCGGCGCCGTGGCCGCGCCGTCGCTGGCGCAGTCGCAGGACGATCGCGTCGAGTTCGCGCGGATGGATGCGGACGGGGACGGAGTGGTGAGTTTTGAGGAGTTTCGGGCGCGGCCCTGACCGTCAAACTCCCGCCCATCCCCGCGCAGGCGGGGACCCAGGGGCCGCACGCGCGGCGGGCTGGATCAAGATTCTGCCAAAAGGGTTGGGCTGCATCACCCAAAGGACTGGGTCCCCGCCTTGGCTGCTTCGCGCCGCCCTTCGGGTCGCGGGGATGAGCGGTGATCTTGTAGATCACTGCACCCTCCTGAAAAACCGTCCCGGCTGCAGGTCCAGCCAGGTCCAGGGCTTGTAGATCGCCGCGCCGGGTTTCCAGGAGGCGACGATCAGTTCCGCGCGGCCGACGATGTTCTCGGCCGGCAGCAGGCCGACGCCGAGGTCGGACGGCCAGCGGCTGTCCATCGAGTTGTCGCGGTTGTCGCCCAGCATCAGGTAGTGGCCGGCCGGAACGATCACGGCCAGGGTGTCGTCTCCGGCGGCCGCCCCTCCGTCGTAGAGCAGATGACCATCGCCGTTCGGCAGGGTCTCGCGCACAAGGGCGACCCGGCGCAAGGGAGCGTCATGGTCGGTGGTCTGATCCAGCACGGTTTGTGGAAGCGGCTCGTCGTTGACGAACACCACCCCGCCGCGCAGCTGAACCTTGTCGCCCGGCAGGCCGATCACCCGTTTGACCCAGGTCTGCTGCGGATCGCGCGGCAGGCGGAAGACGACGACGTCGCCGCGTTCCGGCTGGCGACCGAACAGGCGGCCGGAGCCGATCGGCGGATGGAAGGGCAGGGAGGCGCGGCTCCAGCCGTAGGCGTATTTTGAGGTCACCACATAGTCGCCGGTGACGAGCCCCGGTTCCATCGAGGACGAGGGGATGGTGAAGGGCTGGAAGGCCACGGTCTGGAAGACCAGGGCGGCGGCCAGACCCGCACCGACGATGCGCAGGGTCTCGACCGCCTCGGCCCGGAAGGAGGCCCGCGGCGAGCGTTGGAGAACGTCGCGGGCGGTGGGCGAGGAGAGCGGTGCGGCGGTGGTGTTCATGCCCCCACCCCATCCTCGGGCGGGCCGGTGCGCCAGCGGATTGATGTCCGGACGCCTCCAGAACCCTGTCCGGACAGGGCGCGTAGGCGCTTAGAGCCGCGTTAACCGCTTCCGCCGGAGAGTGGCCAAAGCAAGTTCCGGGCCATGTCGGCTCAAACGTCGGGGGCGGCGCGCGGTGATCGGTCAGAGACTGGAGATTCGGCAGGGCCAGGGACTGGTCATCACGCCGCAGCTGCAGCAAGCGATCAAGCTGTTGCAGCTCTCCAACGTCGAACTGGATGAATACGTCGAGGCCGAGCTCGAGAAGAACCCGCTGCTCCAGCGCGAGGAGGGCGAGGGCCCGGAGCGCGGGCAGGAGACGCCCGAGGCGCCGGTCGAGGGCCCGGGGGACGGAGCCGAGCTGAGCTTCCAGGACGGACGCGCGGCCGATGGCGAGGCGGCGATGGACGCCGGAGCCGGCGAGCATGAGGACGCCGCTCCCGGCGAGCGGGTGTCGGATCGCGCGGACGAAGCGCAGGTCGGCCTGACCGACTGGTCGATGGCCGGCAAGGGCGGCGCGGCCACCGGCGACGGCGAGGCGCCCGAGCGGGCGGACAGGCGCGAACCGACTCTGTGGGAGCATCTTCAGGCCCAGGCCGGGGCTGCGGGCCTGTCGCCCACGGATCACGCGATCGCGCTTGGCCTGATCGATGGGGTGGACGAGGGCGGCTATCTGCGCGGCGACCTGAACGAGGTGGCCGAGCGGCTGGGCTGCGACCTGGAGCGGGTCGAGCGGGTGCTGGCGGTCTGCCATGGGTTCGAGCCCACTGGAGTGATGGCGCGCTCGGTGCCGGAATGCCTGAAGCTGCAGCTGGTGGAGCGCAACCGGTTCGATCCGGCGATGGCCTGCCTGCTCGACAATCTGGATCTGCTGGCCAAGCGGGACCTGACGGGGCTGCGCAAGGCCTGCGGCGTGGACGCCGAGGACATGGCCGAGATGATCGCCGAGTTGAAGGCCCTGACGCCTCGGCCGGGCGCGGGCTTCGGCGGCGAGCCGGCCCAGACGGTGATCCCCGACGTGCACGTGCGGCCCGATCCGGCCGGCGGCTGGCGGGTGGAGCTGAACGCCGACACCCTGCCGCGCCTGCTGGTCGACAAGCGGTATCACGGGGTGGTCGCGGCCGGCGCGCGGTCGGAGGCCGAGAAGACCTTCGTCGCCGACTGTGCGGCCCAGGCCAACTGGCTGGTCAAGTCGCTGGACCAGCGGGCCAAGACCATCCTGAAGGTGTCTTCCGAGATCGTGCGCCAGCAGGACGCCTTCCTGGCCTTCGGGGTCGAATTCCTGCGGCCGTTGAACCTGAAGACCGTGGCCGACGCCATCGGCATGCACGAATCGACCGTCAGCCGGGTGACCTCGAACAAATACGTCTCGACCCCGCGCGGCGTGTTCGAGCTGAAGTTCTTCTTCACCGCCGCCATCCAGGCGACCGATGGCGGGGCCAGCCACTCGGCCGAGGCGGTGCGTCACCGCATCAAGTCGATGATCGACGGCGAGGCCCGCGACGGCGAGGTGCTGTCCGACGACCGGATCGTCGAGATCCTGAAGGAGACGGGCGTGGATATCGCCCGGCGCACGGTGGCGAAATACCGCGAGGCGCTGCGGATTCCGTCCTCGGTCGAGCGTCGGCGCATGTTGGCGGCGGGGTAGGCCCCTCCACCACGCTCCGCGTGGTCCCCCTCCCCATCTGCGATGGGGAGGACAGGCCGTGAGCTCTCCTCCCCACGACAGTGGGGAGGGGGACCGCCGGAGGCGGTGGAGGGGCTGCGCACCTCACCCAAGCGTGACTGCTGAAATCCAGCTTCGCCGTTGACACCAAAACGGCTCCGTCGCGTTGATGGGGCATGCAAGTCCAAGTCAGCGGCAAGCACGTGGATGTCGGCGAAGCGTTAGGCTCGCGCATCTCCCAGGAACTCGAAGAAGGGGTCGGCAAATACTTCGAACGCGGCGGCCAGGACGCCGAGGTGATCGTCGCCAAGGAGGGTCACAGCTTCAAGGTGGACTGCTGGGTCCGGCTGGCGTCCGGCCAGGTCGTGTTCACCTCCGGCCTCGGGGGCGACGCCCACTCCGCCTTCACTGAAAGCCTTGAGAAGCTCGAGAAGCGCGTCCGCCGCTACAAGCGCCGGCTCAAGGACCATCACATCGGGCCCAAGCCCCTGTCGCCCGAGAAGACCGAACTGGCCGCGCGCGAGGTCGCCCGCTCGATCGTGCTGCGCGACCCCGACAGCGTCGAGGACGAGGAGTTCGGCGAGGCCGGCCGTCCCGACGAACCGCCGCCGGTCGGCATGGTCATCGCCGAGACCGAACGCGAGGTGCGCACCCTGACGGTCGGCCGCGCCGTGATGGAGCTGGACATGACCGGCTATCCGGTCGTGCTGTTCCGGAACGCCGCCCACGGCGGCCTGTCGGTGGTCTATCGCCGGCCCGACGGCAATGTCGGCTGGATCGACCCGGAACGAACCGCCCTCAATGGACACGGTTCGGTAAACGGTCAGAGCGCATAGTCTTCCCCGCGTGGGGCGAGCCGTCTAAAGAGCGGCCGCCCCGCCGGGGTGTCGGGGACGTCGAGGATGAACATCGAGGAACTGCTGAGCCGCGAGAGCGTCGTGCTTCGCGGCGGAGCCTCGTCCAAGCGTCAGGCGCTGCACGTCGTGGCCGACGCGGCCGCCGAGGTGCTGGGCTTGCCGGCGTCTCGGATATTCGACGCTCTGCTGGAGCGCGAGGCCCTGGGCTCGACCGGTCTGGGGTCGGGCGTGGCCGTGCCGCACGCGCGGATCGAGGGACTGGATAGGGTGGCTGGGGTCCTGGTGCGGCTGGACCAGCCGGTCGCCTATGAGGCCGTGGACGACCGGCCCGTGGACCTGCTATTCGCCCTGTTCGCCCCGCCCAGCGCGGGGGCCGAACACCTTCGCGCCCTGGCGGCGGTGTCGAGGGCCCTGCGCGATCCGCAGACGCGCGAGCGGCTGCGGCAGGCCCGCACGGTGGACGCCATCCACGCCCTGTTCATGAAGGACGCCCCGGCCACGGCGGCGTGACGCACTCCGTGCCGTCCGAGACGGGATGGGGAGGATATATGGCCGGCCTAGTGCACCGACACGGGCGCCAGTTCGTGGGCGACGGCGGCGGCGAAGGCGGTCTCGCGGTCCATCATGACCGCCAGGCGCTCGCCATCGGCGGAGTGGACCGCATACAGGGTCTGGTCCGGATCGATCTCCAGCCCCTTGATGTCGGCCACGGGCGTGTCGGCGAGCACGTCGCTGGCGCGGATTTCGCGCACATAGACGAGGTCGGGAGCGCCGAGGCCGGCGAAATCTTCCTTGGTCATGGTCATGGGCGTCATCTGGGACCGCCTCCTTCAATCAACTAACGCCCGATCCGTCGGGCGGTTCGGCTCCGCTTGGACGCCGATGTGCATGTTCAGCCCGATGTGATCGGAATGCGTCGAACCGCAGGCGTGGTCTCGGGCCGGGCCAGGTCGACGTGCAGCAGGCCGTGCTCCAGTTTCGCGCCCTCGACTTCCAGCCCGTCCGCCAGGACGAAGCTGCGCACGAAGCCGCGCGACGCGATGCCGCGATGCAGGAAGGCCTGGTCCGATCCCTGAGGCTCGCGCTTGCCGGCGACCGTCAGTTGCCGGCCCTCAAGCGTGATGCTGAGCTCGTCGGGCGTGAAGCCGGCGACGGCAAGGGTGATGCGCACCGCCGCCTCGCCCAGCTGCTCCACATTGTAGGGCGGATAGCTCTCGGCCGCGGCCTTGGCGGCGCGGTCGATCAGGGCGCGGGTCTGGTCGAAGCCCAAGAGGAAGGGGCTGTCGAGCAACAGGGTGCGGGTTGTCATGGCTCAAGTCCTCGTGCGAGCGACTGTCGAAACGCGGAGCCCCCTGGACGGCGAGCTCCACGAGCCATGAGATGGGAGGCGGCCGTCGCTTTCGCAACGGCGCCTGTTGCGGCCGCCGGACGGGGACGGCGCCCTATTCGGCGCGCGCCCACTCCTTGTTGATGGCCAGGGCGATCAGGGTGCAGATGGCGCCCGACAGCAGATAGGCGCCGACCGCCCAGACGCCGAACTGGCTGGCCAGGAACAGGGCGACCAGGGGGGCGAAGCCGGCCCCGACCAGCCAAGCGGAGTTGGCCACGATGGCGGCGCCCGTGTAGCGGTGGTGGGCCGGGAAGCGGTCGTTGACCAGGCCTTGCGACTGGCCGAAGGCCATGCCCAGCAGGATGAAGCCGACGAGCATATAGGCGGTTTCGCCGACCGGCCCGGCGTTCAGGAGCTGGGGCGCGAAGCCGCTGTAGGCGCCGATGGCCACCGCCGAGACGGCCAGGACGAGACGGCGGCTGACCTTGTTGGCGATCAGGCCGGTGGACAGCATGGCCAGGACCCCGACCACGGCGCCGACCATCTCGATCTGCAGAAAGCGCACCGGCTCCTCGCGCCCGGTCAGCGTCACCCAGGACAGGGGGAAGACGGTGACGATGTGGAAGAGGGCGAAGGCCGACAGCGGGGCCAGGGCGCCGAGCGCGATCGTGCGCCATTCCTGGAACAGGGTCTTGAAGGCTGGGGAGGGCTGAAGCTCGCGGCTTTCGAACAGGCGCTCGAACTCCGGGGTAGCGACCAAACGAAGACGGGCGAACAGGGCCACGACGTTGATCGCCAGAGCCACGAAGAAGGGGTAGCGCCAGCCCCAGGAGAGGAAGTCCTCGGGCGTCAGGATCGAGAGGAAGTAGGCGAACAGGGCCGCGGCCACGAGCAGCCCCAGCGGCGCGCCCAGCTGAGGGATCATGGCGTACCAGCCGCGCTTCTCCTTGGGGGCGTTGAGCGCCAGCAGGGACGGCAGACCGTCCCAGGCGCCGCCCCAGGCCAGGCCCTGGCCGAAGCGGAAGACGGTCAGGAACAGGACCGACAGCCAGCCGACCTGGCCATGGCTGGGCAACAGGGCGATGGCCATGGTCGAGCCGGCCAGCAGGAACAGGGCGATGGTCAGCTTCACCCCCCGCCCGTGGTTCTGGTCGATCCACATGAACAGCAGGGTGCCGAACGGCCGGGCGATGAAGGCGACCGAGAAGACGGCGAACGACAGCAGGGTCGCCTGGATCGGATCCAGATAGGGGAAGACCAGGGTCGGGAAGACCAGCACCGCGGCCAGGGCGTAGACGAAGAAGTCGAAGAACTCGCTGGTGCGGCCGATGATGACCCCGATGGCGATCTCGCTCGGCCGCACCTCGTGACGGTCGGCGTTGACGACACGCGCGTCGCGTTCGAGCGGAGTCGAGGTGGAAGGGCCTGTCGGTGTCGTCATCGGTCGCTCCGGTCGCGAACGGCATGGAAAAAATTCCCGCGCCGCCCTTTCCTCTATATCCCTAGATCCTTTAGGGGTATCGCTCAACTATGAGATTCCGCCTTTCGTAGGCGCAACCGATCGGTTTTGTCATGCGCGAGCCCGCCCCGCTCCACCGACGATTGACCGCCTTGGCCGGCATGTCCCTGCTGGCGTTGCTGGCGGGCTGCGAACAGGCGGTGCTGAACCCCGCCGGCGACATCGCGCGCCAGCAGCGCGACCTGATCTACATCTCCACCGGGCTGATGCTTTTGATCATCGTGCCGGTGATGGTGCTGATCGTGGTGTTCGCCTGGCGCTACCGGGCCAGCAACCGCAAGGCGACCTACGATCCGAAGTTCCACCACTCCACCGCCCTGGAGCTGGTGATCTGGTCGTGCCCGCTCCTGATCATCATCTGCCTTGGGGCCCTGACCTGGTCGAGCACCCACCTGCTGGATCCATTCCGGCGGCTGGACAGGTTGTCGGAAGGTCGTCCGGTCCCGGCCGAGGCGCCCATGGTCGTGCAGGTGGTGTCGATGGACTGGAAATGGCTGTTCATCTATCCCGAGCAGGGCATCGCCACGGTCAATGAACTAGTGCTGCCGGTCGACCGGGAGGTGCGGTTCGACATCACCTCGACCAACATGATGAACACCTTCTACGCCCCGACGCTGGCGGGCATGATCTACGCCATGCCCGGAATGCAGAGCCAGCTGCACGCGGTTCTGAACCGGCCGGGGCAGTACGAGGGCTTCTCGGCCAATTACAGCGGCGCGGGCTTCTCGGGCATGCGGTTCAGGCTGCAGGGCATGTCGCCGCAGGCCTTCGACCAGTGGGTGCGTCAGGTGCAGGCGACCGGCACGGCCCTGACCACGGAAAGCTACCTGCAGCTGGAGCGGCCGACCGAGAAGCATCCGATCCAGCTGTTCAGCACGGCCCCCGAGGGGCTCTTCGACCGGGTGGTGAACCGCTGCGTCCAGCCCGGAACGCCGTGCATCGCCCACCAGATGCAGCACGGCCAGCAGGTTCCGGTCGCACCGTCGTCGGAGCCGGCGAACTCCGGGGAGCGCGGTCCGCAGGGGCAGGCCCAGGATCCGGCGCCGTCGGCGCACCAGGCGCCGGTGACCGGCCACACCTCGCACGGCGGCTAAGGGGCAAGAGAGATGACGACCGTACCGCACACCGCCGCGACCCCGTCCTTCAGCCCGATCTTTGGACGGCTGAACTGGGAGTCGTTCCCGATCCATGAGCCGATCCTGGTCGGCACCTTCATCGTGGTCGCCCTGCTGGGGCTCGCCATCCTGGGCCTGGTCACCCGCTTCAAGCTGTGGGGCTATCTGTGGCGCGAGTGGCTCACCACCGTGGACCACAAGAAGATCGGGATCATGTACATGATCCTGGGCATCATCATGCTGCTGCGCGGCTTCGCCGACGCCCTGATGATGCGCCTGCAGCAGGCGATCGCCTTCGGCGGGGCGGAAGGCTACCTCAACGCCCACCACTACGATCAGGTCTTCTCGGCCCACGGGACGATCATGATCTTCTTCGTGGCCATCCCGCTGGTGGTGGGGCTGATCAACTACGTCATGCCGCTGCAGATCGGCGCGCGCGACGTGGCCTTCCCGTTCCTGAACAGCCTCAGCTTCTGGCTGACGGTGGCGGGCGCGATCCTCGTGATGGTGTCGCTGTTCGTGGGCGAGTTCACCACCGGCGGTTGGCTGAACTACGTGCCGGTGGCCAATATCCAGAACAGTCCGGGCACAGGGCCGGACTACTACCTATGGGCGCTGCAGATAGCCGGGGTGGGGACCACCCTGTCGTCGATCAACATGGTCACGACCATCTTCAAGATGCGCGCGCCGGGCATGACGCTGATGAAGATGCCGGTCTTCTGCTGGACCGCCCTGTGCTCGAACGTCCTGGCCATCGCCATCTTCCCGGTGCTCACGGGCGCCTTCGCGCTCCTGATGCTGGACCGCTACGTCGGGACCAACTTCTTCACCAACGATCTTGGCGGCAACGCCATGATGTACTGGAACCTGGTGTGGATCTGGGGGCACCCCGAGGTCTACGTCCTGATCCTGCCGGTGTTCGGCATCTATTCCGAGATCACCTCGACCTTCACCGGCAAGCGCCTGTTCGGCTATTCGTCGATGGTCTACGCGACCGTGGTCATCACCATCCTCAGCTACCTGGTGTGGCTGCACCACTTCTTCACGATGGGGTCGGGGGCCAGCGTCAACTCGTTCTTCGGGATCGCCACCATGGTGATCTCGATCCCGACGGGGGCGAAGATCTTCAACTGGCTGTTCACCATGTACCGGGGGCGCATCCGGTTCGAGCTGCCGATGGCCTGGGTCGTCGCCTTCATGCTGACCTTCGTGGTCGGGGGCATGACCGGGGTGCTGCTGGCCGTGCCGCCGGCCGACTTCGTGCTGCACAACTCGCTGTTCCTGGTCGCCCATTTCCACAACGTCATCATCGGCGGCGTCGTCTTCGGCCTGTTCGCCGGCATGACCTACTGGTTCCCCAAGGCTTTCGGCTTCAAGCTGGACGGGTTCTGGGGCTGGGTCAGCTTCTGGGGCTGGGTGATCGGCTACTGGGTCGCCTGGACGCCGATCTACATCGTCGGCCTGATGGGCACGACGCGCCGCGTCCGCTACTTCGAGGACCCGACGCTGCAGCCCTGGTTCATCATCGCGGGCATCGGCGCCCTGATCATCCTGGTCGGCATCCTGGCCTTCGTCATCCAGATCGCGGTCAGCATCAGGAACCGCGACAAGCTGCGCGACGTGACCGGCGATCCCTGGGACGGCCGGACCCTCGAGTGGTCGACCAGCTCGCCGCCGCCGGAATACAACTTCGCCTTCACCCCGGTCGTGCACGACCTGGACGCCTGGTACGACATGAAGGATCGGGGTCACCAGCGGCCGGGGCGGGGCTTCCTGCCCATCCACATGCCGAGGAACACCGGCGCGGGGGTGATCATCTCGGGACTGGCCCTGGTGCTGGGCTTCGCCATGGTCTGGTACATCTGGTGGCTGGCGGCGCTCAGCTTCGTGGCGCTGCTGGCCTATTCGATCGCCTTCACCTTCAACTACGACCGCACCTTCTACATCCCCGCTGAACGGGTCGAGGCGGACGAGGCGGCGCGGCGGGCCCTGGAATCGCAAGGCTCACTGGAGGCCCGGGCATGAGCGTGACCCACACCGAGACCGCCGAGACGGAGCCGACCTTCTACGTCGTTCAGCAGGACGACCACGGGCACGGGGACGGGCACTCCAGCCCGACCCTGCTCGGCTTCTGGATCTATCTGATGAGCGACGCGCTCATCTTCGCCACCCTGTTCGCCACCTATGGGGTCCTGTCGTTCGCCTACGCCGGCGGGCCGACGGGGGCGGAGCTGTTCGACCTCAGGCTCGTGGCGCTGAACACCGGCCTGCTGCTGATCTCCTCGATCACCTACGGCATGGCCATGCTGAACATGAACGCGGGCAAGACCGCGAGCGTGCAGCTGTGGCTGGCGATCACCGCCCTGTTCGGCCTGGGGTTCGTCGGCGTCGAGCTCTATGAGTTCGCCCACCTGATCGCCGAGGGCGCCACGCCCCAGCGCAGCGCCTTCCTGTCGGCCTTCTTCGCCCTGGTCGGGACCCACGGCCTGCACGTCACCTTCGGCCTGATCTGGATCGCGGTCATGATGGCGCAGGTGAAGCTGCACGGGCTGAACGCGGACAACCGGCGTCGCCTGACCTGCCTGGGCATGTTCTGGCACCTGCTGGACGTCGTCTGGATCGGCGTCTTCACCTTCGTCTATCTGCTGGGAGCGCTCCAGTGACCGAACGCCACGAGCTCCAGGCCGAAACCGCGCCGGGGATGGACGGCCACGAGAGCGGCCACAACCATGGCACGCCGCGCGGCTATCTGATCGGCTTCGTCCTGTCGGTGATCCTGACCGGCATTCCGTTCTGGCTGGTGATGAGCGGCGTCCTGTCGACGCCGGCCACGGCCGTGATCGTGGTCCTCATGGCGATCGCCCAGATCCTGGTCCACACGGTCTTCTTCCTGCACATCAACACCAAGGCGGAGGGGGGCTGGACGCTGGTCGCCCTGGTCTTCACCGCCGTCATGGTTCTGATCGTCATCTGCGGTTCGCTATGGATCATGTATCACCTGCACGGAAACATGATGCCGGCCGCGCCCCGGTCGGCCCCGGCGATCGTCAGTCCCGCGGCCTAGGCCGGCTGCTGCTGATCGCCCTGTGCCTGGCCTGCGCGGCCGGGTTCGGGGCGCTCGGCGTCTGGCAGATCGAGCGCCTGGGCTGGAAGCGGGAGCTGATCGCCACCGTCGAGGCGCGGCTGGCGGCGACGCCCGCGCCCGCGCCGGCCTTCGACGCCTGGTCCCCGCGCGACGCCTATACCCGCGTCGCGGTCGAGGGCGTCTTCGTCCATGACGCCGAGACCCTGGTGCAGGCGGTGACCGAGGCCGGGGCCGGCTGGTGGGTGATGACGCCGCTTCGCACCGAGGCGGGCGTGGTCCTGATAAGCCGGGGCTTCGTCCCGAACGAGCGCCGGAGCCCCGACAGCCGCTCCGAGGGGCAGGTCGAGGGACCGGTGCGGGTCGTCGGCCTCTTGAGGGCCTCGGAGCCCGGCGGCGGCTTCCTGAGGGCCAATGCGCCGGAGGCCGGCCGCTGGTACTCGCGTGATGTGGACGCCATCGCCCGGAGCCTCGGACTGACCGAGCCGACCGCGCCCTATTTCATCGACGCCGACGCGACCCCGAACCCCGGCGGCCTTCCCGTCGGCGGCCTGACGGTCGTGAGATTCAGCAACAGCCACCTGGTCTACGCCCTGACCTGGTTCGGCCTGGCCGCCCTGTCGCTGGGAGGGGCAGTGGTCGTACTGCGCCACGATCGACAAGGCGGGGCTGAAAAAGGAAACGGCCGCTCCCTTTAGGGAAGCGGCCGTTGTGGTGGAGCTAAGCGGAGTCGAACCGCTGACCTCTTGAATGCCATTCAAGCGCTCTACCAACTGAGCTATAGCCCCGGACTCCGGGCCTCGGGCCCTCGGTCGGTTCGCCGGGAGTATTGGTGTCGCCCCCCGGCGAGGCGGCGGAACCTATGTCAGGCCCCTTCGACGATCAACCCGCCTCCGCCTCTTTTTTTGCGAGGTCCGGGAGGGGCGTTTCGCCACCCCCGGTTCCGCGGGTTTCGAGCCCTATTCGTCGTCCTTGACCGGCTTGGCGATGTCGTCGTCGAAGGCGTCGTCTTCCTCGTCCTCGATGAAGGGGACGTCGTCGTCCTCGTCGTCGGCCAGGACATCGTCGTCGCCGTCGGTCGAGCCCATGCCGGGCTCCTCGGAGGCGTCGGCGGGCGCATCGTCCTCGTCGTCGGGGGTCAGGATCGGCTCGTGGCCTTCCTCGTCGATCTCGGGGGTCGCGGCTTCGACGTCCTCTTCCTCGTCGTCGCCCTCGGCCTTCTTGTCCTCGACCTGATCCTCGGCCTCGTCGGCGGTATAGCCGGGGCGGCCGCGACGGCTGCGCAGCTTGATCGCCTCTTCGGGATCAAACTCCGCGTCGCACTTGGGGCAGTGGGCGGGACGACGGTTCAGGTCGTAGAATTTCGCCTGGCAGTTCGGGCAGAGCTGCTTGGCGCCCAGTTCGGGATTAGCCACGGGAAAACCTTCGGCGGGGGTTGGAATTCGGGCGGCTCCCTTGCCACCCCGCAGGGCCGCTGTCAAAAACTCCGTCCCTCACGGGCGCCCGCTCGCCTGGCCGGGCGCCACGCCAGACTCCCGAAGCCTCCTGACCGCCTCCTCTCCCGACCGCCTGACCGCCCGCCCCAGCGCTCCGCTCAAGGGACGCGTCCGCGCGCCCGGCGACAAGTCGATCTCGCACCGCGCCCTGATCCTGGGCGCGATGGCGGAGGGGGCGACCGAGATCGAGGGGCTGCTCGAAGGCGAGGACGTCCTGGCCACGGCGCGGGCCGTCGAGGCCTTCGGCGCCGGGGTGGAGCGACTGGGCGAGGGCCGCTGGCGGGTCACCGGCCACGGGGGCTTCCGCCAGCCGAAGAGCGTCATCGACTGCGGCAACGCCGGAACCGGGGTGCGGCTGCTGATGGGGGCGGCGGCGGGCTATCCGATCTCCGCGACCTTCGACGGCGACGCCTCCCTGCGGAAGCGGCCGATGAAGCGGGCAGCGGAGCCCCTGGCGCGGATGGGCGCCCGGTTCGGCTGGCTGGAGTTCGAGGACCGGCTGCCGCTCGACCTGGCCGGCGGCGACCTGACGGCCATCGACCATCGGCAGGCGGTGGCCTCCGCCCAGGTGAAGTCCGCCATCCTGCTGGCCGGGCTTAACGCGTCAGGCGTGACGACCATCACGGAGCCGGAGAAAAGCCGGGATCACACCGAGCGGATGCTGCGCGCCTTCGGGGCGGAGATCGAGATCGAGCCCGCCGGGGCGGGCTGGCGGATCGGCCTGCGGGGCGGCCAGGGGCTCGGGGGAACCGCCGTGTCCGTGCCCGGCGACCCGTCGTCGGCGGCCTTTCCTCTGGCGGCGGCCCTGATCACGCCGGGCTCGGAAGTGACGGTCGAAGGGATGATGCTGAACCCGCTGCGGACGGGGCTGTTCGACACCTGGCTCGAGATGGGCGCGGATCTGACCATCGAGAACCGACGCATGAGCGGGGGCGAGGAGGTCGGCGACCTGACCGCGCGCTGTTCGGCGCTGAGGGGCGTCGTGGTGCCGCCCGAGCGGGCCGCCTCGATGATCGACGAATATCCCATCCTGGCCGCGACAGCCGCCTTCGCTGAGGGCGAGACGGTCATGCGCGGCGTGGGCGAGATGCGGGTGAAAGAGAGCGACCGCATCGCCCTGATGGTCGCCGGTCTGCGCGCCTGCGGCGTCGAGGTCGAGGAGGAGGCCGAGGGCTTCACTGTGAAGGGCGGGCGGGTCCGGGGCGGCGCCCGGGTCGCAACCGCCCACGATCACCGCATCGCCATGAGCCATCTGGTCCTGGGCCTGGCCGCCGAAGCGCCGGTCGAGGTCGAGGACGCCGGTATGATCGCCACCAGCTTCCCGGGCTTCGTCGCGCTGATGCGCGGGCTTGGAGCCGATCTCTCGTGACCGGTGTGCTGGCGTCACGGGCGGGACTGTGCTTCGTCTGGCGCCAATGAGCCTGCATCTCGTCATAGCCGTGGACGGACCGGCCGCCTCGGGCAAGGGGACGATCGCCGCGCGGCTGGCGGCGCACTACGGCCTGCCGCACCTGGACACTGGCCTGCTCTATCGGGCCGTGGGGCTCGACGTGCTGGCCCATGGCGGCGCGCCCGAGGACCCGCTGGCGGCGGAGGCGGCCGCGCGGGCGCTGGATCCGTCCCGACTGGCGGACGACCCCTCCCTGACCACCGGCGAGGCGGGCGAGGCCGCCAGCCGGGTCGCCGGCCATCCCGGCGTCCGCGCCGCCCTGCTGGATCTGCAACAGGCTTTCGCGCGCCAGCCCGGAGGCGCGGTGCTGGACGGGCGCGACATCGGCACGGTGATCGCGCCGGACGCCACGGCCAAGCTGTTCGTCACCGCCAGCGCGGAGGTCCGCGCCCGCCGTCGCTGGAAGCAGCTGCGCGAGCGGGGCGAGCAGATCGAGTTCGCCGATATGCTGGCGGACATCCTCAGGCGCGACGAACGCGACGCCGGCCGGGGCGCCGCGCCCATGGTCCAGGCCGAGGACGCGGTCTTGCTCGACACCACCGAGATGGATATAGAAGCCGCCTTCGATGCGGCCCGCCGTATCGTCGAGGCGGCGCGCGTCCGGCACATCCTTTAGGATAGCCGGTCAAACCAAACGCACCGGTCTCGGCTTCCGCGGGCGTTCTGGTTCAAGCCTCGCGTCACCTGCCTGACTCCCGTCCAAGACAACCTCGCGCAGGGCCGTCCGGTCGTGCGCCTCAGCCCATTCGGAAACTCCAGAGCTACATGACCGACACTCTCTCCCCCTCGCGCGACGATTTCGCCGCGCTGCTCGACGAACAGCTTCAGGGCCGCGATCTCGGCGAAGGCCAGGTCGTCCACGGCCGCGTCGTCGGCATCGAGAAGGACATCATCATCATCGACGTCGGTCTGAAGACCGAAGGCCGCATCCCGGCCCGTGAGTTCGGCATTGGTGAAGGCGCCGTGATCCCGAAGGTCGGCGACAACGTCGAGGTCTATCTGGAGCGCGTCGAGAACGCGATGGGCGAGGCGGTCATCAGCCGCGACAAGGCTCGCCGAGAGGAAGCCTGGACCCGTCTGGAAGTCGTGTTCGCCGAAGGCCAGCCGGTCAACGGCGCCATCGTCGGCCGCGTGAAGGGCGGCTTCACCGTCGACCTGGGCGGCGCCTCGGCCTTCCTGCCGGGCTCTCAGGTGGACATCCGTCCGGTCCGCGACGTCGGCCCGCTGATGGGCAAGGAACAGCCCTTCGCCATCCTCAAGATGGACCGTCCGCGCGGCAACATCGTCGTCTCGCGTCGCGCCATCCTGGAAGAAGCCCGCGCTGAGCAGCGCACGGAGCTGGTCGGCCAGCTGCAAGAGGGTGAAGTCCGCGACGGCGTCGTCAAGAACATCACCGACTACGGCGCCTTCGTGGACCTGGGCGGCATCGACGGCCTGCTGCACGTCACCGACATGAGCTGGAAGCGCGTGTCGCACCCGTCGCAGGTCCTGAACGTCGGCGACACGGTCAAGGTCCAGATCGTCAAGATCAACCCGGACACCCAGCGCATCTCGCTGGGCATGAAGCAGCTGCAGTCGGACCCCTGGGACGGCGTCGAGGCCAAGTACCCGGTCGGCGCCAAGTACACCGGCCGCATCACCAACATCACCGACTACGGCGCCTTCGTGGAGCTGGAAGCCGGGGTGGAGGGCCTGGTCCACGTCTCGGAAATGTCCTGGACCAAGAAGAACGTCCATCCGGGCAAGATCGTCTCCACCTCGCAGGAAGTGGACGTGGTCGTGCTGGACGTCGACGCCTCCAAGCGCCGAATCTCGCTGGGCCTGAAGCAGGCCCAGGACAACCCGTGGGACGCCTTCGTGGCCGCCCACCCGGTCGGTTCGGTCGTCGAGGGCGAGGTCAAGAACGCCACCGAGTTCGGCCTGTTCGTCGGCCTGGACAACGACATCGACGGCATGGTGCACCTGTCGGACCTGGATTGGAACGTCTCGGGCGAGGAGGCCATCCAGCGCTACCGTAAGGGCGAGACCATCAAGGCCAAGGTGCTGGACGTGGACGTCGAGAAGGAGCGCGTCTCCCTGGGCGTCAAGCAACTGGGCGGCGATCCGATCGGCGAGGGCGACACCTACAAGCGCGGCCAGCAGGTCACCGTCACCGTGACGGCGATCGAGACGGGCGGCATCGAGGTCAAGTTCGGCGAGGATGACGCGCCGGTCACCGCCTTCATCCGCAAGTCGGACCTGTCGCGCGACCGCAACGAGCAGCGCACCGAGCGTTTCGCCGTGGGCGACCGCGTCGACGCCATGATCACCGCCGTGGACAAGGCCTCGCGCCGCATCTCGGTGTCGATCAAGGCTCTCGAGATGAAGGACGAGCAGGAAGCCATCGAGCAGTTCGGTTCGTCCGACTCGGGCGCCTCGCTCGGCGACATCCTGGGCGCCGCCCTGCGCGAGCGGGCCGGCTCCAAGGAGTAGTAGACGCCTCTCCTCTCCGTCGGAGGGGGTGGAGATCAGGGCGGTCGGAGCAATCCGGCCGCCCTTTTTTCATGGCTGAGTGTCTGGTGGCGGACAATTAACCCTCATTCGGAGCGACATATGCGCCGTGGGGGCTTTTTCCCCCGCCGGGCGACCGCTAGTGTGAAGCTGTAGCGCCGCTTGAAGGGGCTGCACCCGTATGTGTCCTCAGGACGTCGCAGGGCGGGGGCTTTGACGTGATCAAGTCTGAACTGATCGAGAAACTGGCGGCGGAGACGCCCCACCTCACCCACTCAGAAGTGGAGCGGGTGGTGAACGTCATCCTCGGCCGCATGACCGGCGCCCTGGCCGAGGGCGGGCGGGTCGAGCTGCGCGGCTTCGGCGCCTTTTCGGTGCGGGCCCGGCCGGCGCGCTCGGGCCGAAACCCGCGCACCGGCGAGACCGTGGCCGTCCCCGCCAAGTCGGTGCCGTTCTTCAAGAGCGGCAAGGAACTGCGCGAGCGGCTGAACGCCTCCGACGAATAGCTCGAGAAGCGTGCGATGAGCCTGGTTTCTGAGTTCCGCGAATTCGCGGTGCGCGGCAATGTCGTCGACCTCGCGGTCGGGGTGATCGTCGGCGCGGCTTTCAACGGCATCGTCAAGAGCCTGGTGGATCAGGTGATCATGCCGCCGATTGGCCTTCTGACCGGCGGGTTGGACTTCTCCCGCTTCGAATGGGTGCTGCGCAACGACGTGCCGGGCACCGAGGAGATCGAGAAGGTCTCCATCCAGTACGGCGCTTTCGCCAACACCCTGATCCAGTTCCTGATCGTGGCCTTCGTGGTCTTCCTGATGGTCAAGGGGATCAACCACCTGCGCCGCATGGAGGCGCAGAAGCCGGCCCCCGATACGCCGCCGGCCCCCACGCCTACAGAGGCCCTTCTGGCCGAGATCCGCGACGAACTGCGGGCCCGGCCGAAGGTCTGAGATCTATCGGCCGGCGCCCGGCCGGGGTCTCGAGAGCGTAGTCCCTATCACCTCGGCGCGGCGAGGCGGCCGCCGTCCAGCCCGGGTGCGGATTCGTCCATCGGCGTCTCGGCCTTGGCCCATTCGGTATCATCGCCTTCGAGGGTGTGGGTCTCGGCGGGCTTGCCGGCCTGGAATTCCTCCATGGCCGTGGCGCGGCGGGCGCGCATGCGGTTCGCCAGGTCGTCCATATCGAGGCCGGCGGCGCGCGCCTGGCTGAACATGCCCTCGGAGCGCTTCTCCTCTTCCTCGACGTGGTGTTCGATCATCTCGGCCAGCACCTTGACCTTGGCGTCGTAGAAGTCTTCGTCGGGGCTGCCCGCCTCGATGTCGTTGATCAGCGTCTTGGCCGCGTCGTGCTCGACGAAGGCCTCGTCGATCAGGTCCTCCTCGATCCGACCGCGACAGGCGGGATAGAAGATCTCCTCCTCGATCACCGTGTGGACCTTCAGCTCCAGGCAGGCCTGTTCGGCCAGCTTGCGCTTGCGTTCGGCGCCGCGCGCCTTCTCGAACTGCTCGAAGATATCCTCAACCTTGCGGTGGTCGGCCTTCAGCATGGCGATGGCGTCCATCTCTTCGTAGGTCTGGGCCATGGGTGTCCTCCGGATCTGGCGTGTCCGGATAAGGGCTGGATCGGCCCGCCCGTTCCCGTCTGCGCCCAAGCTGAGAGTCGTTCGCGCGGCGGCGCCTCGCAGACGTTGTTACTTGACGTTGACGTAAACGTAGGGTTTGTGGCTCGCCTACCTTCCGTCCTGATTGGAGACCGACTCCCATGGCCGACGCCTACATCTACGACGCGGTGCGCACGCCGCGCGGCAAGGGCAAGAAGGACGGGTCCCTGCACGAGATCACCGCGCTCAGCCTGGCCACCCAGGTGCTGGAGGCGCTGCGCGACCGCAACGACCTGGACACCGGCAAGGTCGACGACGTGATCCTGGGCTGCGTCGCCCCGATCGGCGAACAGGGCGCGGACATCGCCCGGACCGCCGTGCTCTCCGCCGGCTGGGCCCAGACGACCGCGGGCGTCCAGATCAACCGCTTCTGCGCCTCTGGCCTCGAGGCGGTGAACATGGCGGCCGCCAAGGTGAAGTCCGGCGAGGCCGACTTCGCCGTCGGCGGCGGGGTCGAGAGCATGAGCCGCGTGCCGATGGGCTCGGACGGCGGCGCCTGGCCCGTCGATCCGTCCAGCGCCTTCCCCACCTACTTCGTGCCCCAGGGCGTCTCGGCCGACATGATCGCGTCCAAGTGGGGCTTCAGCCGTGACGACGTCGACGCCTATTCGGTCGAAAGCCACAAGCGCTCGGCCCGGTCATGGGAAGAGGGCCGGTTCGCCAGGTCGGTCGTTCCGGTGAAGAACCAGCTCGGCCTCGTCCAGCTGGACCGCGACGAGACCATCCGTCCCAACACGGACATGCAGACCCTGGGATCGCTGAACCCGTCCTTCGCCATGATGGGCGAGATGGCCTTCGACAGCGTGATCAACCAGCGCTACCCCGAGGTCGAGCGGGTCAACCACGTCCACACGCCGGGCAACAGCTCGGGCATCGTGGACGGGGCCGCCGGCGTCCTGATCGGCAGCCTCGAGGCCGGCCAGGCCCTGGGTCTCAAGCCACGCGCCCGCATCCGGGGCGGGGCCTCCATCGGGTCGGAGCCCTCGATCATGCTGACCGGCCCGGAGTTCGTCACCCAGAAGCTGCTCGCCAAGCTCGGTATGACCACCGCCGACATCGACATCTGGGAGCTCAACGAGGCCTTCGCGGCGGTCGTGCTGCGCTACATGCAGGCGCTCGACATCCCGCACGACAAGATCAACGTCTGCGGCGGCGCCATCGCCATGGGCCACCCGCTGGGCGCCACCGGCGCCATGATCATGGGCACGGTCGTCGACGAACTGGAGCGTTCCGGCAAGGAGACCGCCCTCGTGACCCTGTGCATCGGCGGCGGCATGGGCACCGCCACCGTCATCGAACGCGTCTGAGTTGCGATGCTCCCCCGCTGGGGGAGCTGTCAGCGAAGCTGACTGAGGGGGCCGGCCCCGAACGCCGGCGTCTGCGGTGGGCCCCCTCCACCGCTTCGCGGTCCCCCTCCCCCAATGGGGGAGGATTTCGGAGGAACACCGATGGAAAACTTCAAGATCGACGTCGACGCCGACGGCATCGCCCTGATCACCTTCGACGTGCCGAACCGGTCGATGAACACCCTCACCTCGTCCGTCATGGCCGAGATCCCCCAGTGGGTGGAGCGGGTGAAGACCGACGAGGCCATCAAGGGCGTGGTCCTGACCTCGGGCAAGACCAGCGGCTTCTGCGCCGGGGCGGACCTCGGCGACATGGCCGGCGGCATGCTGGGCGGCGCCGACCTGCAGGCGGCCTATGACGCCGGCTGGCGGCTGAACGGGGCGCTGCGGGCGCTCGAGACCTGCGGCAAGCCGGTCGCGGCCGCGATCAACGGCCTGGCTCTGGGCGGCGGGCTGGAGCTGACGCTGGCGTGCCATTATCGGGTGGTCGAGGACGATCCGAAGATCCAGCTGGGCCTGCCCGAGATCAAGGTCGGCCTGTTCCCCGGCGGCGGCGGCACCCAGCGCCTGACGCGCCTGATCGGCGTCCAGGCCGCCATGATGGCGATGACCGAGGGCAAGTCCTTCCGCCCGAACGACGCCAAGGGCGCCGGCATCGTGCATGAGGTCGTGGCCAAGGGCGCGGCGGTCGAGGCGGCCAAGGCCTGGATCCGGGGCGGCGGCAAGGCCCAGCAGCCGTGGGACGACAAGTCCTTCAAACTGCCCGGCGGCGGCCCCTATCACCCGGCCGGCATCCAGAACTTCCTGGTCGGCAACGCCATGCTGAGGAAGCAGTCCTACGGCAACTATCCGGCCGTGCTGAACCTGATGAAGGCCGTCTACGAGGGCGTGCAGGTCCCGATGGACGCGGCCCTTCGCATCGAGACCCGCTACTTCATCAAGACCCTGATGACGCCCCAGGCCCAGGGGATGATCCGGTCTCTGTTCCTGTCCAAGCAGGAGCTGGACAAGGGGGCCGTCCGTCCGGCCGGCGAACCCAAGTCCGATCCGAAGAAGGTCACCGTCATCGGCGCCGGCATGATGGGCGCGGGCATCGCCTATGTGCAGGCCATGGCCGGCATCCAGACCATCCTGATCGACCGCGATCAGGAGGCTGCCGACAAGGGCAAGGCCCATGTCGAGGAGCTGCTGAAGAAGCGCCTGTCGCGCGGCCAGCTGACTCAGGAGAAGTATGACGCCCTGCTGGCCTCGGTGGTCGCCACCACCGACTACGACCAGATCAAGGGTTCGGACCTGGTGATCGAGGCGGTGTTCGAGAACCGCGAGATCAAGGCCGACGTCACCAAGCGCGCCGAGGCCCAGCTGGAGCCCGGCGCCGTGTTCGGCTCCAACACCTCGACCCTGCCGATCACCGGCCTGGCCGAGGCGAGCGTGCGGCCCGAGGACTTCATCGGCATCCACTTCTTCTCGCCGGTCGACAAGATGATGCTGGTCGAGATCATCATGGGCGAGAAGACGGGCCAGGCGGCGCTGGCCAAGGCGCTCGACTACGTCATGAAGATCAAGAAGACCCCGATCGTCGTGAACGACAGCCGCGGCTTCTACACCTCGCGCTGCTTCGGCACCTATGTGGCCGAGGGCATGGCGATGCTGGAGGAAGGCTACGCCCCGGCCCTGATCGACAACATCGGCCGGATGACGGGCATGCCGCGTGGCCCGCTGGAGATGCACGACGACGTGGCGCTGGACCTCTCGGTCAAGATCGCCAAACAGACGGCCGAGGACCTGGGCGACAAGTACCAGCCGCTGCCGGGCGCCCACATCGTCCAGAAGATGGTGGAAGAACTGGGCCGCTACGGCCGCAAGAACGGCAAGGGCTTCTACGACTATGACCAGAAGCCCAAGAAGCTGTGGTCCGGCCTGTCGGACCTGGCGCAGGTGAAGGTCGCCGACTCCACCCCCGAACTGGTCGAGGACCAGAAGCGCCGCCTGCTCTATCGCCAGGCGGTGGAGGTGGCTCGTTGCTGGGAGGAGGGCGTCATCGACGACCCGCGCGAGGCCGATGTCGGCGCCATCCTGGCCTGGGGCTTCGCGCCCTGGACCGGCGGCCCGATCACCATGATCGACCAGATCGGGCTGAAGGCCTTCGTCGAACAGGCCGACGCCTACGCCGCCAAATACGGCGACCGCTTCTCCCCGCCTCAGTTGCTGCGCGACATGGCGGCCAGGGGAGAGACCTTCTACGGCAAGTTCGCGGACCAGAAGGCGGCGGCCTAGGCCGCTCCCCACCGGCGCAAACAAAAACGGCGGCTCGTCCGAGCCGCCGTTTCCGTATCCGGACGAAGCTGGGATCAGCCGCCGGTGAACTCGTGCACCGAGCCGTTCAGCTCGCACAGGTCGACGTTCATCTCGGTGTAATCCGAGCCGTCGTCGAAGGTGTAGTGGAAGTCGTATTCGCAGTCTTCCAGACCGTCATCGATCACGACTTCCATGGTCTCGCCCGGAGCGATCTCGCCTTCCAGGATGTTGTCGCTCCACTCCTCGCTCGAGGACTCGCCGTAGAAGACCGAGTCGATCGTGGCGTCGTAGTTGTTCTCGATCGAGAACGAGACCGACTCCGTCTGGGCCGAGGCCGCGACGGGAAGGATGGCGGCGACCGCGAAGGCGGCCGCGATGGTGCGGATGTTCATCTAGGTTTTCCCCCGAGCCAACAGCAGCTCTGTTCACGCTCTAACACGGTCCATCGAGCCGCGAAACTTGAAGATACCGGCCGTCTCCGGTTGTCTCGGAGGCTGAACGGCGAGGGCGAGATGCAATGGAAGACAGGTCGATCACGCGCCGGGTGGAGACGGACGGGCTGACGCAGCAGGTGCTGGAGGCCGGCTCGGGCCCTCTTGTTCTGCTCATCCACGGCTTTCCGGAACTGTCGGTAAGCTGGCGGGCTCAGCTCCAGGCCCTGGCCGCCGCGGGCTATCGCGCGGTCGCGCCCGACATGCGCGGCTATGGCGGGACGGACCGGCCTGCCGAGACCGAGGCCTATGGCGTCCTCAGCCTGATCGGCGACATGGTCGATCTCGTCCGGGCTCTCGGGGAAACCGAAGCCGTGGTGGTCGGCCACGACTGGGGTGCGCCGGTCGCCTGGCACTGCGCCCTTCTGAGGCCCGACATCTTCCGCGCGGTCGCGGGTCTGAGCGTGCCGTTCCAGCCCCGAAAGCCGGACGGGCCGCCGACGCGGGCGATGGCGCTGCTGTCGAAACTCGGAATGGGCGACCTCTACATCGGCCGTTTCCAGGCGCCCGACGCGCACGCCGAGTTCGATGCCGATCCGGGCTCGGCCCTGCGCAAGGTCTTCTGGTCATATGACGGCGCGACCTCGGACTCGGACCAGTCGACCGGCTTCATCCCCAAGGACCGGACGATGCTGGAGAGCCTCTCCGACGCCGCCGTCCTGCCGCCGTGGCTCAGCGAAACGCACTTCCTGGAATACGTCCGGGCCTTCACCGCCGGCGGCTTCAAGGCGCCGCTGGACTGGTATCGCAACCTCGACCGTAACTGGGCCGACACCGCCTTCCTGCAGGGCCAGCGCATCCGCCAGCCCGGCCTGTTCATCGTCGGCGAGCGCGATCCGGTGCGTCACTACGCCGGGCGGGCGGAGAAGACCCTCGGCGACTGGATCACCGATCTGCGCGGCCTGCACGTCATTCCCGGCGCGGGCCACTGGCTCCAGCAGGAGCGGCCCGGCGAGGTGAACAGGCTGTTGCTGAGGTTTCTAGCGAAACTCTGACTTGATGCGGGGCCGTCAAAAGGCCCGAAGGCCGCACTCGTCTCCTCCCCATCGCAGATGGGGAGGGGGATCGCCCGAAGGGGGTGGAGGGGCTGCTCCGTGGAGCTTTCGTCGGCGGCGCATGCGCCGCTCCTCCACCCCTCCGTCTCGTCGGCTCATCGCCGCCGATCCACCTCCCCACTCGCTGCGCTCCTGGGGAGGAGACAGGCGTCGCAATTCTCCCCTCGGGGGCTCAGGGGTACGACACCACCTTCGGCGGCGCCGGGGGCGGTTCCGATGGCGGCAGGTCCTCCGGCAGGGGAATGAACTCCAGGTCGTCCTCGGCGGGCAGCTTCATGCGGCCGGCCTTCCAGTCCGCCTTGGCCTGGTCGATCCGCTCCTGCGAGGAATGGACGAAGTTCCACCAGATGAGCCGGGGCCCCACCGGCTCGCCGCCCAGGACCATGACGGTCGAGGGCTCCAGCGCCTTGACCGTCGGCTCCGCCTGCGGCTCCAGCACAACCAGCTGGCCGACGCCGAACGTCCGGTCCCCGACCTCGATCGACCCCTTGGCCACGAACAGGGCCCGCTCCGAATATCCTCCGGCGCCCCTGCCCGGCGGCGGCGCGGTGCGCACCCCCTCGGCCAGCTCCCAGTGCACGTAGAACTGCGGCGAGAAGGTCTTGACTGCCGCCTTCGCCCCATAGGCCTCGCCCGCGACCAGCCGGGCGAACAGGCCGCCATTCTCATAGGCCGGCAGTTCGTCCTCGCCGTGATGCTGGAAGGCGGGGTCGACCTCCTCCTGTCCGTCCGGCAGGGCGATCCAGGCCTGCATGCCGTGCATCGGCCCGCCCTGGCTTTTCTTCAGCGGATCGGTGCGTTCCGAATGCACGATGCCCTTGCCCGCGGTCATCAGATTGACCTCGCCCGGGCGGATCGGCTGGGTCACCCCCAGGCTGTCGCGGTGCATGATCTCGCCCTCGAACAGATAGGTCAGGGTCGACAGGCCGATGTGCGGATGCGGCCGCACGTTGATGGCCTCGGCCCCGGGCGCAAACTCCGCCGGTCCCATCTGGTCCAGGAAGATGAAGGGCCCTACCGTCCGCCGCTTCGCATAGGGCAGCACCCGCCCGACCTCGAACCCGCCCAGGTCCTTGCGTCGCGCGTCGATGACCATCTCGATCATGGGATCAGCTCACATGCGGGGTGACGATGCCCAGCGGCAGGGCGGTGACGTTCTTCACGCCGCGGGTGACGATATGGCTCTCGCAGTCCGAGACGATGGCGAGGCTGAGCAGTTTCTCGCGCAGGAACTTGTCGAAGGCGTGCATGTCGGAGGTGACGATGCGCAGCACATAGTCCTCCCGCCCGGTGATGGTCGCGCACTGCACGACCTCGGGCCAGGTCTGGACCGCGGCCTCGAAGGCGTCGAGGTTGTCGCTGGACGGCAGGCTCAGCTTGACGATGGCGTAAACCTCGAAGTCCAGGCCCAGCTTGGCGGCGTCCAGCAGGGTGACCCGTCTGACGATCAGGCCCGCGTCCTCCAGCCGCTTGATCCGCCGCCAGCACGGCGAGGCCGACAGGCCGACGCGATCCGCCACCTCGGCCACCGACAGGCCGGCGTCCTGCTGTAGGATGTCCAGGATCCGCGCGTCGATGGGGTCCAGCGGTTCCGCCAAGGCTTTCCTCCGATTCAATATCTGGCGAAATAAAATACCGGACAACCGCCACAAGCAAGGTCGGATTCACGCAAGCCTTCTCCGGACCTTGTGTGCTAACTCGGGCGTTACGAGGAAACGCCACGGACCAACCGGACGGCAGGACGCATGAAGAAGAACTCTCAGCCGCTCTCGCTTCGGGTGCCGGAGCCTTCGGGCCGTCCGGGCGACACGCCCGACTTCAGCCACCTGAAGCTGGACGCGCCCGGCGCCGTCGACCGGCCCCCGACCGACGCCAAGCCGGTCCAGATGCTGGACCTGGCCTTCCGCCTGATCCGTGTGCTGGACGACGAGGGCCAGGCGGTCGGGCCGTGGAACCCCCGGCTGGATCCCGAGACCCTGCGGCGGGGCCTGAAGGCCATGATCCTGACCCGCGCCTTTGACGACCGGATGCACCGCGCCCACCGGCAGGGGAAGACCAGCTTCTATATGAAGTGCACGGGCGAGGAGGCCATCGCGGTCGCGCAGGGGATGATCCTGAGCCGCGAGGACATGGGCTTTCCGACCTATCGCCAGCAGGGGCTTCTGATCGCGCGCGGATACCCGCTCGTCGACATGATGAACCAGATCTATTCGAACGCGAACGACCCGATCAAAGGTCGGCAGCTGCCGATTATGTACTCGTCCAAGGAGTACGGCTTCTTCACGATCTCGGGGAACCTCGGCACCCAGGTTCCCCAGGCCGTCGGCTGGGCCATGGCCAGCGCCTACAAGGGCGACGACAAGATCGCCATCAGCTGGATCGGCGACGGGGCGACGGCCGAGGGCGACTTCCACAATGCGCTCACCTTCGCCGCCGTCTATCGCGCCCCGGTGATCCTCAACGTCGTCAACAACCAGTGGGCCATCTCGTCCTTCATGGGCATCGCCGGCGGCACCGAGACAACCTTCGCGTCCAAGGCCATCGGCTACGGCCTGCCGGCGCTCAGGGTCGACGGCAACGACTTCCTGGCCGTCTGGGCCGCGACCCAGTGGGCCGAGGAACGCGCCCGGTCGAACCAGGGGGCCACGGTGATCGAGCTGTTCACCTATCGCGGCGCCCCGCACTCGACCTCGGACGATCCCAGCCGCTACCGGCCGGGCGACGAGCACGAGAAATGGCCGCTGGGCGACCCGATCGCGCGCCTCAAGCAGCACCTGATCGCGCTCGGCGAATGGTCGGACGAACAACAGGCGGAAGCCGAGGCCGACGCCGTCGAACAGGTCCGCGCCGCCGGTCGCGAATCCGAGGCCATCGGCACGCTGGGCCAGTCGCGGCCCAGCGTGAAGACCATGTTCGAAGAAGTGTTCGCGACCGAGGACTGGCGCCTGGTCGAACAGCGCCGCGAGGTGGGGGTCTGATGTCCGAGCAATCCACCTTCACCGAGGCCGATCGCCACGACGGCATCGAGCCGGACATGGCCTCGCAAGGCGCCGACGCTCCGGCCTCGCCCGCGCCCGAGACCCCTTCGGTCGCGGCCATGAACATGATCCAGGCGCTGAACTCGGCCCTGGACGTCAAGATGACCGAGGACCCCGACGTCCTGTCGTTCGGCGAGGACGCCGGTTATTTCGGCGGCGTCTTCCGGGTCACCGACCAGCTGCAGCAGAAGCACGGCCTGACCCGCAGCTTCGACGCGCCGATCTCGGAGACCGGCATCGTGGCCGCCGCCATCGGCATGGCGTCGTACGGCCTGCGGCCCTGCGTCGAGATCCAGTTCGCCGACTACATCTATCCCGCCTACGACCAGATCGTCTCCGAAGCCGCCAAGCTGCGCTATCGCTCGGGCGGCCAGTTCACCGCCCCCATCGTGGTGCGCTCGCCCTACGGCGGCGGCATCTTCGGCGGCCAGACGCACAGCCAGAGCCCGGAGAGCCTGTTCACCCACATCGCCGGCCTGAAGGTGGTGATCCCGTCCAGCCCCTATGACGCCAAGGGCCTGCTGATCGCCGCCATCGAGGACGATGACCCGGTCATCTTCTTCGAGCCCAAGCGCCTCTACAACGGCCCGTTCGACGGCTGGCACGAGAAGCCGGTCAGTCCGTGGAAGGCCCAGGACCTGGCCCAGGTCCCGACCGGCAAATACGTCGAGCCGATCGGCAAGGCGCGGGTGATGAAGGAAGGCGCGGACGTCACCATTCTGGCCTATGGCACCATGGTCTGGGTCTCGCTGGCGGGGGCCGAGCACGCGGGCGTCGACGCCGAGGTGATCGACCTGCGCACCCTCGTGCCGCTCGATATCGAAACCATCGAGGCCAGCGTGAAGAAGACCGGCCGCTGCGTCATCGTGCACGAGGCGCCGAAGACTTCAGGGTTCGGCGCCGAGCTGTCGGCCCTGGTCCAGGAGCGTTGCTTCTATCACCTGGAGGCGCCGGTCGCGCGCGTTACCGGCTGGGACACGCCCTATCCGCACGCCTTCGAGTGGGAGTATTTCCCCGGCCCGCAGCGGGTCGCCGACGCCCTGAAAGCCACCATGAGCGGAGGCCGCTGAGATGGGTCGTTTCGTCTTCAAGCTGCCCGACGTGGGCGAAGGCACGGCCGAGGCCGAACTGGTCGCCTGGCACGTCGCGGTCGGGGATGAGGTCTCGGAGGACCAGATCGTCGCCGACGTCATGACCGACAAGGCCACCGTCGAGATCACTTCGCCCGTCGCCGGCAAGGTCTCCAAACTGCACGGCCAGCCCGGCGACATGGCGGCGGTGCGCGGCCCCCTGATCGAGTTCGAGGTCGAGGGCGCGGGCAATGCCGAGGCGGATGAACCCGGCCAGGGGGAGTGGATCGGCGATGGCGGCGGCGACGCCTCCCTGGGCGAGGGCGAGGAGCCGGCTCCGAGCGCCGCCCCCCAGCCAATCGCGGAGGCCGCCGCGTCCCCTGCGGCCGCGGGCGCCAACTACGTCTTCAAGCTCCCCGATGTCGGCGAAGGCACGGCCGAAGCCGAGCTGGTCGGCTGGCACGTCCAGCCGGGCGACACGGTGGCCGAGGACCAGATCCTGGCCGACGTCATGACTGACAAGGCCACGGTGGAGATCACCTCGCCCGTCGCGGGCGTCGTCGTGGCCGTCCACGGCGAGGCGGGAGCCCAGGTCCCGGTCGGCGGGCCGTTGGTTAGCTTTAAGGTCGAGGGCAAGGGGAACGTGGCTGCGGCGGCGCCCCCCTCGAACCCTGCTCCGCAGGCTTCGGTCCCCCCAACGGGGGGACACTCCACCGCGCCGAAATCTCCCCCCGTTGGGGGGAGTACCCGCGAAGCGGGGGAGGGGGGCAAGTCCGCGCGCGCGCGGCCCGAAGCCTTCACCACCCGCGACCCGGCCCAGCGTCCGCTCGCCTCGCCCGCCGTGCGCCAGCGCGCTCGCGCCCTGGGCGTCGAGCTCCAGTTCGTCCCCGGCTCCGGCCCCGCCGGCCGCATCGAGCACGCCGACCTGGACGCCTACGTCGCCTCGGGCGGGCGCGGTTCGTCCGTGTCCGGATCAACCACCTCGACCTACGCCAGGGCCGAGGGGACGACCGAGGTCCGCATCATCGGCCTGCGCCGCAAGATCGCGGAGAAGATGGCCGAGAGCGTGCGCCGCATCCCGCACATCACCTACGTCGAGGAGATCGACGTCACCGCGCTGGAGGAGCTGCGCGCCCACCTGAACGCCCAGGCGAAGCAGACCGGCAAGCCCAAGCTGAACGTCCTGCCCTTCATCGCCCGCGCCATGGTCGTGGCCCTGCGAGACCAGCCGCAGATCAACTCCACCTATGACGACGAGGCCGGCGTCCTGACCCAGCACGCGGCCGTGCACTTAGGGATAGCCGCCCAGACGCCGAACGGCCTGATGGTCCCGGTGGTCCGCCACGCCGAGGCCCGCGATCCGTGGGACACGGCGGAGGAGATCGCCCGCGTCTCGGGCGCCGCCAAGGAGGGCGCGGCCAAGCGCGAGGAGCTGTCCGGTTCCACGATCACCATCACCTCGCTCGGGACCCTGGGCGGCGTCGTCCACACCCCCATCATCAACCACCCCGAGGTCGCCATCGTCGGCCCCAACAAGATCATCGAGCGGGTGGTGGTGAAGGACGGCCAGATGGTCGTCCGCAAGATGATGAACCTGTCCTCCAGCTTCGATCACCGCATCGTCGACGGCCACGACGCGGCGGTCTTCGTCCAGCGCATCAAGGGGCTGCTGGAGCACCCGGCGACGCTGTGGATGGGCGCGTGATGACGCAATTGATCAAGACCAAAGTCCTCATCATCGGCGCCGGCACTGGCGGCTATGTGGCGGGCATCCGTTGCGGCCAGCTGGGGCTGGAGACCGTGCTGGTCGATGGCGGCGACGGGCTGGGCGGGACCTGCCTGAACGTCGGCTGCATCCCGTCCAAGGCGATCATCCACGCCGCCAGCAAATTCGAGACCGTGGCCAAGGCGGCGGCCGAGGGCGGGACGCTGGGGATCACGGCGAGCGCGCCCGCGATCGACATGACGCAGACCGTGGCCTGGAAGGACGGCATCGTCAAAAAGCTGAACGGCGGGGTCGCGGCCCTGCTGAAGAAGGCCAGGGTCAAGGTCATCAAGGGCTGGGCGACCTTCTCGGACGCCAAGACCTGCACGGTGAAGACCGACGATGGCGAGATCACCATCACCGCCGAGCACGTCATCCTCGCCACCGGCTCCGAACCGGTCGAACTGCCCTTCCTGCCGTTCGGCGGCGACGTGATCTCCTCGACCGAGGCCCTGTCGCTGGACAGGGTGCCGGGGAAACTGGTCGTCGTCGGCGGCGGCTATATCGGGCTGGAGCTTGGCATCGCCTATCGCAAGCTGGGCGCCGAGGTGACGGTGGTCGAAATGGCCGACCGCATCCTGCCGCTCTACGACAAGGCCCTGACCGATCCGGTCGCCAAGTGGATGGAGAAGCACGGCGTCACCCTGATGCTGGGCGCCAGGGCGGGCGGCTTCGAGAAGGGCGCGCTGAACGTCACGACGAAGGACGGCGAGGCCGTCAAGCTCGACGCCAACAAGGTGCTGGTCACCGTCGGCCGACGTCCGCGCACCAAGGGCTGGGGCCTGGAGAACATGGGCGTGGGCATGGCCGGGCCGTTCGTGAAGATCGACGACCGTTGCGCCACCAGCATGCGGAACGTCTGGGCCATCGGCGACCTGACCGGTGAACCCATGCTGGCCCACAAGGGCTCGGCCCAGGGCGAGGTGGTGGCCGAGATCATCGCCGGCCATGACAAGCGCTTTGACCCTGTCACCATCGCCGCGGTCTGCTTCACCGAGCCCGAGATCGTGTCCGCCGGCCTGGGCCCGCAGGACGTCGAGGGCCGCGACGACGTGATCCAGTCCGTCTTCCCCCTGATGGCCATCGGCCGGGCGCTGGCCATCGAGGCCGGCGACGATGGCGGCTTCGTGCGGGTTCTGGCGTCCAGGACCGACCACCGCATCCTGGGCGTTCAGGCGGTCGGCCAGCATGTGTCGGAGCTGTCGAACAGCTTCGCCCAGATGCTGGAGATGGGCGCGGTTCTGGAGGACGTCGCGGGCGTCATCCACGTCCACCCGACCTTGGGCGAAGCCTTCCACGAGGCCAGCCTCAGGGCCCTGGGCCACGCGATCCATATCTAGCGCACCCTCTCCAGCGGGAGAGGGCTTGAGCGCCCGGGAGCCCGGCAGGGCGATCGGTCTCGCGCGAAAGGGTGAGGGGCTTAGCCCTCACCGGTTCGTACCGTAACCCCTCTCCCTTTCGGCTTGGCGCATCGCTTCGCTCTGCGAGCCTCAAGCCCTGTCCCGCCGGGAGAGGGAAAGGATCAGCGCAGATCCGGCGGCGTCGCTTCTTCCGTCAGGATCCGGATCGCCTCGTCCAGGCTGACCACCGTCTGGGCCTGGGAGCCCAGGCGGCGGATCGCCACTTCGCCCTTCTCGGCCTCGTTACGGCCGACCACGGCGATGACCGGGACCTTGCCGACCGAGTGCTCGCGCACCTTGTAGCCGACCTTCTCGTTGCGCAGGTCGATCTCGGTCCGCAGGCCGGCCGCCTTGAAGCGGGCCTGGACCTCGCGGGCGTAGTCGTCGGCGTCCGAGGTGATGGTCGCCACCACGGCCTGCGTCGGCGCGAGCCACAGCGGGAAGGCGCCCGCGTAGTTCTCGATCATGATGCCGATGAACCGCTCGAACGACCCCAGGATCGCCCGGTGCAGCATGACCGGCCGGTGCTTCTGCCCGTCCTCGCCGACGTATTCGGCCCCCAGCCGCTCGGGCAGGACGTAGTCCAGCTGGATGGTGCCGCAGGTCCATTCGCGGCCGATGGCGTCCTTGACGATGAAATCGAGCTTGGGCGCATAGAAGGCCCCGTCGCCCTCGGTGATCACCGGCTCGGAGCCGGCCGCGCGCGCCGCCTCGGCCATCAGGGCTTCGGCCCTGTCCCAGAACTCGTCCGAACCGGCCCGCTGTTCAGGACGGGTGCCCAGCGAGATGTAGGCCGTCTCCATGCCGAGGTCGGCGTGGACGGAGCGGGCCAGTTCGATGAAGGCCGCCGTCTCCTCGACGATCTGGTCCTCGCGGCAGAAGATGTGGGCGTCGTCCTGGGTGAAGCCGCGCACCCGCATCAGGCCGTGCAGGGCGCCCGAGGGCTCATACCGGTGGCAGGCCCCGAATTCGGCCATCCGCAGCGGCAGCTCGCGGTACGACCGCTGGCCCTGGTCGAAGATCTGCACGTGGCCGGGGCAGTTCATCGGCTTGAGGCTGAGGGTCTCGCCCTCGACCGTCTCGCAGACGAACATGTTGGGCCGGTACTTGTCCCAGTGGCCCGAGGCCTCCCAGAACTTGCGGTCCAGAACCTGGGGCGTCTTGACCTCGACGTAGCCGGCCTTGTCCAGCCGGCGGCGCATATAGGCCTCGATCACCTGCCACAGCACCCAGCCCTTGGGGTGCCAGAAGACCATGCCCCGGCCCTCTTCCTGCATGTGGAAGAGTTCCATCGCCTTGCCGATCCGGCGGTGGTCGCGCTTCTCGGCTTCCTCGATCCGCTTCAGATAGGCGTCCAGGTCCGCCTGATTGGCCCAGGCGGTGGCGTAGATGCGCTGCAGCTGCGGGTTGCGGTGGTCGCCGCGCCAGTAGGCCCCGGCCAGCTTGGTCAGTTTGAACGCCTTCCCGACGAACTTGGTCGAGGGAAAGTGCGGCCCCCGGCACAGGTCGACCCATCCGCCGGACGCATAGGTGGTGATCGTCTCGTCGGCCGGCAGGTCGCGGATCAGCTCGGCCTTGAAGACCTCGCCCTTGCTTTCGAACAGGCGGATCGCCTCGTCGCGGTCCCAGACCTGGCGCACCAGCTTCTCGTCGCGGTCGACGATCTCGGCCATCCGCTTCTCGATGGCGGCGAAGTCGTCGGTCGAGAACGGCTCCTCGCGGAAGAAGTCGTAGTAGAATCCGTCCTCGATGGCCGGGCCGATGGTCACCTGGGTGCCCGGAAACAGCTCCTGCACGGCCTGGGCCAGCACGTGGGCGGCGTCGTGACGGATGGTCTCCAGCGCCTCGGGATCGTCGCGCATGATCAGGCGGAAGGCGCCGCCGCTTTCCAGCTCGCGGTCCAGATCCAGCTGGCGGCCGTCGACCTCCACCAGGGCCGCCCGCTTGGCCAGCGACGGGGAGATGGAGGCGGCGACGTCGCGGCCGGTCGTGCCCGGCGGGAACTGTCGCACGGCGCCGTCGGGGAATTTCAGATCGATCATGGCTTGGTCTTCACAGGCGGGCCTGGGGGAGGGACGGGGTCGTAGCCGCGCCCGCCCCAGGGGTGGCATTTACAGACGCGACGGACGGTGAGCCATCCCCCCCGCACCGGTCCGTGCTGGATCAGCGCGTCGCGCGCGTAGTCCGAACAGGTCGGCAGGAACCGGCAGGACTGTCCGAAGATCAGGGAGAGCGTGACCTTGTAGAGCCGGTGGCCCCACCGCACGCCGCGTTCATACGGAGACATGGTTCAGGCCGGACAGCGGCTCAGGCCGCGCCGGCCAGGCGAGTTCGCTCCGGCTCGCGCGCTTCCAGGGCCTGGCGCACCGCGTCCAGCGTCGCCTCGACGGCCACCATGGTGGAGGCGTGGCGAGCGGGGTAGTCGGCCACCTGCTTCAGGACGCGCAGGCCCTCGAACCGGCCGGTGGGACCCTCGCCGCCGGATTTCAGCATGGAGATCATGTCGTCGCGCGCGATCTCCAGTTCCGCCCGGTTCGAGCCGATGATCGCCTCGCCCAGAACCCCGGCGGCGGCCTGACCCAGAGCGCAGGCCTTCACGTCCTGGGCGAAGTCGGCGACCCGACCGTCGTCATCCAGAACCACATCGACGATCGCCTTGGACCCGCACAGCTTGGCCACCCGCTCGCCGGTCCCCTGGGGCGCGGACAGTCGCCCGCTGTGCGGCAGGTTGGCCGCCAGCGACAGGATCCGGGCGCTGTAGAGGTCGTCGATCATCCAGCCTGGAACATAGGCGATCGCGGTCGGTAAGGGGAGGGCGCCGCTTTCTCCCTCCCCCATGTGGGGAGGGACGATCGCGCCAGCGATCAGGGTGGGGTTCGAATGAGACCGCGCTCGGACCGACGGACCCCACCCGGCTCCGCTTCGCTCCGCCGTCCCTCCCCACTTCGGGGGAGGGAGAGGTCTCAGCCGCCCTGGATCGAACTCCAGGTTCGGCCGCTCGCCGCGGCTCCCGCCTCCGCGCTGGTCGCCGCGCCCGAGGTGCGCTGGCGCAGCCAGGCCAGGTTCTGCTCGGCAACGTGCGGGGGCAGGTCCCGGCGGATCAGGTTCTCGGCCTCGGCGGTCTTGTTCTGAAGGCCCAGCGCGAGGGCGAGGTTCATCCGCACCTTCATGCTGGCGTTCGGCTGGGCGGCGGCCCGACGCAGCAGAGCCTCCGCCCCTGGCGCGTCGCCCGAGGCCATCTGGGCTATGGCGACGTTGGTCAGGATGTCGGCGTTGTCGGGCGACAGGGCCAGCCCGGCGTTCCAGGCGGCGCGGGCGTCGTCGAAGCGCCGCACCTGCTGATAGGCCACGCCCAGCAGCGACAAGGGCCGCCAGTCGCTCGGCGCCACGGCCCGGGCCTGCTCCAGCGACGCGATGCCGTAGAAGGCCTGGCCCCGCGCGATGTGGGCGCGGCCGACCTCCAGCAGGGCGTCGACGTTGCGCGGGTCGACCGCGAGCGTCCGCTGCGCCGCCTCGACGGCCTGTTCGTACTGGCCCATTTCGCGCAGCGCCTGCGCCAGCCGGGCCCCGGCCACCGGATCGGCCGGGTTGATCGCCTGTTCGCGGGTCCAGAACACCGAGCGGGCCAGGGGATCGAGCCGGTCGTAGGTCGCCCGTTCCTCCGCCGTGGCCGGGCGCAGTTCCTGTATCGCCTGGGCGGGCGCAGGCGTCGGAGAGGCGGCGGCGGCTTGAGCCTGGCCGCGCGGCGGCACCTGGATGACCTGGTGGTTGGACGGGACCACGTTCGACTGTGCGGCGGCGGCGGTGGCGGCCGCGCCCAGCATCAAGGCGGTTGCGATGGATCGGACCGTGCGCGACATGAAGGCGTCCAATGGGTTGGCGGCGGGTCCAAGAGTCCGCGCTTCGGGTCAACCGTTGGTTAACCGCCGCCTCAGGCCCGCAAGGAAGCCCGTATGTCCGATCCCGTCCTGATCCCCGCTTCCGCCTCCGCCGCCGGCCGGCCGGTGCGGCTGGTCGGCAAGGACGCCGTCGAGGGGCGATGGGCCGACTGGGCCCGGGCCAACGATTTTACCGGCAAACCTGGCCAGCTGCTGCTGATCCCTGGCGAGGACGGCGGCCCGGCGGAGGCTTGGTTTGGCGTGGGCGACGCCTTCGATCCCATGAGCCTGCGCGGCCTGGCGGCGCGCCTGCCCGGCGGCGACTGGCGGATCGACGGGCTGCAGGGTGCCGAGGCCGAACTGGCCTTGACCGCCTTCGCGCTCGGGACCTACCGGTTCGACCGCTACAAGACCCGCGAGGCGGCCCGGCCCCGCCTGGTCGGGCCCGAAGGCGTCGACCTGGCCGAGGCCCTGCGCGTCGCCTCCGCTTGCGCCCTGGCGCGCGAGATGGTCGACACCCCCGCCGCCGACATGGGGCCGCTACAGATCGAGACCATCGCCCGCGAGATCGCCGAGGCGGCGGGGGCGTCGATCGCGGTCACCACCGGCGACGCTCTGCTGGAGGCGAACTACCCCGCCATCCATGCGGTCGGCCGCGCCGCCGCGCCGCACCGGGCCCCACGCCTGATCGAGATCGGCTGGAAGCTCGACCGCGCCGACCTGCCGCTGGTGGCCCTGGTCGGCAAGGGGGTGGTGTTCGACACCGGCGGGCTGGACATCAAGGCCGCCGCCGGGATGCGGTTCATGAAGAAGGACATGGGGGGATCGGCCCATGCGCTGGCCCTGGCCAGGCTGGTCATGCAGGCGGACCTTCCGGTGCGGCTGGTGGTCCTGGTCGCCGCGGTCGAGAACGCCATCTCCGCCGACGCCTTCCGGCCCGGCGACATCCTGTCCAGCCGCAAGGGCCTGACCATCGAGGTGGGCAATACGGACGCGGAAGGCCGGCTGATCCTCGCCGACGCCCTGACCCGGGCGGGCGAGCACGCGCCGGACCTGACGCTGGATTTCGCGACCCTGACCGGGGCCGCGCGGATCGCGCTGGGACCGGAGTTGCCGCCGCTCTACACCGACGACGATGCTCTGGCCGCCGACCTGCTGGCCGCCGCTCGGGCGGTGCGCGATCCCCTGTGGCGCATGCCCCTGTGGCCCGGCTACCGCGCCTCGCTGGACAGCGAGATCGCCGATGTCAGGAACGATTCCGCCTCCTGGGCCCAGGCCGGATCGATCACCGCCGCCCTGTTCCTGCAGAAGTTCGCACCCTCGACCGGCGCCTGGGCTCATATGGACATCTTCGCCTGGAACAGCCGCAACCGCCCTGGCTGGCCCGAGGGCGGCGAGGCCCAGGCGATCCGTGCGGCGTACCGCATGCTGACCGATCGCTACGGCGCGCCGGCCTGATTTCGCGGCGCCATTAACGCGACCTTCGGCTTCCCGTGCGAAAGGGATGGGCTTCACCGGACGAGCCCTCTTGAGCGCCATCCTCGACCTCGACCTCGACCCGAGCGCGATCCTCGCTCGCCCCGACCTCGCCGAGGCGGCGGTCGAGGGGCTGGTGCGCGCCGACGCGTACAGCCCGACCGTCGCCATGCACGGCCGCACCGGCGTGGCCGAGATCCGCGACGCAGACAGTTCAGAGGCGGTGCGTATCGACCAGCTGCTGCACGGCGAGGCCTTCGACGTGCTGGAGCGGCGCGGCGGCTGGGCCTGGGGCCGGGCCCGGCGCTCGGGCTCCATCGGCTGGGTCGAGACGGACTGCCTGACGCCCCGCGCGCCCCTGGCCACCCATTGGGTCTCGGCCGCCGACGCCCCCCTGCCGCTGAACGCCCTGGTCCATCACGGGCTGAGCGGCGTTTCCGCGAGCGACCTGTCGCCGATGGGGGCGTTCGAGACCGATCCGGTCGCGGTGGCCGAACGGCTGCTGGGCGTCCCGCATGCGCTGGGCGCGCGGTCCTCGCGCCTGACCGACTGCTCGGGCCTGGTCCAGACCGTCCTGTTCGCCTGCGGCCGCGCCTGCCCGCGCCATTCCGCCGCCCAGGCCGAGCTGGGCCGGTCGGTCGAGGCTTCCGATCTTCGCCGGGGCGACCTGGTCGTCTGGCTGGCGCCGGCGGGAGAGACCCGCTTCACCGGTCATTCCGCCCTGGCGCTGGATGATCGGACCCTGATCCACGCCACCGGCTTCCACGGCCAGGTCGCGCTGGAGCCCCTGTCCGAAGCCCTGTCCCGCTACCGCGCCGATGGTTTCAGCGCGCCGATCTTCCGCAGGCTGGGCTGACCCTCAGGCGCCCTGGCCCAGCGGTTTCAGCACCGCCCCGCCGCGCCTCTCGGCGAAGATCTCCACCACCGACTTGACCCCGCAGAGGATCAGCACGCTCCACGCTGGCCCGTCCAGCCCGGCCAGCACCATGCCGCCCAGGAGCACGGTGAAGTGCAGCACGATCACCCGGCCATAGGGGCGGAACATTTCCTCGCCTGGGCTGGACGTCCGCCACAGGCCCGACATCCACCACTGGCGCAGCATCAGCACGATGTGGAGCACCACGATGCCAAGGATGGCGTAGCGAAAATCCGCTTCGTCGAATGTCCGCGCCCGGATCGCGGGCAGGGCGTCCACCAGCTGCCCGCCGTCGGGACCGAAGCCGGCGACGATCACCAGGGTGAAGACCCCGTGCACCAGGCAGAACAGGCCATAGTGGACGATAAAGAAGCCGGAGACGAACAGGCGTGTCCCCACCGCCGACAGGCTCAGCGTCCGGTCTCCGCTGGCGCCGGACACCTTGATCGGCGTCTTGTCGACGCCCCGCGCGGTCAGGATGCGCGGCAGCGTCAGCGCGCCGATGACGAGGTTCTCGCACCAGTACAGCAGCAGGATCTGCGCGGCGTCCCAGCCGAGCCACAGCACCCCCGCGACCGGGATTAGATTGGTGACGAGGATCAGGGCGACGGCGAGCGGCGACGCTCGCCGATCGGCCATCGAGACCGGAGACGACGTCGCGGAGCCGCTCATGGGCGTCCCCGCCGGCCGATCAGTCGCCGTCGGCGTTGCTCGGGGCGCTGCTGGCCGCCGGCTGGCCCTGGGTCTCGGTGCGGCTGGCCGGCTGGCCGGCCGCTCCGGCCTGGGGCGCGCCGCCGACCTGGCCGTTGTTGATGGCGTTCGCGGCGTCCGCGTTCGGGGCGACCGGGGCGCCGTCGGCC
>JAEWJI010000043.1 GCA_023386645.1 Pseudomonadota bacterium
ACCTGACGGCGGCCCTGAATGGAGCCCCGACGAGCCCGCGCGAGTCGCTGAACGCGCCGCGCCCCGCGCCCCCACGGACCACGCCGCCGCGCCCGAACACGCCTGCGTCTGATCGGTGGACGGTCCAGGTCGGGGCGTTCCGGGACGAGCGGGTCGCCCGCGACTGGCTGACGGAGGTCAACCGCCGGTTCCGCGCCCAGTTCGGCGAGGCGGGGCGCACGGTTCAGAGCGCGGCGGGCTGGCACCGCTCGCGGTTCACCGGCTTCAGCGAACAGGCGGCCCGCGCGGCCTGCGCGGCGCTGGAGGCGCGCAACCTCGACTGCACGGTCGTCCGGCCGGACTAGGGCTTCAGCAGCCGGTCGCGCGCGGCGTTCAGCTGGGCCGCCAGGCCTTCCGTTCCGCCGTGGTCGGGATGGGCGTGGGCCATCAGCCTGCGCCAGGCGGCCTGGATATCCCCGACGGTCGCGTCAGGCCCGACGCCGAGAAGGGCCCGGGCCTCGGTCGCGCTCATCCTCTCAGGCTCGACCCGGTGGACCCGAGGCCGCACCCGCGAGCTGAGCGTCAGCCACAGGCCGGCGGCGATCAGGGCCGCGCCGGCCCACCAGGCGCCTCTGGCCAGGGCCAGAACGCCTCCGCCGATGGCTGCGGCCGCGATCAGGGTGGCGGTCACCCGCCAGTGGCCCTGGCCGCGCCGTTCCGTCACCCGCCCGAGGCGGACCAGGGCCCAAAGCGCGATTCCCGCCAGAACGAGCCAGATCAGCCCCACGGCTCAGGCCGCGGCGTCGAGGCCCTGGGGAGCCGCTTCCTCCAGGCCCAGGGCCTGCATCAGGTTGCGCAGCTCCTGGCGCGCCGCGACGTGGGCCAGGGACACCGCCACCGGCCGGATCTCGTTCGACAGGTCCGCGACCGTCAGGCCGAAGGGGAAGAGCTCGCGATAGATCACCCGGTCGCGCAGGCCCGGCCCGACGCGGAAGCCGACGCGGCGGGCCAGCTTCAGCATCCGCTCCTCGAGACGGCGCCGGTTGCGGGCCTCGGCGACGGCCAGGCGGTTGGTGATGACGATCCAGTCGATGGCGGCGTTGCGGCCCTGGGTGATGGCCCGCTGCTTGCGGGCCTCCCAGACGCTTTCGGAATAGATCGACGGCTTCTTCAGATCGAGCGTCACGGGATCGACCTCGCCCAGCAGGTCGAAGTCGACGAAGCTGTCGTTCATGGGGGTGACGATCTGGTCGGCGCGGGCGTGGGCGGCGCGCGACAGGACCGTATCGCCGCCGGGGGTGTCGATGACGATCACGTCCGCGTCGACCGCCTCGGCGAAGGCCGCTTCGAACCGCGCCAGCTGCTCGGCCTCGTCGGCGCGGGCCAGGGCCTTGCCGTCGCCCATGTCGGGCTCGACCGGCTGGGGCAGGACGTGGCCGTTGGCCTCGGTCCAGGCCCGGCGGTTGGCGAAGAAATGGGCCATCGACCGCTGGCGCAGGTCCAGGTCGATGATCGCCACCCGCCGCCCGGCATGCAGCAGACCCGCGACGATATGGATGGCCAGGGTGGACTTGCCCGCCCCGCCCTTCTCGTTGCCGACCACGATCACCTGTGCGCCCATGCGCCCGATCCTTCACTTCCCGACCGCGACTCGGTCGAGCCGACAGAGTCGCGGCCGTCCGCTCGCCCGTCAACGACAGGTTAAGCGGCCGACGGTTCTGGCTGGGGGTTGAGTCCGCCCTAGGCGCGCGCGGCGCACCAGGGATCGGAGACCTGGGCCGCGCGGCACAGGGCTTCGGCCGAGGCGACGGGCACGGAGCCCACCTTCAGGCGGGTGAAGTCGCGGCCGTTGACCCGCACGGGCTCGAACCGAGGGGTCAGTCCGCGCGCGGCGCCGTCGCTGACCCGCGCCCAGGCGGCCTCGGCGGCGGCGCGGGTGGAGAAGGCTCCCAGCTGGATGGTCGTGCCAGCGTCGGACGCCGCCTGGATGGCGGGACGCAGGGCCTCGGCGGGGGCCGCCTTCACGCGGTCTACCGCCGCCTGCATCACCGCTGGCGCGGCGGCCTCCACGATCGCCGGGGCGGCGGAATCGATCATACCGCGCAGACCGTCGCGCGCGTCCCACATGTCGTGCGGCTCCATGACCACGACCTGCAGGGCGGGGGCGTCCGAAGCGTGGACCGGCCTCAACCCTGCCTCCGCTGCGGTGGGAGGCGTCGGCACGGCGGCCGGCCGGCCGTCGACGGGGATGGCGGCCACCTGCTCGGCGAAGTTCTCAAACCGATGCGGATCGCTGTCGAAGCCGCCGCAGGCCGAGACCAACAGGCCGGCGAGGCCTGCGAGGACGGGACGAAGGGCGATGCCGCTGCTCATACGGCGACCCTAACGCCCGAGCGTTGCGGTCGGGTTCAGCAACAGGCTTAAGCCCCAGAGTTAACGCGGAAACCATATCCCGCCCCTGGCGCCGGCGGACCCATGCGGCACGTGGGGAAGTGAGAGTCCTAGAAAAAAAGACTCTCATTTCTATCACCGGGCATGAAGCCGGGACGGATCGTCAATGCAGGGGGGCATTCCGCACGACTAGACCGCGCCTGCGTCAGAATCGGTCGTAGCCGCCCCTATCCGATGGCGCCGACGCAGCCCTCGGCCTCGCCGGGGAGAACGGCCGCGTCGGTCAGGGCCAGGGTCCAGCCGTGGTGGGTGTTCAGGCCCCAGCGGCGCGCGCCGCCGCCGTCGCCGGCGTCGCCCCCGGCGGTGACAACCACCCGCCGACCCATTGGCAGGGCCGCCGGATCGATCTTGCCGATCGCCAGGGCCGTAGGGGTCGCCCCGCCGAAGCCGTCGAACACGCTGAGCGACGACCACTCGCGTCTCAGCCCCAGCCACCAGGGATCGTCGGTGTTGATGGCGAGAACCGCCACGCCCCGCCCCTCGGCCGCGAAGGCCAGGGCGGCCTGGGGATCACGGGCCAGCTTGAGGTCCGCCGCCGCCCCGAAGCGGAGGCGCGCGCCGTCGTAGGCGCGGGTGGGCTCGATGGGCGACCAGACCTGGACCTCCAGCTGGCCCTGGCGAGCCAGGCCCCAGCCGACCACCTCGCGCCACAGGCCGGCGACGGCGTCCCGGGCGGCCGGCGAGGCCTTGGCGGTCATCCGCGTCATCACCGCCTGCTCTCGATCAGGGCGCAGCTTGGTGTGCGGTCCAGTGGGCGCGTCCTTGGCGCGACCGACCCTGTCGGCGATGGCCAGGCGTCGCTCGAACAGGGCGAGGATTTCGTCGTCGAGCAAATCGATCTCGTGGCGCAGGGCGGCGAGCGCCATCTGCTCGGGCGAGACATCGGCCAGTGGGGGCCAGACCTGGTGAAGATGGGCGGAGTGGGAGGGGGACATGACGGCTTCGATTTCGGTTGGATGAGACAGGGCTTGCGTGCCGCTTCGGTCGAAGCGGTCGCCGGCGAGGCTGTCAGGCGGGGCCCGACGCCTCAGCCGGCGTATCGAAAGCCGTAGAAGCCGAAATAGCAGCCGGCCGCGCGCGAGCGGTTCAGGTCGACAGGGGCGGCGCGCGACGGGGACATGGTCGTCCAGGATCCGGTTGGCGAACGACGGAAACGCCGCTCGGGTCCTATCAGGCGCAACAAACGTGCGCGGTCAAGCCGGCGCTTTGCACAACAGGACAAAACGCGTGCGATTGTCGCTGGAATCCTGGCAATCGTTGCGCAGGATCGACAGTCCATAGATTTCGGCCGCCGCGGCCGGGGCCAGGGCGGCGAGTGTGAAGTCCCCGGCCCCGGCCACCTCGCGTGCCGCACCGGCGGTGTCGAAAGCCTCAACCGGCTCCACCCCCAGCCCGCTCAGGGTCCCGACACACTGGTCGAGGGCGGCCGGGTGGCTGCAGGCGCGACGGATGTCGCCCAGGCGAGCGCCCGGAACGCCCATCAGCGCCAGACGGATCGGCCGCCAGACCTCGGTCACCTGATGCAGGCCGCTGTCGCGGACCAGGTCGGCCGCCGGCTGGACCACGCCGATGGTGGTGTTCTCGACCGGGATAAGGGCGCAGTCGCAGTCGCCGGTCCGCACCGCCTCGATCGCGGCCTGAAAGGTCGGGAAACCGACGGCCACGTCCCAGGGCCTCAGGGCCGCGCAGGCCTCGTGACTGAAGGCGCCGGGCGCGCCCTGATAGGCGACGCGGCCGGGTTCGGCCTCCCCGCCGATCCGGCCCCCGCTCAAGCCGCCGCCGAGCGGCTGATGCGACCCGAGCTGAGCCGTTCCGCCACCAGGAAGGCCAATTCGAGCGCCTGGTCGGCGTTCAGGCGGGGATCGCAGTGGGTGTGATAGCGGCTGGACAGGTCGTCCTCGGTCAGGGCCTGGGCCCCGCCCAGACATTCGGTGACGTTCTGGCCGGTCATCTCCAGATGGACGCCGCCGGGGTGGACGCTTTCGGCCTCGGCCACGTCGATGAACGTCCGCACCTCCGTCAGGATGCGCTCGAAGGGCCGGGTCTTGTAACCGTTTCCGGCCTTCAGGGTGTTGCCGTGCATCGGGTCGATCGACCAGACGACGCGGCGGCCGGCGGCCTTCACCGCTCGCATGAGGCGCGGCAGCCGATCGCCGACCTTGTCCGCCCCGAAACGACCGATGAGGGTCAGTCGACCCGGAGCATTGTCGGGATTCAGGACGTCGATCAGGGCCAGCAGATCGTCCGGCTCCATCGTCGGCCCGCACTTCAGCCCGATGGGGTTGCGGATGCCGCGCGCGAACTCGACGTGGGCGCCGTCCAGCTGGCGCGTGCGCTCGCCGATCCAGACCATGTGGGCGGAGGTGTCGAACCATTCGCCCGTCGCCCCGTCCAGGCGGGTCAGGGCGCTTTCGAGGTTCAGCAACAGGGCTTCGTGGCTGGTGAACACCTCCACCCGACTGAGGTCCGGATGGCTCTCGGGCGTGACGCCAACGGCCTCCATGAAGGCGAGGGCCTCGGTGATCTTGTCGGCCAGTTCGCGATAGCGGGCGCCGTAGGCGGTGTCGGTCGCGAACCCCATGGTCCAGCGATGGATGTTGTAGAGGTCCGCGTAGCCCCCGCCGGCGAAGGCGCGCAGCAGGTTCAGGGTCGCCGCCGACTGGTGATAGGCGCGAAGCAGCCGCTGCGGATCCGGCAGCCGCTCGTCCGGCGTGAAGGCCATGCCGTTGATGATGTCGCCGCGATAGCTGGGCAGGGTGTCGTCGCCGATGGTCTCCAGCGAGGAAGACCTCGGCTTAGCGAACTGGCCGGCGATGCGGCCGACCTTCACCACCGGCTTCTTGCCAGCGAAGGTCAGCACCACCGCCATCTGCAGGATCAGGCGGAAGGTGTCGCGGATGTTGTCGGTCGAGAACTCCTTGAAGCTCTCGGCGCAGTCGCCGCCCTGGAGCAGGAAGGCGCGCCCGGCCTCGACCTCGGCCAGCTTGGCCGTCAGTCGCCGCGCCTCGCCGGCGAACACCAGGGGCGGCATGGCGGCCAGCTCATCCTCGACCCGGGCGAGGGCCGCCGGGTCCGGATAGTCGGTCGGCATCTGGACGACCGGCTTCGATCTCCAGCTCTCGGGGCTCCAGCGCGGCGTCATTTTCATAGGATAAGGGTCGGGACGCACCGGGACAATCGAACTAGCCGGCGTTGGTGTTCTGGGACTGCTTCTCCTTGAGCGTCACCAGTTCCTCGGCGGCGGTGGGGTGAACCGCGCAGGTGGCGTCCCACTGGGCCTTGGTCAACCCGGCCTTCACGGCGATGGCCGCCAGCTGGATCATCTCCGGGGCCTCGGGGCCGACGATGTGCACGCCCACGACCCGCTGCGTGTCGGCGTCGACCACGAGCTTCATCAGCATGCGCTCGTCCGAGCCGGTGAAGGCGTACTTCATCGGCCGGAAGCGGGTCAGATAGACGTCGACCCCCTTGGCGCAGCTGTGGCGCGCCTCGGCCTCGGTCAGGCCGACCACGCCGACGGGCGGCTGGCTGAAGACGGCGGTGGCCACAGCCTCGTAGTCGAAGTGCTGGGGATTGCCGCGATAGACGGTCTCGTGGAAGGCCACGGCCTCGCGGATGGCCACCGGCGTGAGGTTCATGCGATCGGTCACGTCACCGATGGCCCAGATGTTGTCGGCGGTGGTCCTGGAGAAGGCGTCGACCTTGATCGCGCCCTGGTCGTTCAGCTCCACGCCGGCCGCCTCCAGGCCCAGGTCGACGACATGGGGAACCCGGCCGGTGGCGAACATCACCGCGTCGGTCTCCAGCCGCATGCCGTTGCCGAGCACGTTCACCAGGCCGGTATCGGTCTTTTCGATCGCCTCGTGCTGCGACCCCAGGATGACCCTGATCCCGCGCCGTTCGATCTCGCCGGCCAGGTGGGCCCGCACGTCGTCGTCGAAGCCCCGCAGGATGTTGGGGCCGCGATAGATAAGGGTGGTCTCGACGCCGAGGCCGGCGAAGATTCCGGCGAACTCCACGGCGATGTAGCCGCCGCCCGCGATCAGGATGCGCCTGGGCAGTTCCGGAAGATGAAAGGCCTCCTCGGAGGTGATGGCGTGCTCGACGCCCGGCAGGTCCTCCGGCTTCCAGGGCCGGCCGCCGGTGGCGATGAGGATCTTCTCGGCCGTGACGGTCTGCTTGCCGATGATCTCGACGGTGTGGGCGTCCTTCAGGACCGCGCGGCCGTGGATCAGATCGACGCCGGCCTTGCCGAGGTTGGCCGCATAGATGCCGGACAGGCGAGCGATCTCGACGTCCTTGGCCTCCAGGAACTTCGGCCAGTCGAAGCTGGCCTGGACGTCCCAGCCGTAGCCGCGCGCGATCTCGAACTGGTGTTCGAAGTCCGAGGCCATGACCATGAACTTCTTCGGGACACAGCCCCGCACCACGCAGGTGCCGCCGACGCGATACTCCTCGGCGATCCCGACCCGCTTGCCGCCCAGCGCCGTCAGCCGGGCCGCCCGCACCCCGCCCGAGCCCGCGCCGATGACGAAGAGGTCGTAGTCATAATCGGCCATCGGGCGCTCCTTTGCGGCGCCCGGAGTTAGGCGTCGAAGCCCAGACCGGCAAGCGCCAGACATGCGAACGGCGGCGCTCCGCGAAGAACGCCGCCGCCGTCAAACCTTGTGGGGCTTCGGGCCTTAGATGGCCTTCAGCTGGCCCGCCGATTCCTTGCCCGAGCGACGGTCGCGCTCGAGTTCGTAGGAAACCTTCTGGTTTTCATCCAGGCCGTTCAGGCCAGCGCCTTCGACGGCCGAGATGTGGACGAACACGTCCTTGCCGCCGTCATCCGGCTGGATGAAACCGTAACCCTTGGTGGAGTTGAACCACTTCACGACACCAGTCGCCATTGTCAGAACCTTCTGATCAAAAAGTCAGCCGCGGCAAGAGCGCCTTGGCCGATCGGTCTGAATGGAGCGGCTGTAGATCTCGAGCGGGTCGCAGAGAACGAAAGCGTTACGCAGAGAGATCGATCACCGCCCTATACCCCGGCGACGGCCGCGAGACAAGCCGAGAACCTCCGGCGGACCGGCGACCTGCACTGGCGCGCCGCCTCATTAAAGCTTTGCAATGCGCATCCGGACCGGGGGCCGGACGCCTCTGGACCCGAGAACACGGGGAAGCTTCATGCCGAACGCACTCATTTCCATCCTTGGCGCGATCGCCATCGTAGGCGCGGCCGCCGCCGTGGCCGCCGTGCTTTCCAAAGGCCGCGTGGCCTGGGGATGGCTGGCGACCGGTCTGGTCCTGATGCTGGCGCACGACGCGGCCCTGACCGACGCCTGGGGCTGGGTCGACATGCCGGACTACGGCAACAGCTGGAACTGGACCGGGAAGGCCCTGGCTCTGCTGCTTGCCCTGTCGGTGGCGGCGCTCCCGGCCCTGGGGTGGGCTCGCAGCGGCATCACCCTCGCCCACGATCGGCGGGGCCTGGCGCCTTCGCTCCTGGTCTCGGCCCTGCTGGTCGCCGTCTTCCTGGGCCTGGCCTTCACATTTGGCGGCGAGGGCGGAAGCGCCGAGGACTTCGCCTTTCAGCTGACCCTGCCGGGCCTGCAGGAGGAGGTCTTCTATCGCGGGGTGCTGTTGCTCGTGTTCAACGAGGCGTTCGGGCGGCCGCTGCGGGTGCTGGGCGCGCCGATGGGCTGGGCGGCGATCCTGACCAGCCTGGCGTTCGGCCTGGACCATGCCTTCGGCTATGGCGACGAGGGCTTCTCGTTCGATCCCATGGCTCTGGCCCTCACCGGCGGGCCGGCCCTCCTGCTGGTGTGGCTGCGCGAACGCTCCGGCAGCCTGGTGCTGCCGATCGTGCTGCACAACTTCGCCAACACCATCTTCATGGCGGTCTAGGGCGTCAGGACCTCGACGCCGTCGTCCCGGCCGATGATCGCCTCGTCGGCGAGGTCGAGGAACAGGCCGTGCTCCACCACGCCGGTGACCAGCTTCAGGTCGTCGGCCAGTCGGGCGGGGTCGTGGATCACGCCGCAGCGAGCGTCGTAGATGAGGTTGCCGCCGTCGGTGCGCACGAGCCCGCGCTCGGCCTGCCTGGCGCGGGCCGGCATGGCGATGTCGTGGTCGGCCAGCACATCGGCGATCCGGTTGGCGGTGGTCTTGTGTCCGAAGGCCACCACCTCGATCGGCAGGGCGAAGGCGCCGAGCGACGGGACGACCTTGGCGCTGTCGGCGATCACGATGCACCGCGCCGACGCCTCCCAGACCAGTTTCTCGCGCAATAGGGCCGCGCCGCCGCCCTTGATGAGCGCCAGGCCGGGCCCGACCTCGTCGGCGCCGTCGACTGTCAGGTCGATGCGCGGGGTGTCCTCCAGGGTGGACAGGGTCAGGCCGAGCTCACGCGCCAGATCGGCGGTGGCCTCTGACGTCGGCACGCAGCGCAGGCCGCTCAGGCCCCTCGCGGCCAAAGCGCTGACGAACCAGGCGGCGGTGGAGCCGGTGCCCAGGCCCACGACCATACCGGTCTCGACCCGCTCGGCCGCCGCCTCGCCGGCGCGGCGCTTCTGATCGTCGGCGCTCATTTCGCCTTCGCCGCCTTCTTGGCGCGCATGGTTTCCATGAAGCGCGCGGCCCAGCCGGGCTTGGCGGTCTGTCCGGCGCGGCCGAGAGCGAGCGCGCCGGGCTCAACGTCGCGGGTGATCACCGAACCGGAGCCGACCATGGACCCCGCCCCTATCGTGACCGGCGCCACCAGGGCGCTGTTGGAGCCGACGAAGGCGCCCTCGCCCACCGAAGTGCGGTGTTTGAAGAAGCCGTCGTAGTTGCAGAAGATCACGCCCGCCCCGATGTTCGCGCCCGGCCCGACCTCGCCATCGCCCAGATAGGCCAGGTGGTTGGCCTTGGCGCCCGCGCCCATCGCCAAATTCTTCACCTCGACGAAGTTGCCGATGCGGGCCTTCTCCCCGATCGCGGCGCCGGGGCGCAGGCGGGCGTAGGGACCGACCTCGGCGCCGGCCGCGATGGTCGCGCCCTCGACGTGGCTGAAGCTGCGCACGCGCGCGCCGCCCGCGACCCTGGCGCCTGAGCCGAAGACCACATAGGGCTCGATCACGGCGCCCGGCCCCACCTCGGTGTCCCAGCTGAAGTGAACGGTGTGGGGGGCCGGCATCATCACGCCCGAGGCCAGGGCCTCGTCGCGCCGGGCCTGCTGGAACAGGGCCTCGGCCTGGGCCAGTTCGCCCTGGGTGTTCACGCCCATGACCGCGTCCTCGGGAGCGAAGACGGCGCGGGCTGGCGCGCCGCGGCGGCGAGCCAGCGCGACCACGTCGGTCAGATAGTATTCGCCCTTGGCGTTGTCGTTCGTCACCTCGGCCAGCAGATCGAACAGCAGGGCGGAGGGGGCGGCCATGACGCCCGAGTTGCAGGCGGTGACGGCCAGCACGTCGGCGCTCGCCTCCTTCGCCTCGGTGATGGCCAGGAGGTCGTCCCGCTGCATGACCAGCCGCCCATAGGCTCCGGGATCGCGGGCCTCGAACCCGATGACCGTGACCCCCTCCCCGCCGAACACCGGCTCGATGTCCGCGGCCTTCAGCAGGGGCACGTCGCCATAGGTGATCACCACCTCGCCGTCGAAGCCGGTCAGCGCCGCCTCGGCCGCCCGCACCGCGTGGCCGGTGCCGAGCGGCGGGTCCTGAACCGCGATGGCGTTCGCGCCGAGACGCTTCTCGACGTGAGCCCGAACTTCGGGCGAATGGACGCCGACCACCACCACGATCCGCTCGCAGCCCAGGGCCTCGGCCGCGTCGATGGCGTGATCCAGCATGGCGCGCCCGCCCACCGGGTGCAGCACCTTCGGCAGCGGCGACTTCATGCGCGTGCCCTGGCCGGCGGCGAGGATGATGGCGGCGCGTCCTGGCATTCCTGATTCCGGCGGCTTGTGGTCCCGGGTGATCTAGCCCAATCAGCCGGGGCTTCCCAACCCTTCGACGGCGGCTCTCGATGCACGACCAAGACCTGGGTGGCTGGACCATCCTGTTCGACCTCGACGGCACGCTTGTCGATTCGGCGCCGGACCTGATCGGGATGCTGAACCGGCTGCTGGTTCAGGAAGGCCTGGCGCCCGTTCCGCTGGCCTCGGCGCGCCACCTGGTCGGCCACGGCGCGCGGGCGTTGCTGGAGCACGGCTTCCTGGAGGCGGGCGCGGACTGGAAGACGGCGGCGCGCGACGACCTTTTCCAGCGCTTCCTGGCCGATTACCTGGAGCATATCGCCGATCACACCCGGCCGTTCGATGGGGTGGTCGAGACGCTGGACCGGCTGGCCGCGCGCGGGGCGCGACTGGTCGTGGCGACCAACAAGCGGACGGACCTCTCGCTGGCCCTGGTCCGGGCGCTCGCGCTGGAAAGCCGGTTCGCGGCCGTCGTCGGGCCCGACCGGGTCTCGGCCCGCAAGCCGTCCGGCGCCCATCTGGTCGAAGCCTGCCGCCTGGCGGGAGGCGACCCGGCCCGCGCCGTCATGGTGGGCGACAGCACCACCGACACCGGCGCCGCCCTCGACGCGCGCATCCCCTGCGTGGCCGTCAGCTTCGGGTACAATGACGTCCCGGCCGACGCACTAGGCGGCGACATCACGATCGACCATTTCGGCAAACTGGAAGCGGCGGTGGACCGGCTGATCGGCTGCGACGCCTGACATCTATTGCGCGACAGCCACGGTTGCGGATCGGGACCCGCGACCGCACATGCGCGGGTCAACAGGACGACGCTCCATGCTCCGCCGCTTCTTCGCCATTCCGCTCTGGCAGCGGACCGCCGCCGGCTTCGGGCTTGGCATCCTTGCCGGGCTGCTGCTGGGACCCGCGGCCGAGACCTGGCTGCAGCCAATCGGCGACATCTATCTGAACCTGATCCGCATGGTGGTCGCGCCCCTGGTGCTGTTCACCATCGCCAGCTCGATCGCCAAGCTTGGCGAAGGCGTGGGCGCCGTGCGCCTGGCGTTCCGGACCCTGGTGTGGTTCGCCCTCACCTCGCTGCTGGCGGTCCTGGTGGGGTTCGCCTTCGCGCATCTGATCGATCCGGGCCTCGGGCTTTCGAACCTGCCGCTCGGCGAGGTGCGCGAGCGCGAGATCCCGACCCCGCTGGAGGTGCTGATCGGCGTGGTTCCGACCAATCCCTTCGCCGCCCTGGCCGAAGGCAAGGTGCTGCAGATCATCGTCTTCTCGGCCCTGGTGGGGGCGGCGCTGGTGGCGCTCGGCGACCGGGCCCAGGGGGTGCGGCGGCTGGTGGACGAAGGCGCATCGATGATCTTCCGCATCACCCGCTGGGTGATCCAGCTGACACCCTTCGGCGTCTTCGGCCTGATCGGCTCGGTCGTCGGCGGCTACGGCTGGGAGGCGCTGCTGCCGCTCGGCAAGTTCATCTTCGCCATCTACGCCGCCTGCCTGTTCCACATCCTGGTGGTCTATTCCGGCCTGCTGAAGCTTCACGGCCTTAGGGTGGTCAGCTTCTTCCGGGGGGCCTTCGCGGCCCAGCAGACGGCCTTCGCCACCTCGTCGTCGCTTGGCACCCTGCCGATCACCCTGCGCCAGACGGTCGAGCGGCTGGGCGTGCCCCAGGCCTACGCCGCATTCGCGGTGCCCCTGGGCGCGAACGTCAAGATGGACGGATGCGGCGCCATCTATCCGGCCATCGCCGCCATCTTCATCGCCCAGTATTTCGGGATTGAACTGACCCTGACCCAGTATGTGCTGATCGGCCTGACCGCCGTGCTTGGCTCGCTGGGCACGGCCGGCGTGCCGGGCACCTCGATCGTCATGCTGACGCTGACCCTGTCCACGGCCGGGCTGCCGTTGGAAGGCATCGGCTACATCGTCGCCATCGACCGGATCATCGACATGATGCGCACGGCGACGAACGTGACCGGCCAGATGCTGGTCCCGGTCCTGGTCGCCCGGGAGGAAGGGATCCTGAACGGCGACATCTACGAGGGTCGTGTCGCCTGGCTGCCCGGCGACCCGGAGGCCGAGACGCCGGAGGCGGTGCGCGCCTCGGGCATCTGAGGCCACTCAGACGCTTGTCAGTCGGGCGGACGCGGGCTATGTCCCCGCCTCCCCCGTCCCGGCGATCCGCCGACGGCCGGCCCGACATGGGGATGCGTAGCTCAGCGGGAGAGCACCTCGTTCACACCGAGGGGGTCACAGGTTCAATCCCTGTCGCATCCACCATTTACCTCCCGGTAAAGGTTCATATTTTTCGCGGTCAAGCTGAAACCCGACTCGGGGACACGGTCTTAACCTGTGATGGAATCGCTCAAGTCAGCGGAGCAGTGCCGGGAAAGGGCCAACGCCCTGATCCGCGAGGCTGTGCCCGAAGAGGACCCCGGGCGGCGCCAGGCCTTGCTGGCCATGGCCGACCATTGGTCCGAACTGATGCGCCTGCGCGCCTCGCGCGACATGGCCGTAGCGGCGCGAGGGAACTGACGCCCCGCCGGCAGGGGCGCCTCAATGCGCTCCGAATGAGGACCCACTAGACGCCAGGCGTATCACCACGTCGTCCACCTGAACCCCGCCGCGGTCGACGACCAGGTTCTGGTAGTTGCGCTGGCCGTCGATGGTCTCGGCGTCGATGTCTTCCGCATCGCGGGTGAAGCGGCGGCGCAGATAGGTCGAGAGCTCTCCGGCCGTGACCATGGCGTCGCCGTCGCCGTCGGCTTCACCGGCCAAGCCCGAGCGCAGGAAATGGGCGAGATAGCCGCCGGCCTCGAACTTGTCGGCGACGGCAGAGGTCAGGTCCTCCTCGGAACTGAACAGGCCCATGACGCCCGGCCGATCCACCACGTTGCGGGCGAAGCCCCCTGAGAAACAGCTGTCGAGCACCAGCATCGACAGGCGCGTGCGCAGGGTCCCGAACATCGAGGCCATCTCGGTGTCGGTGATCTCTCCGTCGCGCAGGGTGATGGTCTCGTACCGGCCGTCCGGCTCCCTCCCCCCCTCTTCCTGGCCGCCGTGGCCTGAGAAGAAGAACAGGAACATGTCGTCCGGTCCCGCCTGACGCGCCACCTGCTGGAAGGCGCGGCGCACCCCGCCGACGGTCGCCTGGGCGTTGGTCAGGACCACGCTGGCGGGGTTCAGCACGCCTTCACGGCGCAGGGTCTCGGCCAGCTTGCGCGCGTCCTCGTCCGTGTAGGGCAGGTTCGCCTCCTCGGAGCCGTAGTCGGAGACCCCCACCATGACCGCGAACACGCGGGCGCCGCCCTGGACCGCCGCCTGGCGCGGCGAGCCCTGGCTGGGCGTGACGCTGAACCGGTAGGAGCCGGTCTCTCCCGGGGCGAACGAGGTGACCATCACCTCGTACTCGCCGTCCTCGGTCAGCACGGTGTCCAGGCGGCTGTTCGTGCCGTCTTCGCCGTCGTCGTTGTCGAGCGTCTCGCCCGACGGCGTCGACAGGATGATGTAGGCGTCGAACGCCGACGACGTCAGCTCGGCCGCGATCCGCTGGCCGCGTCGGCCCGTGAACACATAGCGATCGACATATTCGCCCGAGTCCAGGGTGTCGTCTCCGGCCGCCAGGAAGCCGCCCACCGTGTCGCCGATGTCGATGTCGCCTGGGCCGCCGGAGCCGCCGCGATCCGCGTACCAGGATGGCTCCTGCGACTGGCCCCGCCCGGGCCGGGCGCTCAGCCGGAAGGCGCCCGTCTCTCCGGCCGCGTAGGAGGTGGCGTGGACCCGATACTCTCCATCCGAGGGCAGGGTGACCAGCAGTCGGCTGTCGCGCCCGCCGTCGCCGGACGGATCGTCGTCGTTGAAGGCCGAGAAGCCGTTCGGCCCCTCAATGGCGACATAGGCGTCGAACTCCGAGGAACTCAGGCCCAGGTCCAACTGCTCGCCGCGACGGCCACGATAGAGGAAGGTGTCGACGTATTCGCCGCCGTCCAGCCGGCGATCGCCCTGCATCAGGGCGCCCTGGACGCTCTGGCCCAGGCGCAGTTCGCCTTGCCCGCCGCCCCACTGCTGGGGACCCCGACCGTCGCGGTCCGGCCCGCGTCCACCCAGCCGTTCGAGCCGGATGCTGTAGGGACCGGTCTCGTCGGCGGCGTAGCTGGTGGCCGTGACCGTAATCTCGCCGCTCTCGGGCGCGGTGAACACCAGCCGGCTGTCGGTCGAGCCGCGCGCGGACTCGTCGTCGTCGTTGTCGACCTCGAGGCCCGCGCCGCGCAGCACCAGATAGGCGTCGAAGTCGCCGGACCTCAGGCTCAGGGCGTAGCGCTGGCCCCTCTGCACCGACCCGACCCAACCGTCGGCGTATTCGCCGTCCTGGAGCCGATGGTCGCCGGGGCTCAGCCAGCCCTGAAGCGTCTGGTCGGGCGCCAGGGGGCCGCCGCGAGCATACAGATCATCGCCCCGGCCGCCGTGATCGCCCCCTCGCCCGCCCGGCCCGGCGCGCTCTCTGCCGCCCCGGTCCTGGCCGTGCAGCGACAGGACATAGTCGCCGGTTTCGGACGGCTCGTAGCTGGTCGCGCTGATCTGATAGACGCCATCGGCCGGGAGGCGGATTTCCAGCAGGGAATCGGTTTCGTCGCCGTGGCCGGAATCGTCGTTGTCCTCGGCGAAGTCGCCGGGGCCCCGGATCATCAGGTAGGCGTCGAAATCGTGCGACGTCATCCGCACCGAGACGCGATCGCCGGCCCGGCCGCGAAATTCATAGACGTCCACGAACTCGCCGGCGTCCAGTCGGTCGTCGCCGCGCTGAAGCCGCCCCTCCACCTGGTCTCCCGGCCGGAGATATTGCTGGGCCTGGGCCGGCGCGGCGGCGAAAACGGCCAGGGCCACGGCGGCCACGGCGAGCATGCGGACGGTCATCTGATGGTCTCCCCCGAGAAGCGCCACAGTGCGCTCAACGCACGCTGTTCTCAAGCCCGGATTGATCGACGCCTGTAACCGGTTACGGTGCCCGCGCGATCAAACAGCGTCGGGACGGACATGGCCGAAGTGCGGCTTACAGGCGTGGTCAAGCGGTTCGGCGCGACCGAGGTGCTCAAGGGCGTGGACCTGCACATCGCCGATGGCGAGTTCGTGGTCTTCGTGGGCCCGTCCGGCTGCGGGAAGTCCACCCTGCTGCGCACCATCGCGGGCCTGGAAGAGGCGACGGCGGGCGAGATCGAGATAGGCGGACGGGTGGTCAACGACCTGTCGCCGTCAGACCGGGGCGTGGCCATGGTCTTCCAGTCCTATGCGCTTTATCCGCACATGACCGTCTATGAGAACATGGCCTTCGGGCTGAAGCTCGCCAAGACCGACAGGGCCGAGATCGACCGGCGGGTGCGGGCCGCGGCCGAGAGCCTGAACATCACCGAATATCTGGACCGCAAGCCCAAGGCCCTGTCCGGCGGCCAGCGCCAGCGGGTCGCCATCGGTCGGGCCATCGTGCGCGAGCCGCAGGTCTTCCTGTTCGACGAACCGCTGTCGAACCTGGACGCGGCGCTGCGCGTGCGGATGCGCTACGAGTTCGCGCGCCTGCACCAGACGCTGAAGACGACGATGATCTACGTCACCCACGACCAGGTGGAGGCCATGACCCTGGCCGACCGCATCGTGGTGCTGAACGGCGGAAGGATCGAGCAGGTCGGGGCGCCGATGGAGCTCTACGAGAGCCCCCGCAACCTGTTCGTCGCCGGCTTCATCGGCAGCCCGAAGATGAACCTGATCGCCTGCCGCCTGGAGGAGGCGCGGTCGGACGGGGCGGTGGTCATGACCGAGCCCGGCGAGCGGCTGCGGGTGGCGGTGGACGCCTCGACCGGCAAGCCGGGCGACCGTGTCACCCTGGGGGTCAGGCCCGAACATCTGTCGACGGAGGCGGGCGGCGACGCGCTTCAGGCGCGGGTTCGTTTCGTCGAAACCCTGGGCAGCGCCACCTTCGCCTATCTCTCACACGGCGAGGCGGAGGAGACCCTGACCGCCCAGCTGCCGGGCGACGCGCGCCCGGGCGTGGGAGACGCGGTGGCCCTGCACGCGCCCGCCGACCGGGCCCACCTGTTCGACGCGAACGGCGACGCCTTCCCTCGCCTTCTGTAAGGCGTAGGTTCAGCGCCCCGGGCGCAGTTCGTTGACGACCCGCCGGCCCAGGGGGTCGCGCGAGCTCCACGTCTCGCCGACCCGGCCGTTCGGCATCTCGGAGCAGAAGCGCGAGATCATCATGATCCGGGGCGTGATGCCGTTCAAGCAGACCTGACGCCCCTCCACCCGCCAGCGCGCGGCGATGCGCCGACCGCTCGAGAACTCGGCGCGGTAGCCGCCGTCCGCGTCAAACCAATGCTTGACCCAGCCGCCGTCCGGATAGCGGGACAGGACCGTGTTGCCGAATGCGTGGCTGATCTGGGCGGGATGACGCCCGGCGTCTTGGCCTTCCGCCGCCCCTGCAGCGGCGCCGATCACGAGAGCCGCGCAGGCGGCGACCGCACGAAACCTAAGCATACACAACCACTCCCTCTCCCCGGGCGGCGATCCTTACCATCTGTTCATGTTTTGGGAAGGGCCAGGTCGGTCAAGCGTTTGCGAGGCGCGAATACTTGACTCTCGCGTGGGGGCATCTATATCCGCTCCCGTGTCCGGGACAGGTCTGCGATCCGCGCCGCCCGCACGCCCCAGATGGGCGGTTCCGAACGCTGACACGCACGACCTCCCATCCTTCAAGGACATATGACCGAATTTTCTCAACTGGGCCTGTCGCCCACGACCCTCAAGGCCGTGGCCGAAACCGGCTACACTACCGCCACTCCGATCCAGGAGCAGGCGATTCCCGTGGCCCTCGCCGGCCGTGACGTCCTGGGCATCGCCCAGACCGGCACCGGCAAGACCGCCGCCTTCACCCTGCCGATGATCGACCGGTTGGCCTCGGGCCGGGCCCGCGCCCGCATGCCCCGCGCCCTGGTCCTGGCTCCGACGCGCGAGCTAGCCGACCAGGTGGCTTCCAGCTTCGAGAAATACGCCAAGGGCACCAAGCTAAACTGGGTGCTGCTGATCGGCGGCGTCTCGATGGGCGACCAGGTGGCGGCCCTGAACAAGGGTGTGGACGTGCTGATCGCCACGCCCGGGCGTCTGCTGGACCTGTTCGATCGCGGCAAGATGCTGCTGACCGGCGTGGAGCTGATGGTCGTCGATGAGGCCGACCGGATGCTCGACATGGGCTTCATCCCCGACATCGAGCGCATCTTCAAGCTGACGCCGCCGCGCCGCCAGACGCTGTTCTTCTCGGCCACCATGCCGCCGGAGATCACCCGGCTGACGACCCAGTTCCTGAAGGACCCGACGCGCATCGAGGCCTCGCGCCCGGCGATGACGGCCGAGACCATCACCCAGTACCTGGTCCGTATCCCCGCCTCCGATCCGAAGGCGAAGCGCACGGCGCTGCGCGCCCTGGTCGGCCGCGAGGACGTGCGCAACGGCATCGTCTTTTGCAACCGCAAGTCCGAGGTGGACATCGTCGCCAAGTCGCTGAAGACCCACGGCTTCGACGCTGCGCCGATCCATGGCGACCTGGATCAGAGCCTGCGCATGAAGACCCTCGCCGCGTTCCGGTCGGGCGAGCTGAAGCTGCTGGTCGCCTCGGACGTCGCGGCGCGCGGCCTGGACATCCCCGACGTCAGCCACGTCTTCAACTACGACGTCTCGCACCACGCCGACGATTACGTCCACCGCATCGGCCGCACCGGTCGCGCCGGCAAGAAGGGCCAGGCGTTCATGATCGTCACCCCGGCCGACGACAAGTCGCTGGATAAGGTGATGAAGCTCATCAAGATGGAGCCCGAGGAGCTGACGCTCGACATCGACTGGTCGAGCCTCGGCTCTTCCGCGCCGCGCCGCGAGGCCGCTGGCGGCCGTTCGGCCCGGGGATCGTCGCGCGGTCGTCGCGAGGCTCCGGCGCCGGAGACGCCCAAGACGGAACCCGCGGCGGCGGTGCAGGTCGACCAGGCCGACCAGGCCGAGGCCCCCGCCCGCTCGCGCGGTCGTCGCC
>JAEWJI010000026.1 GCA_023386645.1 Pseudomonadota bacterium
AGCTGCGACCGCGCGCGCTCGACCCGCGCCTCGGCGTCCCGGCGGCGGGCGTTCTCGGCAGACACCCGCGCCTCGACGGCGGCCACGGCGCCGGCTACACGTTCGACCTCCGCGTCGGCGGACCGGCGAGCGTCCTCGGCGGCCTGGAGCGCCGCCTCCAGTTCCGGAGCGCGGGTCGGGGCGGAGGCGACCTCGGCGCTCAGGGTCTCGATCTCGGCGGTCAGCCGCGCCAGCTCGCGCTCGGCGTCGGCGGCCATGTCGGTCTCGCGATCGATGTCGGCGGCGATGCGCGCGCGCTCGGCCTTCAGCCGCTCGACCTCGGCGCGCGCCTGTTGCTCGGCCATGTCCAGCCGGTCGCGCTCCAGCGAGGCGCGGTGCAGGACGGCGGCGGCGACCGCGTCCTCCTCGCGCGCCGGCTTCAGCGCGTCCTGGGCCTTCAGCGCCTCGGTCTGGGCGCGGCTGGCCTCGGTGGTCGCCTCGGCCACGAGCCGATCGGCCTCACGCAGGGCTTGAGCGGCCTCCTCGGCGGCCACGCGCGCGTCGTTCCATCGCACCCAGGTCAGGGACGCCTGCAGGGCGCGGATCTCGGCGCTGATCTTCTTGTACTTCTCGGCCTGGCGAGCCTCGCGTTTCAGCCGCGCCAGCTGGGTCTCCAGCTCGCGACCGATGTCGTCCAGCCGTTCGAGGTTCGCCTCGGCCGCCTTCAGGCGAAGTTCGGCCTCGTGCCGGCGCGTGTGCAGGCCGGCGACGCCGCCCGCCTCCTCCAGGATGCGGCGGCGGTTCTGGGGCTTGGCGGCGATCAGTTCGCTGATCTGGCCCTGGCGGACAAGCGCCGGAGAGTTGGCGCCGGTCGAGGCGTCGGCGAACAGCAGTTGCACGTCGCGCGCCCGAACCTCCTTGCCGTTGATGCGATAGGTCGAGCCCTGGCCCCGGTCGATGCGGCGGCTCACCTCGATGATGGCGCTGTCGGTGAAGGGCTGGGGCGCCTTGCGCTGGGCGTTGTCGATGGTCAGCTGGACCTCGGCGTGGCTCCGCGCCGGCCGGTTGGAGGCGCCGGCGAAGATCACGTCGTCCATGCCCTGGCCGCGCATGGCCTTGGCCGAGTTGGCGCCCATGACCCAGCGCAGGCTTTCCAGCACGTTGGACTTGCCGCAGCCGTTCGGGCCCACGATGCCGGTCAGGCCCGGCTCGATCTGCACCTCCGCCGGGTCCACAAAGGACTTGAAGCCGACGAGACGGAGGCGCTGGAACTGCATCGAGCTGGCGCGTCAGTCCGCCGGCAGCAGCGGCGTGATCGCGGCGGTCAGGCCCGCCAGCGAGCTGTCGGTCACCCGGCGCCCATTGACGAAGAAGCTGGGCGTGCCCTGGACGTGCGCGGCGTTGGCCCCTTGCACCGAGGCCTGGATGCTGGCGAGGGTCGCGGGGTCCGCCAGACAGGTCTCGACCTGTTCCCGGGTCCGGCCGCTCGTGGCGATGGCGGCGTCGAACCACGGGGCGGCGTCCCCGGCCGCGAGGGCGGCGGCCTGGCCACGCATGAGCGAGTCGGCCACCGCATGGGCGCGCTCGGGCGCGGCGCAACGAACGATGCCGGCAGCGGCGGCGGCCACCTGGGCCGGAGCCGTGGGAAGATCGCGGAACACCAGCCGCACCTTGCCGGCGTCGATGAAGCGGGCCTTCAGCTCCGGCAGCACCTCGGTGTGCCAGCGGGCGCAGTGGGGGCAGGTGAAGGAGGCGTATTCGACCACTGTCACGGGCGCGTCGGCGCGGCCGAGGATGCGATCCGAGGCGCTGACGGGCGGCAGCCCGCCGTCGTGCGCTGCGCTGACCATCGGCGCGCCCGTCAGGACCGAAGCCAGCGCCAGAAGGCCGAAAAGCGCGCGCATCGGGATCAGTTGGCCGCCAGCAGCGGATCGATGACAGGCTCCAGGTCGCTCATCCTGGCGCCCTCGCCGCCGACGTAGTTCACCTTCTGGCCGTTGACGGTGAAGTAGGGGGTTCCGGTCACTCCGGCGGCGACCGCCGCCTGGACGCGACGGTCGAGCGCCGCGATGTTGTCCTCGTTGGTCACGCACTGCTCGAACTGCTGCTCGCTCATGCCGGCGGCCTGGGCGGTGCGCAGCAGCCAGGCGCGCGGGGTCGAGGAGATCATCTCCTGCTGGGTGGCCAGCAGCTGGTGGACGACATCGAAATACTTGTCCGGACCGGCGCAGCGCGCGACCAGGAAGCCGGCCGCCGCCACGTCCACCGGCGGGGTCGGCAGCTCGCGGAAGACGTAGCGCACCTTGTTGGTGTCGACGTACTTGGCCTTGAACGCCGGCCAGGTGTTCTGCTGCCAAAGGGCGCAGTGGCCGCAGGTGACCGAGGCGTATTCCACCACCGTCACCTTCGCGCCCTCGGGCGCGCCCAGAGCCATGTCGCCCTCGGCCGCGGCGCCGGAGTTGCTGTTGCAGCCCGCCAGCAGCGCCATCGAGGCGAGGGCGGCGCCGGTCACCGCCGCGCGGCGGCTCATGGAGGCGAAACGAAACGGCATTGCGGTGGTCCTGAAGGGCGGATCAAGGAGACTGGCGCGATTCCCCTGTCGTCGCGCCTCACATGGGTTTTCGAGAACAGGTGCGGCGAAGATTTGTCAACGTCGGCTGAGGACGGCGCGCCCAAGCGTCGCAAGCGCGGCCTTCAGCTTGTCGGGGGCGTCCTCGACCGAACGGGCGAGTTCGGCCTCCTGCTCGGCGGGCAGGGGCTGGAGGCGGCGGCGCGCGCCCTTGGTCGATGCGGCGAGGGTGGGTAGGGGTTTGACCGGCCCCTGGGCGATCCGCAGGCGCTCGACGGAGCCCGCGCCCAGGAACAGGTTCACCCGCTGGAGGATGGCCTCGGACTGGTGCTGGACCAGCAGGGCGGCGGGCCCCGCGACGCGCAGCTCCAGCGTGCCCCCTGATCCTCCCCGCCCCTTGGTCAGCTTCTGCGGGCGGGTGACGCGGGCCAGCTGGTCGCCGACGATCTCGCGCCATCTGGGTTCGAGCGCCCCGGCGCCGCGTCCGAACCTTTCATCCAGGCCCTTGATCAGCGGCTGCAGGGCGCGCCCGGCCGGCGGAGCCGGACGCGGCTGGGGCCGGGTGCGGCGACGGGCCAGGATTTCCCGGGCCTCGCTTTCGGTGGGCAGGTCGCGCGGCATGACGCCTATATAGCGCGACCGATGATCGACGTCCCCACCCTCCGATCCGACCTCCTGGCCTGGTACGACGCCCACGCGCGGACCCTGGCCTGGCGCACGCCGCCGGGCTCGACCGGCCGCCCCGATCCCTATCGGGTGTGGTTGTCGGAGGTGATGCTCCAGCAGACCACGACCGCGCACGCGACGCCGTATTTCCTGCGTTTCATCGAGCGGTGGCCGACCGTGTCGGACCTGGCGGCTGCCGAGGACGGCGAGGTCATGTCGGCTTGGGCGGGGCTCGGCTACTACGCCCGCGCCCGGAACCTGCTGGCCTGCGCGCGGGCCGTGGCGAACGATCATGGCGGAGTGTTTCCCGACACCGAAGCGGACCTGCTGAAGCTGCCTGGCCTGGGCGCCTATACGGCCGCTGCGGTGGCGGCGATCGCCTTTGGCCGACCGGCCAATGTGGTGGACGGCAATGTCGAACGGGTCGTGGCGCGACTGTTCGCCGTCGAGGCGCCGCTGCCGGGCGCGCGAGCCAGGCTGAGGGCGCTGGCGGGCGCCCTGGTGACGGAGGACCGTCCGGGCGACTGGGCCCAGGCGCTGATGGATCTCGGCGCGACCATTTGTCGGCCGAAGTCGCCGCTCTGCGGCGCCTGCCCGGTCGCGAGCCATTGCGCCGCCCGGGCGACGGGCCGGCCCGGCGACTTCCCGTTCAAGACGGCCAAGGCGGACAGGCCGCGACGCTACGGCCGCGCCTATGTGCTGCGCGACGGCCATGGGCGGGTGGCGCTCGTCCGCCGACCGGCGAGCGGGCTCCTGGGCGGCATGCTCGGCCTGCCGACGACGGAGTGGACGCTAGGAGAGGCGCAGGACCCGACGCTCCCGGCGGCGGACTGGCGCCTGGCGGGCTCGATCGAGCACGTCTTCACCCATTTCGCCCTGACGCTCGAGGTGCTGACGGCCAGGGGCGAGGGCGACTTCATCTGGACGGAAGAGGCGACAGCCGCCGCCGCCTTGCCGACCGTGTTCAGAAAGGCCCTGGTCCGAGCCCTGGCCGGGGCTTGACGCGCCTGCGTCATCTTCCGACAGTGCCCGCCCGGGCCCGGACGCGGGATGGAGCGGCGGGAGACCGCACATGCTCGACGTCCTGTTCGCCGCCCTGGTTCTTCAGACCGCGTCCCCGCCGCCTCGCGGCGACGCCACGGACACCCGCGGCTGAGCCATCCGCTGCGCGGTCGTCGCCCATTATCTGAGCGAAGAGAACGACTCGAACCTGGAGACGGCGCGAGGCGCGTCGAACGCCGGGGGCGTTGCCTATTACGAGCGGCGCGCGGCACGACTGGGAGCCGTCTATCAGAGGGCGCTGGCGGAGCCGTACGATGTCGACAGCGGGGCCGAGCGTTTCGGCCTGGCTCGCCGCTTCCGGGAAGAACTCCTCGATACGGACGAGAACCGGCTGGAGGACACGCTGGCGGCGTGCGAGGTGGCCTTGGTCCGTCCCCAGAGCCCCTGACGCCTACTGCATCCCGGCGCGGACCTCGGCCCTCAGCGCGTCGATCGACTTGAGACCCTGGTCCGTCTTGAAGCGCCAGTAGGTCCAGCCGTTGCAGGCGGGCGCGTTCTCCAGCAGGGCGCCCAGCTTGTGGATCGAGCCGGTGAACTCGCCCGAGACCAGCGAACCGTCGGCCCGCACCCGCGCCTCGCGCTCGCCCTTGGGGCAGTACAACCGGTCGCCGGGACGCAGCAGCCCGGCCTCGACCAGGGCGCCGAACGGCACCTTCGGTTCGGACCGTTTGGAGCCCATGACCGCCAGGTCCTCCGGGTTCGCCGGCACCACCGCCTTGATCCGCTTCTCGGCCAGTTTGGCGTAGGTCTCGTCGCGCTCGATGCCGATGAAGCGGCGGCCCAGCCGCCTGGCCGCCGCCCCCGTGGTGCCGGTGCCGAAGAAGGGATCAAGCACCACATCGCCCGGTCGGGTCGCCGACAGAAGCACGCGATGCAGCAGGGCTTCCGGCTTTTGCGTCGGATGGGCCTTCTTGCCGTCGGCTTCCTTGATCCGCTCCTCGCCCGTGCAGAGCGCGAAGGTCCAGTCCGACCGCATCTGGGTGTCTTCGTTGAAGGCCTTCAGGGCGTCGTAGTTGAAGGTGTAGCGCTTCTGCTCGCGCGACCGGGCCGCCCAGATCAGCGTCTCGTGGGCGTTGGTGAAGCGGGTGCCCTTGAAGTTCGGCATCGGGTTGGACTTGCGCCAGATGATGTCGTTCAGGACCCAGAAGCCCAGGTCCTGCATCGCCACGCCCAGGCGAAAGATGTTGTGATAGCTGCCGATCACCCAGATCGAGCCTTCGGGCTTCAGCACCCGGCGGCACTCCGTCAACCATTGGCGGGTGAAGGCGTCATAGGCGGCGAAGCTGTCGAACTTGTCCCAGTCGTCGTCGACCGCATCGACCTTGGAATTGTCCGGCCGCAGCAGGTCGCCGCCCAGCTGCAGGTTATAGGGCGGGTCGGCGAAGACCATGTCGACCGAGGCGTCGGGTAGACCCTTCAGCACCTCGATGCAGTCGCCGCGCAGGACGACGTCGGTCTTCGGTTCGGACATGGCACGGCCCCGCACAACTCAGACTGCACAGGTGAATGATCGCGGTTAAGGCCGGGTTAGCCGGAACCCTCGCGCCCCTGCCCGGTTGGGTAGCCGCCTCCCCGTCACGGTGCTCCATGATTGTATTCGGCCTGCTCCAACGTCTTCTCGCGATCGTCTCGATCGTCATCCTCGGTCTCGGCATCTGGATGATCTGGGATTGGCAGGATCTGGAGGCGGAGGCGGCCGCCCAGGGCCTTGGCGACCCGTCGAACGCCGGCCTGTACTGGGGCGTGGCGATCCTGGTCTTTTCCGTGCTGGGACGGTTCCCGATGCTGCTTCTGCTGGGCCGAAACGGCGGGCGGGCGTCAAGCCGACGGGTCGAGGGGGTGGAGGTTCCGGGCGCCGACGGGGCCCGGCTGAGACTGGAGCAGCAGGGCGCGAGCGAGGGACCGATTTTGCTCTTCACCCACGGCTGGGGCATGTCCTCGCGCATCTGGGCGGACGCGCGCGCGGCGCTCGGCGACCGGTTCGGCCTGGCGCTGTGGGATCTGCCGGGCTCGGGAAAGTCCGGCCGCCCGCCCGCCGGCTATTCGCTGGAGGCCTTCGCCGAGGACCTGTGCGCCGTCATCGACGTCCTGCCGCCCCATCGGCCGATCGTGCTCGTCGGTCACAGCATCGGCGGCATGACCGTCCAGACCTTCTGCGCCCGCCATCCGGAGCTGCTCAACCGCCGCATCGCCGGCATCGTGCTGGAGAACACCACCCATACCAATCCGCTGAAGACCATGATCCTCAGCAAGCTGGCGACGGGGCTGCAGCCGCTCATCGAGCTGATCATGAAGATCGACACCGTACTGTCGCCGCTGATCTGGCTGTTGAACTGGCAGTCCTATCTCAGCGGCGCGACCCATCTGGCCATGCGCATCGCGGGCTTCGGCGACCGTCCGACACGAGCGCAGCTGGAGCTGGCCTCGCGCCTCCCGACCAAGATCTCGCCCGCCGTCCAGGCCCGGGGCAACCTGGCCATGTTCCGCTGGTCGGTCACCGACCGGCTGCCGGGGATCGACGTTCCGGCCCTGGTCTTCGTCGGCGGCCGCGACATCGTCACCAAGGACCATGCGGGCGAGTTCATCGCCGGCCGCCTGCCTCGCGCGGAACTGGTGCGGGTCGAAACGGCCGGTCACATGGGCCCGTTCGAGCGCCCCGCGGACTATGACGCGGCGATCGCGGCCTTCGCGGAGTCGGTCGCCCGGCCGCTGCCGCTCGCCTCCTAGAAATCCAGCGCCGCCCGGCCGTCGGCCACCGCCTCTTCGAGGGAGCCCAGGGCGGGCCGCGTCCAGACCTGGTCGTCGCAGACCGCCTGCACCAGGAGGAAGGCCTCGTCGCCCGGCGCCACCCGGCGGGCCGGGGCGTCGTCCTCCATCGTCGGGCCTATCTCTCCGTTCGACCGCACGGAAGCGAAATCCAGTCGGTCGGCCGTTTCGCGCCCGCAGTCGATCTCCCATTTGGACCAGCCGCCCAGATAGGTCTCGCCCCCTGCCTCGAAGTCCGGATGGGCGACCTGGAAGGTCCGCACCCACCACTGGGGCCCGCCTCCCTGCAGCGTCGAACGATCGAGGTAGAGCGCGAAATGACCCACGCCGGCCGGCACGAAGGCCATCGGGCGCTCGGCGTCCGCGCGGCCCCGCACCTCATGCAGGGCGTCGACGGCGGCCTGAGCGTTTTCCAGGCGCGGCGCCCAGGGGAAGGGTCGGGCGCCGCCGTCACAGATCGCCGCAGACAGGGCGCGGCCCAGCACGTCATAGGGCCGGACCGGCCGATGCGGACCGGACTCGATCGGCGAGTTGGACGGCTCCAGCGGACGCAGCGGCCCGTCGTCGAAGTTCTGCACATGCAGTGAGGCCTGGGTCCCGGCCGCGCAGTCGATTTCGGTCGCGACCCAGAAGGCTTGGTCGGGATGACGGACCCGCAGCACCCGGGTCCGAACGCGCGTCCCGTGCTGTTCCGTCGCCGCTTCGTCCAACCAGGTGACGATCTCGTCGTCACCCTGGATCAGACGGAGGTCATGAGGGTGCGCCGCTGACTGGCTGAGGGCGAGTGCGAAGAGGGCGGCGATCACCGTCAATCTCTTGGCTGGCCGAGAACCGACTGAACGGCCGCCTCCAGCGTAGGCGCCTCGCGGAAGTCCTCGGAATGGAAATCGATGCAGGCATAGGCCATCATCTGGACCTCGCGCGGGGTGTCGGCCTCCGAGGGCGGCAGGGTGTCCGGGCCAAAGCCATCGATGCGTTGTCCGTCGGCGGAAAAGGCGTCCAGCCGCAGGACGTGGATCATGCTCTCCATGCAGTCGAAGCGAAGCCGCTCCCACTGCCACTGGACCTGACCTTCGGCGACGTGAATGGGCTCGATGTTGACCTTGAGCGCCGTTGCCTCGGCGCTGGAGGAATCCTCCGCGCGCGTCAGGGTCAAGGGGGCGAAGAAGTAGCCGTCGCCGTCATGGCTGGAGGCGACGAAGTGCAGCGGTCCCTGCGGCTGGACGAAGGGCGGCAGCTCGCGCTCCGCCTCGATCAGACGCGCGCCCTCGGCCGCCGCCGCGGCCTTGGCTGACTCGACCGAGCGGTGCGTCTCTGCCCAGGCGTACGACAGTTCTCCCATGCAAGCAGAGCCGTGGAAGGCGACCATGAAGACGTTGTTGGGATCGATGGGCGCCCAGTCCTCGTTCTCCGAGGCTCTCGCCAGCCTTGGCCGGCAGTCGAAGGTCCGCTCGATCCACGCGGGTTCGCCGTCGCCGGCCAGCGGCACACGCAGGGCGCGGGCCGTCGTCATGCGCTCCCCGTCGGACCGATGCCCGGCGAGGTCATAATAGGTCGCCCAATGGTCGTCGGCCTGGATGATCACCAGGCGATGGTCGGCGGCCCGGTCCGTACGCGCGGTCAGGGTGAGGGCGGCGACGAGGATCAGCGGCGTCATGGTCGAAATCTCCCCGGGACGAACAACCTAGCTCATCCTCCGCCCGGTGGTCCTGACGACGCCTGACGCGGCCGCTTCCCGTCCGGCGTCGCCGTTGCTAAGCCGCGTCGATGATCCAGCGCCTGCGTCCCGTGCCCTTCGACCTCGGCCCTGTCCACTTCGTGGGCATCGGCGGCATCGGCATGAGCGGCATCGCCGAGATCATGCTGAAGATCGGCTATTCCGTTCAGGGATCGGACGCCAAGGCGTCCGCCAACACCGAGCGGCTCGAGGCTCTGGGCGCGCGCATCTTCATCGGCCACGACGCGGCCAATGTGGCGGAGGGTGTCTCCGCCGTCGTCTATTCGACCGCCGTGAAAGCGGACAATCCGGAACTGCGGGTCGCGCGCGAGCGGCGCATCCCCCTGGTGCGACGCGCGGAAATGCTGGCCGAGCTGATGCGGCTTCAGTTCTCGATCGGGGTGGGCGGCACCCATGGCAAGACCACCACCACCTCGATGGTGGCCGCGGTGCTGGACGAGGCCGGACTGGATCCCACCGTGGTAAACGGCGGGATCATCAACGCCTATGGCACGAATGCGAAGGTCGGGGACGGCGACTGGATCGTGGTCGAGGCCGACGAGAGCGACGGCAGCTTCCTGCGGCTGAAGTGCACGGTCGCGGTCATCACCAACATCGATCCGGAGCATCTGGATCACTACGGGGACTTCGACGCGCTCAGGAAAGCGTTCGTCGATTTCATCGAGGACATCCCGTTCTACGGCTTCGGCGTGGTGTGTCTGGATCACCCCGAGGTTCAGCGCCTGGTGGCTCAGATCGACAACCGCCGGCTGGTCACCTACGGCCTCAATCCCCAGGCCATGGTGCGCGCCGAGAACTGCGACATGCGTCCGGACGGCGCCCGGTTCGACGTGGTGATCCAGCAGCAGGGCCTGGCCGCGCTGGATGAACCGATCCGCATTCCCAATCTGCATCTGCCGATGGCCGGCTGGCACAATGTGTCCAATGCGCTGGCGGCCATCGCCGTGGCGCGCGAGCTGGACGTGTCGGACGAGGCGATCCGCGCCGGCCTCGCCGGTTTCGGCGGGGTGAAGCGCCGCTTCACCACCACGGGCGTTGCTCGCGGCGTTCGCGTCATCGACGACTACGGCCACCACCCAGTGGAGATCGCCGCGGTGCTGAAGGCCGCGCGCCAGGTGGCGGATGGCCGGGTCATCGCGGTGGTCCAGCCCCACCGCTACACCCGCCTGCGCGACCTGATGGAGGAGTTCTCGACCTGCTTCTCGGACGCCGACGTGGTGTTCGTCGCCGACGTCTATGCGGCGGGAGAGGCGCCCATCGAGGGCGTCGACAAGGACGCCCTTGTCGAGGGCGTGCGCCGCTTCGGCCACCGCTCCGTGCAGGCTCTGCCGAGCGTCGAGGCCCTGCCGGCGCTGATCGGCGAGGAGGCGAAATCCGGCGATCTGGTCGTGATGCTGGGCGCGGGCGACATCACCAGCTGGGCCTATGCCCTGCCGGCCCAGCTGGAGGCCCTGGCGTGAACCTGCCTGACGTTCGCGGCAAGCTGCTGCGCGATGAGCCGCTCGGGCCATACACCTGGTTCCGTGTCGGCGGGGCGGCGGACGCCCTGTTCATCCCGGCCGACGCCGATGACCTCGCCGATTTCCTGAAGGCGCTGGATCCGACCGTGCCGGTGACGGTGCTGGGCGTCGGTTCCAACGTCATCGTGCGCGACGGAGGGGTGGAGGGCGTGGTCATCCGCCTGGCGGGCCGCCCCTGGGCCCAGGTCACGGCGGAAGGCGACACGATCACCGCCGGAGCGGGCGCGCTCGACAGCATGGTGGCCAGGGCGAGCGCCAAGGCGGGCCTGGCCGGGCTGGAGTTCTATGCCGGCATCCCGGGCACGATCGGCGGGGCGCTGACCATGAACGCCGGGTGCTACGGCTCGGAAACCAAGGACGTTCTGGTCTCCGCCTGGGGCCTGGACCGCCAGGGCCGGCGGGTCGACTACGCGCTCGCCGACTTCGGCTACACCTACCGCCACTCCCAGGCGTCGGCCGACATCGTTTGGGTCGAGGCGACCTATCGCGGGACGCCCGACGATCCCGCCGCCGTTCAGGCCCGCATCGACGAGATCACGGCCCGCCGCGAGCAGACCCAGCCCATCCGCGAGAAGACCGGCGGCTCGACCTTCAAGAACCCGCCGGGCCATTCGTCCTGGAAATTGGTCGACGAGGCGGGCTGGCGCGGCCGCCTGCATCGCGTGACCGGCGGCGGCGCCAAGTTCAGCGAGCTGCACTCCAACTTCATGATCAACCCGGGCGAGGCGACGGCCGCCGACATCGAAGGCCTGGGCGAAATCGTGCGCGAGGAGGTGCTTGGTAAACTCGGCGTAAACCTGGAATGGGAGATCAAGCGGATCGGCCGCCCGCTCTGAGTTCACCCATGACCCGCCCCTTCGCCGACCTGCACGTCGCCGTCCTGATGGGCGGACTGTCGTCGGAGCGGGAGGTCTCGCTGAGTTCCGGTAAGGGCTGCGCCGACGCCCTCGAAGGTCGGGTGGCGCGGGTCAGCCGCATCGACGCGGGACGCGACCTGGCTCAGGTCCTGGCCGAGCTGAAGCCTGACGTCGTCCTGAACGCCCTGCACGGCGAATGGGGCGAGGACGGCTGCGTCCAGGGCGTGCTGGAAACCCTGGCCATCCCCTACACTCACTCCGGCGTCCTGGCCTCGGCCCTGACCATGGACAAGGACAAGACCAAGGCGGTGCTGAAGGCGGCCGGCATCCCCGTGCCCGGCGGCGGCCTGTTCGACCGGCGAGACGTGGCGCGCCGTCACGTCATCGAGCCGCCCTATGTGATCAAGCCCAACGCCGAGGGTTCCTCGGTCGGGGTCTATCTGGTCAAGGCCGGCGATCCTCCCGTGGCCGAGGTGGGCGCCGAGGGCTGGGCCTATGGCGAGCGGGTGATGGTCGAGCCCTACATCGCCGGCAAGGAGCTGTGCGTCACCGTCCTGGACGAGGCGGGCGGGCCCCGCGCCCTGACCGTCACCGACATCACGCCGGTGAAGGGGTTCTACGACTACGAGGCCAAGTACGCGCCGGGCGGATCCATCCACAAGCTGCCGGCGGAACTGCCGCCCCATGTCTTCGAGGCCGCGCTGCGCCAGTCCGAGGTCGCCCACGCCGCCCTGGGCTGTCGCGGGGTGAGCCGCAGCGACTTCCGTTATGACGATGTTAAGGACGTTCTCGTTCTTCTGGAGGTCAACACCCAGCCTGGGATGACGCCGACCTCGCTCGTGCCCGAGCAGGCCGCCTTCATGGGCATGGGGTATCAAGACTTGGTCCGGTGGATGGTGGAGGACGCCTCATGCCCGCGGTAGTGCGCGGCGGTCGCAGGCAGGGCTCGGGCCCGGCCGGAAAACGCGGCGGCCGGGCGCCCGGTCGCGGAGGACCGCGCAACGCCCCTGCGGTTCCCGGAAAGGTCGCCGCCATCGGGCGCGTCGACCTGTCGCCGCGCGCGGTCGTGATCGCCATGGCGGCGGGCGTCGTGGTTCTCGGCGCCGTGCTGGCCACCGGCGCGCGGGCCGAACGGATCTCGGCCTCCATGACCGCCTCGATGGATGGTCTGACGACCGGGCTCGGGCTCAAGCTGCGGCGGGTGCACATCACCGGCGCCTCGGCCGAGGCCCAGCCCGCCATCCAGCGCGCGCTCCAGCTTCAGGCCGGCCAGCCGATCACCAGCCTGAATCTGGCCGATCTACAGGCCCGGGTGGAGACCGTGGGATGGGTCCAGGAGGCGCGCGTCGTCCGCCTGCTACCCGACACCCTGATCGTCGAGGTCAAGGAACATGACCGCCTGGCCGTCTGGCAGTCCGAGGGCCGTCTGCATGTCATCGACAGCCGGGGCCAGGTGATCTCGGGGGCCGACGCCCGCCGCTATCCCAACCTGCCGCTGGTCGTGGGCAAAGGCGCCGCCGAGGCCGCGCCGGCTCTACTGCCCTTGCTGGCCGAGCGCCGCCGTCTGATGGAGCGGGTCGACGCCCTGATCCGGGTGGACGAGCGCCGCTGGAACCTGCGCCTGCGCGACGGCGGCCAGGTGCAGCTGCCCGCTGTCGGTCAGGAGGAGGCGCTGATCCGCCTGGACGCGCTGGACCAGCGCGACCGGCTGCTCGACCTTGGCTTCGAACGGATCGACCTGCGCACGCCGCAGGACCTGGTGGTTCGCCCGTCCGACGGCGCGGCCTAGTTAAACACGCGTAGGATCAGACGGGCATGGGCGGGTTGAGGCAGGGGCGGGCAGAGGCGACGCTGGCGGCGGGGCGCGACCTGCCGACCGCCGCCCTGGACCTTGGCCATTCAAAGGTCGCCTGTTTCATCATGAAGCCGGACGGCGCGCGACACGCCGACCGCACCATCCGCGTCGCCGGCGCCAGCCACGTCCAGTCGCGGGGCGTGAAGGGCGGCGGGATCATCAACATGGAAGAGGCCGCCCAGGCCATCGGCCATGCGGTCGAGCGGGCCGAACGCACCGCCGGCGCGCCGGTCTCGGGCGTGATCGTCACCACCGCCATCGGCGCCATGGCCAGCCATCGGGTGCAGGCGAAGGTGTCGCTGGGCGCGACCCCCGTCAGCGATGGAGACCTGGCCCGCGCCATCGGCATGGCGCTCGGCAACCTCAGGCTTCCGAACCGGCGGGTGATCCATGTCCTGCCGGTCTCATGGTCGGTCGATGGCGTGCGCGGCGTGCGCGATCCGCGCGCCATGAAGGGCAGCGCCCTGGGGCTGGATCTGCTGGCCGTGTCGATGGCCGAGGGCGCCTTCGCCTCGCTGAGCCACTGCCTGGAGCTGGCCCACCTGGATCTTCAGGGGGTGGCGGCCGCGCCTGTCGTCTCGTCCCTGGCGGCGCTGGAAGAGGACGAGATGGACCTCGGCGCCGTCTGCATCGACATGGGCGGCGGCTCGACCTCCGCCGCCGTCTGGGGCGGGCGGGCGCTGTTGCATATCGAGTCGCTCGGAGTGGGCGGCGACCACGTGACCGCCGACATCGCGCGCGGCCTGTCGACCTCCCGCGCCGGGGCCGAACGGCTGAAGACCCTGCACGGCTCGGCCATGGCCAGCGCCCACGAGGACCGCGAGATGCTGGAGGCCCCGCCGCGCGGCGAGGACGCCTCGGCCGGGCCCATCTACGTCCAGCGCGCCATGCTGAAGACCGTCATCGCGCCGCGCGTCGAGGAGACCCTGGAGCTGCTGCGTGATCGCCTGAAGGCCGCTGGCGTCGGCCTCGAGCCGGGAGCGGGCCTGGTCCTGACCGGCGGGGCCAGCCAGCTGAACGGAGTCCGCGAGCTCGCCGTCCGCGTGTTCGACCGCCCGGTGCGCCTGGGCAAGCCCCAGCGCGCGCCCCACCTGGCCGACGCCGCCTCCGGCCCCGCCTTCTGCTCGGCCGCCGGAGTCCTGCTCCGCGCCGCCTACGGCCCGCGCGAGGCTGTATCCGCTCGCAAGCTGATGCAGAGGCAGATCACGGCGGCGGACGCCCCGCGCGTGCACCGTGGCAGTCTGATCACGCGCTGCGCCGGTTGGCTTCGCGAAAACCTGTGATCTTCGAACTTGCCGACCGTGGCCGATCTGTGACAGTTAAGCGGCGAAAACCCTACAAGCTTGCGGCGAGCCTTGCCCCAGACCTGCGACGTTCCGTAAGGAACCCGTAGTCGCACGATCCTCGTCGCGCCTCTCACATTCAATTATTCGGGTCTCAACGTGATCACATCAGCAAGAAGGCGCCTGCTCAGCTCGACCATCGTGGCGGGCTTGGCCATGGGCGCCGCGGCCTTCGTCCCCTCGCTCGCGATGGCGCAGTCCGCTCCGCAGGATCCGGCCACCGAAGGTCAGGACTCGCAGGACGAAGCCTCTGACGTCCAGGACGTCGTGGTCGTCGGTTCGCGTCTGCGTCGTGACAACTACAACTCGCCGTCACCCGTCACCGTCGTGACCCGCGAAGAGGCCGTTCTGGCCGGCTTCGCCTCGACGACCGAAGTGCTGCAGGGCACGGCGATCACGGGCGGCACCGCCCAGATCAACAACGCCTATGGCGGCTTCGTCACCAACGGCGGCCCGGGCGCCAACACCCTGTCGCTGCGCGGCCTGGGCGCGACCCGCACCCTGGTGCTGCTGAACGGCCGTCGCGTGGCTCCGGCCGGTTCGCGCGGTTCGGTCGGCTCCGCTGACCTGAACGTGCTGCCCAGCGCCATGATCGAGCGGATCGAAGTGCTGCGTGACGGCGCTTCGTCGATCTACGGCTCTGACGCCGTGGCCGGCGTAGTGAACATCATCACCCGCAACAACATCGACGGCATCTCCGTCGAGGGCCAGTACAACGCGACGCTCGACGCCAACGGCGCCGGCGACCAGTCGCGCATCTCGATCGTCGGCGGCACCAGCGGCGACCGCTGGCACGTTTCGGGTTCGGCCGAATACTACAACCGCGAAGAGCTCACGCTCGCCGACCGCGACTTCGCCCAGTGCAACACCGACTCCTTCACCGGCGCCGGCGGCCGCACGGACTTCATCGACCCGCTGACCGGCCAGTCGAAGTGCTATCCGATCACCACGACGGGTTCGAACGGCGTCACGATCAACACGATCGGCACCCCGAACATCCTCATCTACGGCAACTCGGCCTACGCTCGCGCCCTGGGCGGCCCCGCCAACACCACCGGCGTCGGCGCCTGGTACCAGGCCAACCGCTTCCGTCCGGGCGTCGCCTCGACCGGCCTGCCCGGCTTTGAAGTCGTCGGCGGCACCGTGGTGACCACCGTCAATGGCGCCGGGTCTCCGACGGCCATCGCGGCGGCTAGCACCAACATCCGCGACACCTTCGAAGAGCGGATGCTCAACGAGTCGCTGATCTCGCCCGTCGAAGTCGGCACCATCTACCTGGAAGGCGCCTACGACACCGGCATCCTCGGCAACGCCGAAGTGTACGGCGAGCTGCTGCTGAACCAGCGCAAGTCGTCGCAGACGGGCTATCGTCAGCTGACGATCGACTATCTGCAAGGCAGCCCGCTGATCCCCGCGGCTCTGCAGTTCGCTGCTCCGTTCGCCGCGAACCAGGGCCTCAGCCCGACGACCGGCCCGCGCGCCAACGCTCCCGTCGGCATTCGCGCGTTCGTCGGCTTCGGCAACGATCAGTCGTCGCAGGAAGTCAACTTCGCCAAGCAACTGGCGGGCATCCGTGGCGACCTGTTCATCCCCGAATGGCGCTACGACGCGTACGTCAGCTACACGCGCAGCCGCTCGGAATACGTCTTCGAGCAGTTCCTCACCAACCTGATGCAGAACTCGCTGGACGTGGTGACGGCTCCGGCCGGCACCGAGGCTCGTCTGGTGCGCGGCGGCTACACCTGCCGCGTCAACACGACGAACCCGACCGCGGGCTGTATCCCGGCTCCGTTCCTGAACGCCGACACGGTCGCCGGTCGCCTGCCGACCGACTGGGTGAACTACGTGTTCCGTCCGGTCACCGGTACGACCGAATACACCGAGACGGTGGCGAGCGTGGGCTTCGACGGCCCGCTGTTCACCCTGCCGGCCGGTCAGGTCCAGGCCTTCGTGGGCGCCGAGTACCGCAAGGCGGAAATCGACGACACGCCTGGCTACGACATGCAGACCGCCAACCTCTGGAACTTCTCCACGGCGTCTCCGACCCGCGGCGAAGACTCCGTCAAGGAAGTGTTCGGCGAAATCGAGGTCCCGCTGCTGGCCAACATGCCCGGAGCCCAGGAACTGACCCTGAACGCCTCGGCCCGCTACACGGACTACGAGTCGTACGGTGAAGACACGACCTACAAGGTCGGCCTGGTCTACACCCCGTTCAGCTTCATGACGCTGCGCGGAACCTACGGCACCTCCTACCGGGCTCCGGCCCTGTTCGAGCAGTTCGTGGGCGCCACCTCGGGCTTCCTGGCGTCGACCAACGATCGCTGCAACGGCTACGATGGTCCGGGCGTGAACCCGAACCGGGCCGCCAACTGCGCCTCGGAAGGTCTGCCGGCCGGCTTCACCTCCACCAGCAGCGTGCGCGTGATCACCTCGGGCGGCGCCGTCGCGGGTCTGGAAGCCGAAACTTCGGACAACCTGACCATCGGCGTCATCCTGCAACCGCAACTGCCGGTCGGCTGGGGTGAGCTGTCGTTCGCCACGGACTACTACGAGATCGAGATCAACGGCGGTGTGTCGCGGATCGGCTCCGGTGCGATCCTGAACGACTGCTACGACTCGAGCCCGGCTGACTTCGCGGCCAACGCTGGCTACTGCGCCCTCGTGGAGCGGGATCCCAACACCCGTGCGCTCACGGTGTATGACAGCTACGTCAACATCGCGACGGACATGGTCAAGGGCCTCGACTACACCGTCCGCTACAGCAACGACTTCGGCCCCGGCCGTTTCGTCGCCAACTTGGGCGTGACGCAGTTCACCGACATCAACAGCCGTCTGTTCCCGGACGATCCGATCGAGAACGTGGTGGGCACCATCACCCAGCCGGAATTCTCCGGCTTCGCGGACGCTTCGTTCGCTTGGGATGAATGGCGCGTCCGTTACGGGGTCGAATGGATCGGCGCCATGCAGGACTACGACTACTACTTCGAGTACCAGGGCTTCGACGCCGCCGGTAACGGGTACGACTTCGATGTGCCGGACTACTTCCTGCACAGCGCGTCGGTCCAGTACCGCAGCGACGAGTGGACCGCGACCATCGGTGTCCGCAACCTGTTCAACGAAGAGCTGCCCACCATCTCGGCGGGTTCGTACAACCGGATCGGCAACGCTCCGCTGTACTCGGGCTACGACTACGTGGGCCGCTCGGCCTTCATCAACCTGACCAAGTCCTTCTAAGACCGACCTCAGGCAAGACGATCAGGGCGGCGGACTTCGGTCCGCCGCCCTTTTCTTTTCCGCGTCCCCTCCGCCGCGGGAGTGGCTGCGGCGCCCTGGCGGCGGCGCCCCGGCGGCGGCGTGGTCAGGTACAGAGGCAGGGATGGGCGCAGGCGCGGATGCAAGCATAGCCAGCGATGGCTCACCCCAGCGGCCCGGACGCGCGGAGCCTCGATGGAGGCGCCCGGCGGGACAGTCGAGCGCCGCCGCGAGCCTCGTCGCGCGCGGACCGAAACCGCGACGAGGCCCGGTTCCCGCTCGATCTCCAGGACGTCGGATCCCTAGGCCGGCGGACCTCGGCCGACCGTGGGTGAGACTCGCGAGACGGTGAGACGGTGTGCGGGGGCTCTCAGCTGCCAATCACGTTCGAGGCGGCTTCGATGCGCTCCAGACCTCGGTGGCACTCACGAAAAAGGGGCGGCCGCATGGACCGCCCCCTTGCGATGTCCGCCGGATATCCGGGCCTTAGAGGCCCGAACCTCCGCAGTCGTTCTTCAGATATCCCTCGATGATCCGCAGGACCTCCGCCAGGGTGTCCCGCGACCATGCGGGCCCGTGGGCGTAGTCCGCCAGCACGCGATACTGAACGTCCTGGCCGCTCCCGCGCGCGGCGTTCACGAAGATTTCCGACTGCTCCAGTTGCACGGTCTGGTCGCGGTCGCCGTGGAACACCATGATCGGGATCTTGATCTGGCCGGCCTGCTGCACGGGGCTGAGGCCGCTGACCGTGTCGCGCTGGGCTTCCCGCGTGTAGGGATTCTGGAACAGGCTGGAGCGAATCCGGCTCAGGTCCGACACCCCGGCCCCGGCGATGGCGCACTTGTAGTTCGGGTCAGGACGAACCGCCGCGGCCATGGCCGCATAGCCGCCGTAGGAATAGCCATAGACCGCGACCCGACCCGGCGCCGTCAGACCCTCGGCGATGCCCCAGGCGGCGCTGTCGTCGAGATCATTCTGCATGGTCTCGCCCCACTCGTTGTCGCCCGCCTTCCACAGGCGATCGCCCCAGCCGTCGGACCCGCGGAACTGGGGCTGCATCACCGCATAGCCGCGCGAGGTCAGCAGCTGGCGCCACATCGAGCCGTCCCAGCTCATCTCGTCGCGCGACCAGGGGCCGCCATGGGGCATGATCACGGTCGGATAGGGGCCGGGTCCGTACAGAGCCTCGGACGGCCGGCTGACGAATACCGGGATGTCCAGGCCGTCGCGGGCCTTGTAGTACTGCAGGGTCGTGGTCCCCAGGGCGGCGGGTTGGATGTCAGGGTACGGCGCCGCCAGTCGGGTGAGTTCCGTCTTGTTCTTCAGCAGGTAATAGGCGCCCGGATCGTTGACCCCGCCGGCCCAGATGACCGCCGTGTTCCGGTCGTTCGACATGGACTGAATGGTCACATAGCGGTCGACCGGATAGCGGATGGTGCGGCTGGCGCCAGTGGCGGGGTCAACCACCGTCAGCGGCGTCTGCTCGACGTCCAGCGCCTGTTCGACCGCCTGGCGGATCGCCGCGAATTCCGGATCGATCGGATACTGGGTCGTGCGCGGGCCCGCGTAGCTGAAGCTGACCACCTCGCCGAACTGCGGCCCCTGCAGGCGATTGATCGACATCCCGTCGGCTTCGAACAGGGGGTGCTCGAACACGATCTCCCCCAGTTGCTTGGTGGCGATGTTGTATTCGAAGATGGCCGCCTTATCCCGCCCGCGGTTGCTGATGGCGTAGGCGATGTTCGGATCGGTCGTGAAGCCGACGATCGAGAAGACCTCACGGTTCTTCACGTGGTTGCGCAGGTGCTCGGTCCAAGTTCCCTGTGCATCGCGGAACTGCGTCGCGATATAGAGGCCCTCGGCGTCGCGATCGGCGATCTGGCGCACCCGCAGGGCGCCGGTCAGGTCGGTCTGGTAGCCGATCGTCCGCTCACCCGACCGCTGGATGCGTTCCGACCGGCTGTTGTGGACGTTCAGACGAAAGACCTCGGCGCCCACCGTCACCAGGATGTTGTCCGGGTCGTTTGGCAGGGTGTCGAGGACGGTGGGGCTGGAGAACCGCGCCGCTTCTTCCTCGGCCTCGGACCGCGCGCGCTGCACCGACATCGGGTCGCGCCAGTTGCGGCCCTCCAGATCGGTCAGCATCAGTTTGTTGATGAAGGTCTTGGTGATGCCGGCGCCGCGGAAATCGTAAGGCTGCCAGAGGCTGACGGCTAGCACGTCGTTCTTGACGAAACTGACGGCGCGGATGCGCATCTCGCGCGAGCCAATCACCGTTGGCGCGGCCGAGAGGTTGGCGGTGTCCCAGACCAGAATGACCTGCTCGTCACCTCGGCCCTCCAGCGCGGCGATGTGGCGGCCGTCCGGCGACACCGAGAAGCCCGACATGCGGGGGAAGGCGGCCATCTGCTCGATGGTCGGCGGCGTGACGCGGCGACCCTGGACATCGACGCCTGGCAGTTGAACGGCCTCCTGCGCCGCTGCGGCGATGGGCTGCACGGTCATGGCCAGGGCGGCCGCGAGAGCGAGACTGGAGACGAGACGCATGGGTGGAAAGTCCTCGGCCGAAGCTCGGCGCTGGTTGTTCGAACTGGGTTTCACCCAACCAAATCCGGGCCTTCGCCACAACTCAATTGCGCGTGGAACCTCGGCGCACGCCGGCGAGACGGGTTTTCTTCAGCAAAGCTAATGAAAACGGCTTCTTCCGAGCCCGACTCATTCTATCCGGTAACCCTCCTTTAACGATGAGGGCGCACTTCTTAACGCGCTCATAACCAATGCGAATCGGCGGGGACTCGCATCGGAGGTTGAAGGGGCAGGGTCGGAAAGGTCGGATAGAATGTCTCTCTCGCTGGTTAAGCCTCAGCAAACCGAATTGAAGCCCCGGATCGTCGTGTTCGGCGTGGGCGGGGCGGGCGGCAACGCCGTCAACAACATGATCGACGCCGGCCTGGAAGGCGTCGAGTTCGTCGTCGCCAACACCGACGCGCAGCACCTCAGCTTCGCCAAGACCGACCGCCGCATCCAACTGGGCGAGACGATCACCCAGGGCCTGGGCGCGGGCGCGCATCCCGAGGTGGGCATGAACGCCGCCGAGGAATCCGCCGAAGAGATTCACGCGCACCTCGAAGGCGCGCACATGGTCTTCATCACCGCTGGCATGGGCGGCGGCACCGGCACCGGCGCGGCCCCGATCATCGCCAAGTGCGCGCGCGACCGCGGCATCCTGACGGTCGGCGTCGTGACGAAGCCCTTCACCTTCGAGGGCCGCCACCGGATGCGCCTGGCCGACGCCGGCATCGCGGAGCTGCAGCGCTACGTCGACACCCTGATCGTCATCCCGAACCAGAACCTGTTCCGCGTCGCCAACGAGCGGACCACCTTCGCCGACGCCTTCGGCATGGCCGACCAGGTCCTGCACTCGGGTGTGCGCTCGATCACCGACCTGATGATCCTGCCCGGCCTGATCAACCTCGACTTCGCCGACGTCCGCGCCGTGATGTCCGAGATGGGCAAGGCGATGATGGGCACCGGCGAAGCCGCCGGCGACGACCGTGCCCTGATGGCCGCCCAGAACGCCATCGCCAACCCGCTGCTGGATGAGACCAGCCTCAAGGGCGCCAAGGCCGTGCTGGTGAACATCACCGGCGGCATGGACATGACCCTGCTGGAGGTCGACGAGGCCGCTAACGCCATCTCGGCCGAGGTGGACGGCGACGCCAACATCATCTTCGGCGCGGCCTTCGACCCGGCGCTGGAAGGCAAGATCCGCGTCTCGGTCGTGGCCACCGGCATGGACGAGGGGGTGGCTCAGGCCGCCCAGCCGACCAGCCAGCCGGCGTTCCACGACGCTCGCCGCACCGCCGCCCAGCCGGCGCCGCGTCCGACCCCGCCGGTCGACCGCTATGAACCCACGCGCGCCGAAGCCCGCACGGCGCCCGCCGCCGAGCCGGCCCCGATCGTCCCGACCTTCGAGGCGCCGACCCAGCCGCCGCGCGCGCCGGAGCCCGTCATTCACGTGGCCGAGGCCCAGACGCCCGAGCCCCGCACCCTGGAGCCGATCGTCGATCCCTGGGTCGAGGCCTTCGAGAGCGACACCCTGCGTCCCGCCGCCTCGGCGACACAGCAGGGCGAACTCTACCTCGACCGCGCCAAGCCCCAGGCCCAGGCGCCCGAGCCGACCTATGCCGATGACCAGTATGACGAGCGCGACCACCGCCGCAGCGGCTGGAGCCTGTTCGGCCGGGGCAAGCCCCGCCCCCAGTTCAGCGCGCCCCCGGTGACGGCGCGTCCTCCCGCACCGGCGCTCCGTCCGACCCAGCAGACGGCGCCTGAGCCCGAAGCCCCGGCGCAGGAGGATGATCTGGAGATCCCCTCCTTTCTCCGGCGACTGGCGAACTAGACACCGGCGCAGACCGGAAGAATGAGGCGAGGGCGGGGGCTTTAGGCTCCCGCCCTTTCTCATATGAACGCCCCTGGCCGTCTTGTTTCCGGGCGAAACAATCCGAAACCTGACTTTCGTTTTCCGCTCGCCGGACCCTGGTTAGAGATCGATCAACCGTCACTCCGCGCGTCAGACGCGGGGGACGTCGAACGAGAGAGTGGGTTTGCCGATCCTCAACGACCATCGCGAACGGACCGTCGTCGCCCCGGCCATCTGCGCCGGCGTGGGCGTGCATACCGGTCAGCGCGTGCGTCTGGTGATCCGCCCTTCGGCGCCAGGGACCGGCATCGTCTTCGTCCGAACCGACATCACCGACCGCGACAACCGCATCCCCGTGTCGGGCGAAGCCGTCGTCGACGCCCGCCTAAACACCATGATCGAGAATGCGGCGGGCGTGCGCCTGTCGACCATCGAGCATCTGATGGCCGCCTTCTGCGCGCTGGGCGTGTCGAACGCCGTGGTCGAGGTGGACGGGCCCGAACTGCCGATCCTAGACGGTTCGGCCCTGCCATTCGTGCAACTGCTGGACCGCTCAGGCTTCCGCCGCCAGGAAGCGCCGGTGCGCTACATCGAGATCCTGGAGCCGGTGCATGTCACCGACGGCGACAAGCACGCCGCGCTCCTGCCCTGCGATCGCTATGAAATGCGGTTCGAGATCGACTTCCCGACCCCTGTGATCGGCAATCAGGTGGTGGATTTCGTCGTGGACGAGGCGACCTTCCGCTCCGAGATCATGGCCGCCCGCACCTTCGGCTTCGCCCATGAGGTCGAGGCCCTGCGGCAGGCGGGCCTGGCCCGTGGAGGCAGCCTGGAGAACGCGGTCGTCATCGACGGCGACGACATCCTGAACCCCGGCGGTCTGCGCATGGAACGCGAGTTCGTGCGCCACAAGGCCCTAGACGCCATTGGCGACCTCTATGTCCTCGGCGCGCCCCTGCTTGGCCGCTACGAGGGTTACAAGGCCGGCCACGCGGTCAACAACCAGCTGGTCCGCGCGCTGCTGGCCAATCCGCAGGCATGGCGCATCGTGACCCGCGTCCCCGAAATGGCGATGGCGGGGTGAAGTCCCCTGCCTTCTCCCACTGGGAGAAGGTGGCCCGGAGGGCCGGATGAGGGGCGGCTCTTGCAGTCGGCGCCAGCCGGACCCTCACCCTTTCGCGCCAGTCCGATCGCTTCGCTCTCGGGCGCTCAAGCCCTCTCCCAGCAGGAGAGGGTTCAGAGCGCTATCCCGCTCATCATTCGGCCGAAGTCAGCCTCGCCGCGCTGGAAGGCCCGGCGGTTTGAGAAGAACAGCGTCTCGTCCGCGCAGGTGTCCTCGCCCGTCCAGGCCGCCTCGCCAACGCCCGCCTGCTCCAGCCGCCACAGCACGAAGCCGGGCAGGTCGAACAGCCGCCGGTCTTCCGCGGCGCCGGGGATGAAGAACCGGCCGCTATCCGGCGCGTGCTCCTCGAATCGCGCCTGATAGTCGGCCCCGACCTCATAACTCGCCTGGGCGATGCAGGGGCCGATCACCGCATGGATGCGGCCCGGTTCGGCCCCCAGTCCCCGCATGGCCTCCACCGTCGCGTCGACGATCCCGTGTAGTGCGCCCTTCCAGCCCGCATGCGCCGCCGCCACCACGCCCACCTCGACATCGGCCAGCAGCACCGGCGCGCAGTCGGCGGTCAGGACGGCGCAGATCACTCCGGGCGTCGCGGTCGCCGTGGCGTCGCCCTCCGGCCGCTCGCCGCGCCAGCCGGTTTCGGCCACGCGGCACACGGCGGAATGCACCTGGTAGCAGGCAGCGAGATCATCCGGCCCGCCGCCCAGATGGGCCGCTACGCGCCGCCGGTTCTCCGCCACCGCCGCCGCATCATCATTCGATCCCACGCCCGTGTTGAGGCCGGCGTAGATCCCCTTCGACACTCCGCCCATGCGAGTGAAGAAGCCGTGCTTCACCCCTGCCAGCAGCGGGTGGGTGATCGGCTCCAGCACGTTCATGCCTCGAACCCGGGAACCGTCAGGCCGCGGGGCCAGAAGATGGCGCAGGCCTTGAACAGTTCGCCCATCTGATCGTCCGCAGTCAGCCGCTCCAGCTGGCGATCGATCACCGCCGCCGCTTCCGGCCGTCCGGCCTTCAAACGGTCCGCCCGCGCCTCGATCCCCAATCGGCGCAGGAACTCGCCTTGAGCCATGCAGCCGGTCACGTCCGCGCCGCCGTGCAGCGCCGCCTCCTGAACCAGGGCGAAGTCCGCCCACTGGGTCACGTCCGTCTGGCCTGGAGCCTCCAGCGGATCGACCTTCTGGTGCCGCACCAGGGCCTGGAGCGTGTCGCCGGCTTCCGCCCGCGCCCGACCGTAGTCGATCAGCAGGGCCGCCCCGGTCGCCTCGGCGACGAGCCGCCCGACCGTCTCTCCGAACGCGGCCTGCTGGTCCGACCGCTCCACCACCTGGCCGTCCTCCAGCCCAGGCGGCGACGACCACTCCGGCGGGGCGGGCAGGGGCGACAGGACGAAGCCAAGGGCGCCCTCCGCATCCACCGCCACGCGGCGCTCCGTCCACCCGCGCGCGGTGCGGACGAACTGCCGCGCCGGCAGGCAGTCCAGCACCTCATTGGCGATCAGGATCACCGGCGCGTCGGTCTCGATCGCCTCCAGGTTTCGCACGAACCGGGGCGCCACATCCGCGTCGGCCAGGCGTCGCACCTGCGCCTGCCGCAGCGGCGGGCTGGGCTCGATCAGCACCAGGTCGCAGGCCTCCAGGAACCCCGGCGCCACCCGGCACGCCCTCAGCGCATCGGCCATCAGGGTCCCGTCGCCGGGCCCGACCTCTACCAGCCGCACCCGATCGGGCGACCCCAGCCGCATCCAGGTTTCGACCGCCCAGAGGCCGATCAGCTCTCCAAACATCTGGCTGACCAGGGGCGCGGTAATGAAGTCGCCGCCGGGCCCCAGCGAGGGGCGGGTGGCGTAGTAGCCGTCCGACGGATCGTGCAGGCAGCGGGTGACGTATTCCGCCACGCTGATGGGGCCGCCCTCGCGGATGTCGCGAACCAGCCGGTCCTTCAGACTCACAGCCGCCTCAGGCGCGGACCGGCGGCCGCGACCAGGCCCGCCAGACCAGCCAGCCGCCGACGATGATCATCGGGATCGACAGGATCATCCCCATGGTCAGGCCCAGCGGCATCTGGTCCAGCCCCACATCGGGCTGGCGCACCGTCTCCAGCAGCGCCCGCGACAGGCCGTAGCCGACCAGGAACAGGCCGGTCACGTAGCCCGGCTTGGACAACAGCTTCAGCTTCCAGACCGCCAGCCACAGGATCAGGAACAGGACGATCCCCTCCAGTCCCGCCTCGTACAGCTGGCTGGGATGGCGCGGTTCGTCGCCAGCGGGGCAGTAGCCGTACATCTCCTCGATGCGGGCGTTGCAGAACCGCACGGCCCACGGCACGTCGGTCACCCGGCCCCACAGCTCGCCGTTGATGAAGTTGGCGATCCGCCCGAAGAAGAGACCCAACGGAACGACCGGCGCCACCAGATCCCCAAGGCTGAGAAGGTTCACCCGCTCCTTGCGTCCGAACCAGGCGATGGCCAGGGCCACGCCCAGGAATCCGCCGTGGAAGCTCATGCCCCCGGTCCACAGCTGGAACAGCTCGAGCCGCTCCGCCAGGCTGTCGCCGGTGAACAGCTGGGCGAACATCGCGGGCTTGTAGAACAGGGCGTATCCGAACCGACCGCCCAGGATGATGCCGAGAGTGATCCACAGCACCAGATCGTCCAGTTGCCGCGTCGTCACCGGCGGCCGGGCGGGCGCCCAGACGGCCTCGGCCTTCGCCAGCTTGGAGGCGTACCACCAGCCCAGCACGATGCCGGCGACATAGGCCAGCGCGTACCAACGGATCGGCAGCGGTCCTAGCTGGACCAGGACGGGATCGAACTCGGGAAAGACCACGAAACGCCTCAGGCTTGGTTTCCATCGGATTTAGCAAGCGTCGCCGCGTCCGTCGCGAGGTTTGTGAACCGTCCTCCTCCGCCTGTCGCGCCGCGACCGGGAGGACATGGTGGCCCGGCAACCTTTCGTTCACCATATAGGTCAACCCTCGCTTAAACGTCGCCCGTTCGCCGGGCAGGGAAGAACCCGATGCAGACCAAGAACCCGATCCTGGACGAGTTCGCCAAGCTGACCACCGGAGCCATGGGCCTGGCCCAGGCGGCGGGCGAAGAGGCCAAGTCCGCCTTCCGGGCCCAGACCGACCGCATGGCGGCCGAGTTGGACCTCGTTCGCCGCGACGAGTTCGATGCGCTCAAAGCCGAGATCGCCGCCCTGCGCGCCGAGATCGCCGCGCTGAAAGCGGTTTCCAACCCAACCACGGGAACGGGCCCGGCCGGAACTCCCCCCGGGGACGCAGCCGGTTGAGCCGAATCTGCGAACACGCCTACCGTCCGACCACTCGCCGCGAGTCGCGGGCGGGTTCCCGAAAGGCCAGGTTCTCCTGATGGATGTTGTCAGACCGGAAGAGGTTGATGTCCCGGCCGACCCGCTTGATGTCGTCGAGCATGTGCTGACGGCCGAGAACCTGCCCTTCGATCGCACCGACGACGGCGACCTGGCCTTTTCGCTCGCCGGCGACTGGAGGGATTACGAACTGTGGTTCGCCTGGCGGCCCGAGGGCGACTGCCTGCAACTGTGCTGTGCGCTGGATCTGCGGGCCAACAAGCGCCGGCGTCCGGCTGCCTATGAGATGGTCTCCCTGATCAATCAGCGGACCTGGATGGGCCATTTCGAGGTCTGGTCCGAGGACGGCGAGATCGTCTTCCGCCATTCGCTGGCCCTGCCGCATGGCGAGCGCCCGACGCTGGCCCAGGCCGCGTCCATGATCGACGCGGCGGTCGAGGCGGCGGACCGCTATTACCCCGCCTTCGACTTCATGATCCGCGGCGCCAAGAGCCCGCAGGCCGCCATCGACGCTTGTCTGTTCGAGACCGTCGGCACGGCCTGACGCCGTGGCTCAGACCATCACCGATACCGTCGCCCTGATCGGCTGCGGCCGACTGGGTTCGGCGATCCTCGACGGCTGGCGGCTGACCGGTGCGATCGCCATGGATCGCCTGATCATCCTGACGCCGTCCAAAAAGGCCTCCGCCGAGGCCGCGCGAGCCGAGGGCGCTCGGATCAATCCGCCGCTCGAAGCCTTAACCGAGGCCGACGCCGTGGTCCTAGCTGTCAAGCCGGCGAAGTGGCGTGAGGCGGCCGGGCCGCTGATTGAATACCTGCGCGCCGACGCCGTCATCCTCTCGGTGATGGCCGGCGTGCGCTCGGCCCAACTGTCCGGGGCGTTCGAGGCCCGTCCAATCGCCCGCGTCATGCCGACCACCGGGGTCGCCGCCGCCCAGGGTATCGCTTCCTGCTGGAGCGGCTCGACCGGCGACCGCGTCGTCGCTCATGCCCTGTTCGATCGCATTTCCGACGTCGTCGATCTGGACGAGGAGGCGCTGATCGACGCCGCCACCGCCGTCTCGGGTTCGGGTCCCGCCTATGTCTTCGCCTTCATCCAGGCCTTGGCCGAGGCGGGCGTCGCCGTGGGCCTGAGCCCCGACGACGCGACCCGCCTGGCGCGCGGCGTCCTGCGCTCGGCCGCGGCCGGGACCGGGGGGGATCAGTCGCTGCAGGCCCTCATCGCCCAGGTGGCCTCGCCGGGCGGCACCACCGAGGCCGGCCTTCGGGCCCTCGCCGCGGCCGGCATGGGGGACGCCGTTCGCGCCGCCGTCGACGCGGCCCTGGCCCGCGCGCTGGAGCTGTCTTCCGAAATTTGAAAGCTGAGCAGCCTGCCCAATTCCTGCTCTCCCCGCGCTCGGGATGAGCGGAAGATCGGGTTATCGCGCGGTCAGCCGGCCCTCACTGATCCGCCGGGCGATCAAATCGAAGGCGCGGTCGGCATCCTGCCAGGTCGTATGTCCGTAGACTTCCTGGATGCTCGTCGAATAGCGCGACAGGCGCACCGGCAGCCTCTGGCCGTCGGCGGTGATGAGCTCGCCCTCGACCGCCGCGCCGCCGATCGAGCGGCTGTCTATGACCGACAGGCCGGGCCGGCGCGAGGCCTGTTCCATCGTCGGGCGGTTGGGCTTGAGGTCGGTCAGGGTCAGTTCGACCCGCGCGCCCTCCAGGCCCGGGGTGCGGGCCAGGGCCCGGCTGACCTTTTCCTGCAGGCGCGTGGCCTGGGCGTCCACGTCGCGCATGCCGATCTCCTCGGCCTCCTCGATCAGGTCGCCGCCGATGACGACGTGGACCTCGGGGGCCTGGATGCGGGCGTGGGCGCCGCCGACGACCGCCAGGGTCAGGGCCAGCGGGGCCAGGAATGCGATCTTGCGCATGATCATCTCTCGGTTCGACACCCCTGTCGGACACGAAGATGCGCTCTTCATGGGCGTTCCGCTAGGGGTCAGCCGGGCAGGCGGATCAGGGCGCGCAGGCCGCCCAGGTCGCTGCGTCCCAGGGTGATGTCGCCGCCGTGTCCGCGCGCGACGTCCCGCGCGATGGCCAGGCCCAGCCCGACCCCCTTGCGGTTCTGGTTGCGCGAGGCGTCCAGCCGCGAGAAGGGCCGAAACGCCTCCTCGTGCAGTTCGTCGGGGATGCCCGGTCCGTCGTCCTCGACCGCGAGCTCCACTCCGCCCGAGGGCAGGGGGCGCGCCGACAGCCGCACCCGATCCCCGTGGGCCGCGGCATTGCCCGCCAGGTTCGCCAGCGCCCGCTTGAAGGCCAGCGGCCGGATCGAGGCGGTGAGCCCGGCTGGCGCCTGGATCTCGACCTCGGCCCCCGACCGCTTCGCGTCCTCACCAGCCACCCGCAGCAGGTCGTGGAGCGGGACGGTCTCGCGCGTCTCCCCGGCCTCGCCGCGCGCGAAGGCCAAGTACTCGTCGATCATATGCTCCATCTCGTCGAGGTCGCCCTTCATCGCCGCCTGGCGCTTGAAGGCCGGCGCCAGGGCGAGCTCCAGCCGCAGCCGGGTGAGGGGCGTCCGCAGGTCGTGGCTGACGGAGGCCAGCAGGGCCGTCCGCTGCTCGATGTGCCGCTGGATGCGGTCGCGCATGTCCAAAAAGGCCTGGGCCGCCTGACGCACCTCTCGCGCGCCGTGCGGTTTGAAGCGGGGAACGGTTTCCCCGCGTCCGAAAGCCTCCGCCGCCTCGGCCAGCCGCTCGATGGCGCGCACCTGATTGCGGATGAACAGGATGGCGACGGACATCAGCAGGGCCGTCGCGATCATCAGCCACAGGACGAAGATGTGCGCCTGGGTCGCGACCGCCCGCTCGCGGGGCGCGATGATCCTCAAGGCGCCTCCGGGGGCCTCGACCCAGATGTCGATGAATGCGGGGTATCGGGTGGTGTCGAACCAGAAGGGTTGATCGAGCCGCGACGCCAAGGCCTCTTCCAGCGTGCGGTCGATGACCCCGATCGGCCCGCGCCTACGTCCCTCCGGCAGCGACTGGCCCTCCCGTAGCGCGATCGACAGCTGCATGGAGGATTGAGCGCGCTGCGTCAGGACCTCCAGGTTCCGGGGCGTCGGATCGTCGCGATAGCTCTCGACCGCCCAGGCCACGTCCCCGGCCAGTCCATCGGACAGGCGAGCCGTCACCGTACGCCAGTGGGCGTCGAAGAAGACCCAGGTCACCACCCCCTGCATGATCAGCACGGGAATGACGATGATCAGCAGCGACCGCCCCCACAGCGTCGTTGGCAGCCGTCGCTTCAGGAACCGGCCGAGAACGGGCAGGGGGCGCAACCTCATGATCCTCCCCCAATGGGGGAGGGGGACCGCGAAGCGGGCGAGGGGGTAAGCCGCACACACCAGCCGTAGTCGGGGCCCCCTCCACCATGCTCCGCATGGTCCCCCTCCCCCAATGGGGGAGAATTTGAGGGCACGCCGCCCATCAATCCGGGGCCAGCATATAGCCGACGCCCCGCACCGTCTGCAGGTAGCGCGGGTTCTTCGGGTCGGCCTCGAGCTTACGGCGCAGGCGGGTGACCTGCACGTCGACGGCGCGGCCGGTGATGTCGGCGGTGTCGGGCGACAGGTCAATCCGTTCGACCGGCGCGTGGGCGTTGAGCGCCAGAGTCTTCAGCAACTGAGCCTCCGCCTCGGTCAGGCGCATGGGGGCGCCGTCCCGGGTCAGCTCCAGCCGCTCCATGTCGAACATGGCCGATCCCAACCGGATCTCGCGCGGCGCCACCGGCTTGGTCCCGGTCCGGCGCAGGATGGCGTCGACGCGCAGGGCCAGTTCGCGCGGCTCGAACGGCTTGGACATATAGTCGTCGGCGCCCCGGCTCAGCCCCTCGATCCGGTCATTCGGCTCGCCCCTGGCGGTCAGCAGCATGACCGGGGTGCGAGACAGCTGCGCCTTGTTGCGGACCCAGGTCGTCAGGTCCAACCCGCTCTCGCCGGGCATCATGACGTCCAGGATCACCAGATCGAATTCGATCAGCTCCATCAGACGCCGCGCCGCCGCCGCGTGGGCCGCGCCGGTCACGCGATAGCCCTCGCGCGCCAGGAATTCCTTCAGCAGCTCGCGGATGCGGTCGTCGTCGTCGACGATCAGCAGATGCCGGCCGACGCCCGGCCCCGCGACGGGTCCCGAACGGCCGCTCAAGCGCCGCCTCCATCGAACCCGAGCGGGCGCGCGCCGTTGACCTGAGCGGCGTCGGCGGCTCTAAGGCCGATCTGTAGCCAGGAGACCTTGTTCAATGGCCTTCGTTCCTTTCGACGATCGTGACGGCTGGATCTGGATGGACGGCGATTTCGTGCCCTGGCGGGAAGCGAAGACGCACGTTCTGACCCATGCCCTGCACTACGGCTCGTCGGTGTTCGAGGGTGAGCGTATGTACGGCGGCGAAATCTTCAAGCTGACCGAGCACAGCCAGCGGCTGGAGCGCTCGGCCAATCTGCTGGATTTCGACCTTCCCTATAGCGTGGCGGAGATCGATCAGGCCTGCAAGGACACCTGTGCGAAGATGGGCCTGTCGGATTGTTACGTCCGGCCGTTGGCCTATCGCGGGCCCGAGCAGGTCAGCGTCACGGCGATCAACAACAAGACCCACGTGGCCATCGCCGTCTGGGACTGGCCGTCCTACTTCGACCCCGAGATCAAGAAGAAGGGCATCCGGCTCGAGTGGGCGAAGTGGCGCCGCCCGGATCCCGCCACCGCCCCGTCGGCGGCCAAGGCGGCCGGCCTCTACATGATTTGCACCATGTCCAAGACGGCGGCGGAGAAGCGCGGCTATGCGGACGCCCTCATGCTCGACTGGCGCGGCTATGTGGCCGAGGCGACGGGCGCCAACGTCTTCTTCGTCCAGGACGGCGTGATCCACACGCCGCCGATCGACGCCATCCTGGACGGGATCACCCGCCAGACGGTGATCGCCATGGCGCAGGCCAAGGGCATCGAGGTCGTGGTTCGCCATATCCGGCCGGAAGAGCTCTCGACCTTCACCGAATGCTTCCTGACCGGCACGGCCGCGGAGGTCACTCCCGTCTCGGAAGTCGGCGAATACACCTTCACACCGGGGGACCTCAGCCTGGGCCTGATGGAGGATTACGGCCGTCTGGTGCGCCGTCAGGCCTGACCGCGCGAGGGTCATTCGGACGCGTCAACGAGCTCCGTCAGTCGAGACCAGGACCGCTCCGAACAGGGGTGGGAGTGTCAGGCTGATCGCCGTGTCGGCTCGGACCATCTGGCCGGTGACGGCGTCAACGAAGACCCGGCCGCGGAATTCCGGCGGCACGGAGACCTCCAGCGTTCGCTCGGTCTCGGCGTTGTTGATGGCGATCAGAGCGACGGCGTCTTTCTGGCTTCGCGTCGCCACCACCGTGGTCTCATCGGCGTGGAGCGGAGGTCCGAGGTCGCCCATCGCCAGCACCGGATGTTCTCGTCGCAGGGCGATCAGCCGGCGTATGTCGGCGAGCATGGCCGGATCGGGCCGGCCGCCCTGGTCCGCCCATGGGAAGGTGCGGCGGTTGTCGGGGTCGTCGCCGCCGGTCACCCCCACCTCGTCCCCGTAGAAGACGGTCGGCGCGCCGGGCCAGGCGACCTGCATCAGCACCGCCAGACGATAGCGGCGGCGGGCCTCCGCGGCCCTGTCCGGGTCCGTTCCATGATCCCCCAGCAGCCACAGGCTGCGCGCCGTATCATGGGTGGACAGCAGGTTCATCGACGCGCGCAGCGAGGCCGGCGGATAGAGCTCCCGCATCAGTTCGATGTTGCGATAGGCCGTGGCCACGTTCCCACCCGCCGCGATGTCGAGCGCGGCGTTGCGGAAGATGTAGTTCATCGTGCCGTCGAAGGCGTCGCCCAGCAGGTATTTCGAGGCGTCGAACCAGACCTCGGCGATGGTGAGCGCGTTCGGATCGTGCGCTTTCACGGCCGGGCGCCAGGCGCGCCAGAAGTCGTCCGGGACCCAGGGGGCCACGTCCATGCGCCATCCGGTCGCCCCACGGTCCAGCCATGTCTCGGTGACCGCGTCCGGATCGCCAAAGACGAAGTCCCGGAATGCCGGCGACGCCTCGTTCAACTCGGGCAGATCCTTCGCGCCGGTCCAGCCGACGTACCGATCCTCGGGATCGGCGGCGTCCGGATCGACCCGGTACCAGTCGGCGTAGGGGCTGTCGGGCTGGAACTCCCCGCCTTCAAGCGCCCCCAGGGTAGGGTGCCGGGCGTAACGGTCGAAATAGAGACTGTCGCGTCCGGTGTGATTGAATGAGGCGTCGACCATCACCCGTATGCCTCGCCGCGCCGCCTCCTCGGTCAGGCGTTCGAAATCGGCGGTTGTCCCAAAGGACGGATCGACGTTTAGATAGTCAGCCGTGTCGTATTTGTGGTTGCTGGCCGCCGTGAAGATCGGGGTCATGTAAAGGGCCGTCGCCCCCAGGTCGGCGATGTGGTCGAGCTTCTCGGTGATGCCGGCCAGGTCACCGCCGAAGAAGTCGTTGCTGCCCCGCTCGTCCGAGCCGTCGCCGGAGCCAGGGCGGAACGGCCGGTCGGTCCAGTTGGCGCGAACCTCCACCGGCACGTGCGGGAAGACGCCTTCTCCTGGGCGCCGGTCGTTGGTCGGATCGCCGTTCCGGAAACGCTCGGGGAAGATGTAGTACCAGATAGCCTGCTGCGCCCATTCGGGCACGGCGTGATCGCGGGCGTGGACCGTCAGGCGGAACCGGCGGATCTGGCCGGGATCGTCCGGCGCGTCCGTGGCGACGCCCTCGCCGTTGGCGCCGCGCTCGGTCGTCCAATAGATTGGCGCGGAGTTGTTCTGGTAGACGAATCGCCGGCCCTCGATCTCCACCTCGAACCAGTAGCCATAGATCGCGGGCGCATCGAATGTCCGGCGCCCGGTCCAGCGGCTGTCCGCATTCTTCGTCAGTGGAATGCGCTCAGGCTCTTCGTACGCCAGAACCTCCTGATTGCCCTCGAGCCGACGCCGCTCCACCACGAGAACGGCGCGATCGACCGCCGGCGGCGCATCCAGAGCGAAGGCGATCTCCGTCCCCTCCGGGACAGCGCCGAACGGCGACCTGTGGCGGACGTCCCGACTGTCGTGGCGCAGGCCGCGCGCCCGAGGGTCCGACAGAGGCTCCAGACGCGGCGCGCCCCTGGTCACCGTCAGACTCGGCTGATCGTCCGAGACGCTCAGCCGCAGCGTGCTCCAGCCGTCGAACCTGACCCTCAGGTTGTCGGTCGCTCCCTCGGAGGCGCGACCGACCGGAACCAGTGGGCCGTGTCCGGTCGGCTCCAGACCCTTCGGCGAAGCGAAGGTGTAGGCGTCGGACCAGGCAGCGTCGGAGATTTTGAAGTCCTGCACGCCCGCCAGCTCGCTGGTCACCGCATAGGCGTCGCAGTCCCAAGCCATGGCGTAATCCTCCGCCACGCCCCAGCCGTTCATGGCGCCGCGCAGATAGAGTTTGGTCTCGCCCAAGGGTGGCGAAACGCATTCGTTCGATGTCCGTACGAGGATGCCGGCGCATCCGCCCAACCACGCCGCGGCGGCAAGTGCGGAGCCCGTCGCAAGTGTCAGACGCGACCTTCGGAAATCAGTCATGCATCCGGCCTCCCCAGCCCTTCCGTTGCCGCATGGTAGGTTTCATGGCCACCCAATGCTCGGCCTCAAGCGCCATCGTTACGCGAATTGAGACCGCCCGCCCGGCCCGATCGACGACGGGAGGGAAATCGGCCGGCTGTTGATTTGGGGGCGGTCCGTCATGCTAGTTAACCGCGTGCCGCAGTTGGACCTTGCACCTGTCGATCCGCCCAGTCTGCGCGCGCTCATCATGGGCAATCCGGTGGCGCGGGCGTTCGCGGTCACGGGCGACGCCTGGACGCAGCTGATCCTGCGCGAGGCCTTCTACGGGGTGCGACGGTTCTCGATCTGGCGCGAGCGGCTGGGCATGCCGCGCAGCGTCCTGACCGACCGGCTGAATCGCCTGGTGGAGGCAGGCCTGCTGGAGCAGCGGCCTGCCAGCGACGCCTCCAGCCGCCTGGAGTACCGCCTGACCGAGATGGGGCTCGACATGTTCGGGGTCGCGGTGATGCAGGGTCTGTGGGAGCGCCGGTGGGCCCGGTCGCCGCTGCAGGAGCGCTACGCTCTCGCCTTCTTTGACCGGTCGAGCGGTGCAAGGCTGACACCCGCGGTATTCGACCACGAGGGCGGGCGGCCGCTGGACGCCCACAACGTCACGTGGGTTGCGGGAGAGGGATTGACGCCGATCGCGCCGCCGACTTCGCGGCGGCGTCGCACACGGCCGATGGAGACGGATCGGCCGATCATCGACCGGTCGACCGACATCATGGGCGATTACTGGAGCTGGGCCGTGCTGGCGGCGGCCTATTTCCGTCTGCGGCGCTTCGACGAACTCCACGAGGCGCTTGGCGTGGCCACCAATATCCTGGCCGACCGGCTGAACCGGATGGTTCTGCATGGGGTGCTGGAGAGGCGGCTTTACCAGAAAGCCCCGGCCAGGTTCGAATATCGGCTGACAGACGCCGGGCGGGACCTCTACCCGATCATCATGGCGATGCATGGGTGGAGCGAGCGCTGGCTGTGCCCGGAGGGCGCGCCACTCCACCTCGTCGATGGCCGTTCGGGAGAGCCCATCACGCCGGTCGTCTGCGATTTGAAGACCGGCCGCCGCCTGGATCCGCGCGGCGTGCGTTGGGAAATGGAGGCGGCGCGAGCCTGAGCCCGCGCCGCGACCGATCAGAACCGCTTGCTGAGCGCCACCCCGAACGAGCGGGGCGCGCCGAAGACGCTGAATCCGATGCCCACGTTCTTGATGATGTGGGTCTGGTATTCCTCGTCGGTCAGGTTCTTCCCATACACCGCCAGTTTGAGGCCGTTCGGGGCCTCCCAGGAGGCGTAGGCGCTGAGCAGGCCGTGCGCCTCCGACAGGACCTCGGGGTTGTTGGATGGGTCGAAGTAGAAATCGTCAGTCCACTGGTAGTCGGCCCGCGCCGCGAGAACGCCGCCACCCACGTCCCACTCGCTGTCGATGTAGAGCGTGTACTGGCTCTCCGGCGAGCGCGGCAGGATATTGCCCTCATAGGGAAGCACCAACGCACCCGACACCGCGTCTGACGTGAAGTGGGCGTCGAGCGAAGTGTACGAACCGCCCACGGTGATGTTGTAGCTCACCGCGAAGGCCGTCTCGATCTCGAAGCCGTCGACTTCGGCCTGGGCGTTCGACGTGACCAGCGTTAGGCCGAGCAGCTCGTAGACCTGCAGGTCGTCGTACTCCAGCCGGAACGCGGCGGCGTTGAAGCGCAGTCGGCCGTCCAGCAGGGTCGATTTCAGGCCAACCTCATAGTTATCCAGCAGTTCAGAGCGCAACGGCGTCGCGGCCTGGGCGCCCGTCTGGGCCGCCGACGGGAAGGCGCCGGCCTTGTAGCCACGGTCGTAGCTGGCGTAGAGGCGCACGTCCTCGACCGGTTCAACCGACAGAGCGACCTTCCAGGTCGGTTCCTCGAAGCTGGCGTCGGCGTTGACGTTGTACGGCGTTCCACCCGGCCCCAGGGGGATGCCTGGGGGCGCGTTCAACCCGCCTTCGTTGTCAACCGCAGCCTGGCGTACCTCGCGGTCATCGTGCGTCCAGCGTGCGCCCAGGGTCAGCTCCCAGATGTCGCCAAACGGAATGTCCGCTTGGCCGAACGCTGCGTAGCTGGTGTTGGTGGCGTCCTGGAAGAAGGTGACGTCGCCGCCGAAGTTCGGCGGAGCGATCGGCAGAGCCGTGCCGACGCGGAACCGCTCAGACCGCTCCACCTCCTCATTGAAGAAGTAGAGGCCGGCCACCCAGCTGACGGGCGAACCCGCGGTCGAAGTCAGCCTGAACTCCTGACTGAATTGACGGGCGTTCTCCGAGGCCTGGTCGTCCACCAGCAGCGGGAAGGCCGGGAAGGTCAGGCCCCCCAGATTGTCGCGCCAGTCGTAATCGTTGTCGCGGTAGGAGGTCAGGGACACGAAGTCGAAGGCGTCGCCCGCGCGCTCCAGGCGACCCGTCAGGCCCCAGTTGGTCCGATCCTGGAAGTTGACCGGCGAGGAGAAACTCTCGCGCACGCCGAGGCCGCCGCGGAGCGAGTTGATCAGCGCGACGAAGGCCGGAGCGGTCGCGGATGCGGTCACCGGTATGCGGGCGTGGCCGTCCATCTCGTCCTGAGAGAAGTCCAGCTGACCCAGCATGGTCCATGCGCCGGCGTTCTTGAGAACCGACGCGCGCGCTCCCCACTGCACCCCGCCTTCTAGGCCCTCGCCCGTCGGGGCGTACTCGGCGTAGCCTTCGTTCTGATTGTAGCGGAAGGCGACGCGGACGGCGGCCGTGTCGGTGAGCTGGCCGTTCACCACCCCCTCGACGCCATACTCCTCGAAGCTGCCGATGCGCGCCGTCAGGAGAGCGGAGTCCTCGAAGGCGGGTCGGTTCGTGTAGATGTTCAGTGCGCCGCCAGACGCGTTGCGGCCGTAAAGCGTGCCTTGCGGACCGCGCAGCACTTCCACGCGGGCAAGGTCGAGAAAGGCAAGCGCGCTGGCGCCGGCGCGGCCGATCGACACTTCGTCGATCGAAACCCCGATCGACGGGTCGCTGGCGGCGGAGTCGCTCGTGGTCCCGACGCCGCGAATGTAGAGCTGGGGCTCACCGATGTTGAACTGGGTCAGGGTGACGCCCGGGGCCTTGCCTGCGATGTCCTGGATGCCCGTGGCTGCGGTCCTTTCCAGCGTTTCCTCGCTGAAGGCCGTGACGGCGATCGGCACGTCCTGCAGGCTCTGCTCGCGACGCTGCGCGGTGACCACGACATCGTCGAGGGCCGCCGAGGGTTCCTGCGACGCTTCCTGGGCCAGGACCGGATCAGCGTAGAGGCCCGCCGCCAGCGCGAGAACGGCGACGGACGCCGCGCGTAGTGTGCTCTTCATGATGTGACGCCCTTCCTATCGGCCTCCGTTGATCGGAAGCTCCTCGGGGAGACTTGCGCCAACAGACCAGCTTTGCAAGTCTTTCTACGCAAGTGTGGAGTGTGCATGACCGAGGGTGAACTGAGCGGTGCGGTCGTGGCCGTAACGGGGGCGGGCCGTGGCTTGGGTCTGGCCTATGCGCTGGACCTGGCTAGCCGAGGCGCCTCTGTGGTGGTGAGCACCAGAGCTCGACCCGCAGGAGAACCTGGATCGGCCGAGGCGGCCGTGGCGCAGATCGTGGCGCGCGGTGGGCGCGCGGCGGCCTGTCCGCTGTCGGTCGAGGCGGATGACGCCGGCGCTCAGCTGCTGGACGCGGCGCTACGGGCGTTCGGTCGACTGGACGGCCTGGTCAACAATGCCGGAGTTCCTGAGGCCAAGTCTCTGCACAAGCAGACGATGGCGGAGTTCCGCAGCGTCTTCGAGGTCAATTTCTTCGGCACGCTCAACGTGACCCTGCCGATCTACCGTCACATGCGTGAGCAGGGGGGCGGCCGCATCGTCATCACCACCTCGGCTGCCGGCTTGCATGGGGTCCACGGAATGGCGGCCTACTCCTCCTCGAAAGCCGCCCTGGTCGGACTCATGCGGGTTCTGGCGCTGGAGGGCGCGTCGCGGGACGTCAAGGCGAACGCCATCGCCCCTTATGCCCTGACCGGGATGACCGAAGGCTATTTGCCGCACCCGGTAGCGGAAGCGGTTCCCCCTGAAGCCGTCGCCCCGATCGTGAGTTGGCTGGTTTCGCCGGAATGCCCGCTCAACGGCGAGACCCTGGTCGCCGGGGCGGGGCGCGTGCGGCGGGCCGTGCGTATCGAGAACATGGGGCTCGAGGTCGGACCCGATCCCGCGCCGACGCAGTTGAGCGCCGCCACCGAGGCGCTGCTCGACCTCGCGGAGTGGTCCATGCCGCCCGACGGCAATGCGGCGTTCGAGGCCTTTCTCGCCGCGAAGCCGCCGCGATGGCCTCCCGGTGACTTGCGTTAAGATACCTTCCTCTCATACGATGCCGAAGCAGGTTTAGGAGACGGACATGGCGGATGACGCCGGCGTGGCGAAACGCATCGAGACGGGAGAGCTCAGTGGTCTCAACCTGCTGAATCCTTACCTGCAGGGGCTGTACGAGCCGGTAGCGACGGAGACGACGGCGCTGGATCTGCCCGTGATCGGTGAGATTCCCCGCGATCTTCACGGCGCTTTCGTCCGGAATGGACCTAATCCGCGCCAAGCGCCGACAGGACCGCACCACTGGTTCGACGGCGACGGGATGGTCCACGCCATCTATTTCGAGAACGGCAAGGCGGAGTACCGGAACCGGTACGTCCGAACCGCGGACTTCGTGACCGAGCAGGCTGGGGGAGACTGTGGCGCCGGCGGCGTCCTTCTGCCCTCCGCGCATGGGAAGCCGGGGCGGGGCGAGCTCGTCTACAAGGATACCGCGAACACCGACCTGGTGTTCCACGACGGCTCCCTGATGGCGCTGTGGTACATCTCGGGGAAGCCGGTCCGCGTGAGCGCGCGCACCCTTGAGACGCTCGGCGAGGAGACCTTCGGCGGCGCCTTGCCCCGTCATGTGTCCGCCCATGGCAAGGTGGATCCGGAAACCGGCGAGTTCTGCTTCTTCGACTATTCCCTATACGAGCCCTGGATGAGCTTCGGGGTCGTCGACGCCCAGAACAACCTGACGAACTTTCAGAAGGTCGATCTACCGGGGCCCCGCCTGCCCCACGACATGGGCCTGACCCGCAACTACATCATCCTGCACGACCTGCCGGTGATCTTCACCGAGTCCGGCCTCCGCAATCGGATGTGGCAGATCAAGGTGGCCGACCAGCCCGCGCGCTTCGGCGTGGTTCGCAAGGATGGCAACGGGTCCGACGTCCGCTGGTTCGAGACCGAGACCTGCTACATCTACCACGTGGTCAACGCCTGGGAGGATGGCGACGAGGTGGTGATGACCGCCTGCATGATGACGCCGAACGGCTATCCTCCGAACCCGGCCTACGGACCCTATGCGTCAATGGTCAACGTCCTGGCGCTGAACGCCGTGCCGGTCGAGTGGCGCATGAACATGGTCACGGGGGAGGTGAAGAAGCGACAGCTGGACGACCGCATCGGCGAGTTCCCCGTGGTGAACCTGGACTACACCGGTCGTCCGACGCGCTGGTCCTATCACGTCGCCATGGCCAGGCAGGAGCTCCAGCGGTTCAAGGGCCTGATCAAATACGACCTGACCAGCGGCGCGGCGCAGACGTTCGACTTCGCCGACGGCGTCGGCGGCTCCGAACCCGCGTTCGCGCCGCGCATCGGGGCGCGGGACGAGGACGACGGGTATGTCGTCGCCTTCACCACCGACGAGGCGAGCGGCAAGTCCGAGGTCGTTGTGCTGGACGCCAAGGACATCGCCGCCGGCCCGCTGGCTCGCGTGCTCCTGCCGGTTCGGGTGCCTGCCGGGTTCCACGGCACATGGGCGCCGGGCGACCAGATCGCGGCCTGAGGAGCAGCCATGCAGGCCTATATCCGCGACGCCGTTCGCACGCCCCGCGCTAAGGCGCGGCCCGATGGCGGCCTGGCGACGTTGAAACCGCACGAACTGGTGGAGGGCCTGATTGACGCGCTCGATGAACGCAATGGCGGCCAGGCGCGCAAGGCTGAGGCGCTGATCCTGGGCGCGGTCGGACAGGTGGGCGCCCAGGGGGGCAATGTCGCTCTGGTGTCGAAGCTGCACGCCGGCCTACCGGATGAGGCCTTCGCCTTCAGCCTGAACAACTTTTGCGTCTCTGGCTTGACGGCGATCGGTCAGGCGGCCGCACTGGTGGAGGCTGGCGGGATCAGGACCGCCCTGGCTGGCGGCGTGGAGATGATGTCGCGCGTGCCCTTTATGGGCGACCGAGCGGACTATTACGAAGACGCCAGCTTCCCCCGCCGGACCCGATATATCCCCGTCGCCTTGGCCGCCGATCGGCTGGCGGAGGATGTCGGGGTCAGCCGCGAGGAGATGGACGCAGCGGCTCTGAGGTCGCAGCAACGCACGGCGGCTGCGGAGGGAACGGCGCTCACCCGTTCCCGCATCCCGCTGAACGGGCTCGATCGCGAGGAGCCGGCCCGCGCCTCCACCACGGCCGAGAGCCTCGCGGCGATGGAGCCGGCCTTCGCCCTGCTGGCGGAGCAATACGCCGAGGCGCTCGACCGGCGGAAGATCGATCATCGCCATACCGTCGCCCACGCCCCGCCGATGTGCGATGGCGCCGCCCTGGCCCTGGTCACCAGTGACGCCCAGGGGGCGCGGGCCCGGGTGGTCGCGTACGCCGAGGCCGGCGGCGATCCCGAGGCCTCGCTGACAGCTGGTTTCGCCGCGATGGACCGGGTGCTGGTCCAAGCCGGGCTCACGCTCGCGGACATGGACCGCATTGAGTTCATGGAGGCCTTCGCCGTCACCATCGTGAAGTTCCTGCGCGAACACGTGGACCCGGAGAAGGTCAATGTTGGCGGCGGCCATCTTGCCAAGGGCCATCCCATGGGCGCCACCGGCGCCATCCTGCTATCGTCGCTGCTCGACGCATTGGACGCCTGCGAAGGCCGCTATGGCCTGGTCGTGGCGGCCGGGGCCCAGGGCGTCGGCTCCGCCATGGTCGTGGAGCGGATGGGCTGATGGACGGGTCGGCCTCTCCCCTGGACGAGCGACGTCGCACCCTGGTCGTGCGCCATGCGCCGACTCTGGACGCAGCGATCGAGGCGGTGCGGACGCGCCGCGCCTGGAGCCCGTTCAAAGACTCGCCATCCAGCAAGATCCACGGGCCGGAAAAGCCCGTCGCGGGCAAGGCCGCCTTCGAGGCACGGTTGGGGAAGGCTTTCGGGCTCGGCCAACCGGGCGTCGTCGACCAAGTCGGGGAAGAGGTCTCTCCCTTCACCGGCAAGGCCTTGGGCATCACCTATGCTGCCTGTGACCCTCAGGCCCTGGTCGCGGCCGCCATGGACGCTCTGCCGGCCTGGGCCCGCGCCGATCCGGACCTGCGGCTCGCCCTGTGCCTGGAGATGGCCGAGCGGCTCTACGACCGGAACTTCGAGATGGCGCACGCCGTCATGCACGTGGCGGGGCAGAGCTTCACCCAGGCCTTCTCGGGCTCCGGGCCCAACGCCCTGGACCGCGGCATCGAGGCGCTAGCCTATGCCGCCAAGGCCATGCGCGATGTAACCCCCTCGGCCGAATACAGGCGGGATTTCGCTGGTCAGCCCGTGGCGCTGGAGAAGACCTATCGGCTGGTTCCGCGCGGCGTCGGCCTGGTGATCTGCTGCGCTTCCTTCCCGACCTGGAACGCCTATCCAGCCATGTTCGCGAGCCTGGCGACCGGCAATCCAGTGATCGTCAAGCCTCACCCGATCGCCGTCCTGCCGATGGCTCTGGTGGTCGAGACCTGCCGCGAGGTGCTGGCGCAGCACGGCTTCGATCCGAACCTGTTGACCCTGGCCGTCGACACCCTGGCCGATCCGGTCGCCGGCCGTCTGGTCGATCATCCCGACGTCCAGATCATCGACTTCACAGGGAGCCCTCGCTACGGCGGCCATCTGGAGCGGACAGTCACCGGCAAGCTGCTGTTCACCGAGACGGCCGGCGTGAACAGCGTCGTCATCGAAAGCGTCGAGGACCTCGACGCGGTCGCCCGGGCCATCGCCCGCTCGTCGAGCCTTTTCTCGGCCCAGATGTGCACCAGCCCGCAGGCGATCTACATCGCGCCGGAGTTGTTCGAGTCCATGTCCGTGGCGATCGTGCGCGAGATCGACGCGATCGCCGCCGACCCGGGTCAGGCCGCCGGCATCATGGGCGCGATCCAAGGCGACATCAGCCTGAAGGTGGTCGCCGAGGCGCGAGGCGCGGTCGAGCGGCGCTGGGGCGCGCGAGTTCTGCGCGAAGCTGCCCCCTACGTCCATCCCGAGTTCCCCGATGCTCGCACCCTGACGCCGCTGGTGATCGCGGTCGAGACTGAGGGCTGCGAGGACCTCTATGCCGAGGAGCGGTTCGGCCCTGTGCTGTTCCTGGTGCGACGGCCGGGTCGTGCCGCCGTCGAGGAGGCCACGCGGCTGGCGCGCACCCGCGGTTCGATATCCAGCTACCTCTATTCGACCGACGAGGACTTCATCGCCTGGGCCGAGCCGCTTTACGAGGCTGCGGGAGCCAATCTGTCGATCAACCTGACCGGCGCCATGTGGATCAACTTCGCGGCGGCCTACAGCGATTACCACGTCACCGGCCTGAACCCGGCCGGCAACGCCTGCCTCGCCGACCTGGCCTTCGTCGCCTCGCGCTTCCGGATCGTGCAGCGCCGACGGCCAAGCGCCTCGTGACGCTCGAGGTCTACATCGCCGGCGTGGGCATGACCGCTTTCGGGAAGCGGCAGGCCGACAGCGTCAAGAGCCTGACAGCCGAAGCGGTAACCGAGGCCCTCGGCGACGCGGGCGCGGCCGTCCGCGACATTGAGGCCGCCTGGTTCGCCAATACGCGCCAGCCCATGCTGGAGGGCCAGAACACCGTCCGGGGCCAGATCGCCTTGCGCCCGCTTGGGTTGGCCGGGATCCCGGTGGTCAACGTCGAGAACGCCTGCGCTTCGGGATCCACCGCCCTGATGCAGGCGATGCACTGGCTACAGGCCGGGGCAGGGGACATCGCCCTGGTGGTCGGGGCCGAGAAGATGGTCTTTCCTGACCGCCCCGAGCGCGTCGCCGCGGCCTTCGAAGGCGGCACGGACGTGCACGACCGGGCCGGCGTGCTGGCCTATCTGCGCGCCATGGGCGGAGTTGAGCCAGGCCCCGACCGCAGCCTTTTCATGGACCTCTACGCCGCCCAGGCGCGGGCGCACATGGATCGATACGGCACGAGGCCAGCGGACTTCGCCCGCGTGGCCGCCAAGAACCACACCGCGGCCCGGCACAACCCGCGCTCGCAGTACCACACGCCCATGACTGTCGATGAGGTGCTGGCGGACAAGCCGGTGGTCCACCCCTTCACCCGCGCCATGTGCGCCCCGGTCAGCGACGGCGCCGCCGCCGTCGTGGTCTGTTCCCCGCGCGGCCTTGAGAGGCTCGGGGCCGGGAGCCGGGCCGTGCGGATTAGGGGCATGGCTCTCGTCAGCGCCTCGGTGCGTGATCCGGCCGACCTGGAACAGCACATCGGCCGCCGGGCTGCCTCGATCGCCTATGGGCGTGCAGGTATCGAGCCGGGAGATGTCGACCTGGCCGAGGTGCACGACGCCACGAGCTATGCCGAGGTCCAGCAGATCGAGAACCTCGGGCTGGCTGAGCCCGGCTCGGTCGGCACCCGACTGGCGCGGGGCGATTTCGCCCTGGGCGGCCATTCTCCGGTGAACGTCTCCGGCGGCCTGGTCGCCAAGGGCCACCCGGTCGCCGCCACCGGCCTGGCCCAGATTTTCGAATTGACGACCCAGTTGCGAGGCGAGGCGGGTCCGCGCCAGGTCGACGGCGTGCGCATCGCCGTGGCTGAGAACGGCGGGGGCTTCCTGGGGGTGGAGGAGGCGGCCACGGTGGTCACGGTTCTGGAGCGAGCAGCGTGACGCACCCGATCCACGCTCTGTATCAGGCGCCATCGGAAGCGCTGGGCAGCCCGGCCCTGATCGACGGCGACGTCACGGTCTCGCATCGGGACCTGCACCGTTTGGTCGACGCGGCTGCCGCCGACCTCGCCCTGCGTACGCCGGGAGCCGCTCGGATCGGACTGTGCGCGATCAACACCTGGCGTCATGTCGTCGCCTATCTGGCTACCCTGAGGGCGAACCGAGTATGGGTTCCCCTGAATCCGCGAAACGGACCCGCCTTGAACGGCGCCTTCCGCGAGCGTGCGCGGCTGGACCTGACCCTCTTCGACACCGCGTCAGCGGACGCCGCTGGTTCGGGTTCGGAGCCGACTCTGGATATCGAGGACTGGATCGCCGGCCTGCATCCCGCCGGGCGGCCGGGTCCGGTCATTGACGATGCGGATGCGCCGTTCGCGATCAAGTTCACCGGCGGCTCGACCGGGATTCCAAAAGGCGTGGTGCAGAGCCAGGCCAGCGCTCGCGCGGCCCTGGACAGCTTGGTGGGCTTTTATGGCTTCACCTCCCGCGACGTGAACCTCGCGGTCGCACCTCTGACCCACGGCGCGTCGCACTACGTCCTGCCGATACTGGCTGCGGGCGGCGCCCATGTCTTGCTGCCTCGGTCCGATCGCATCCTGATCCTGGAGGAGTTGCGGCGCCGGGCGACCGTGGCTTTCATGCCCCCGACGCTAATCGCGCTTCTGATGCGGGAGGCGTCGTTCACGCCGGCCGACTTCCCTCGGTTGCGGTCGCTTACCTATTCGGCCGCTCCGATGTCTCCTGACCAGATCGGAGAGGCGATCGATCGGTTCGGGCCGGTGTTGTCGACCCTCTATGGGCAGACCGAGGCGCCGATGGCGATCGCGGCGCAGGGGCCAGAGGCCATGGCGGACCTGGCGCTCCGAGCCGCCGTCGGTGGTCCATTCCCGAACACGCCGGTGCGTGTGTTGACCGCCGTTGGTGAGGTGGCCGAGCAGGGCGAGGGTGAGGTGCTGGTCGGCGGAGACCTGGCCCGCACCTGGTACCTGGATGATCCGGGTCTAACCGCCCAGGCGCGCCACGAAGGTTGGCTGAGGACCGGGGATATCGGGCGGCTGGACGCCGACGGCCGCCTCTACCTGCTGGGACGGTCCAAGGAGATGATCATCACCGGCGGCTACAACGTCTATCCGGCCGAGGTCGAAGCGGCGCTGACCCGTCATCCGGACGTGCGCGAAGCCTGCGCCTTCAGTCTTCAGGACCCGATCTGGGGCGAGCGGCTAGAGGCGGCGGTCGCGGCGGATGGTGCGGCTGTCGACGACGAGCGCCTTCGCGCCTTCGTCCGCGACGTTCTGGGCCCTGTGCGGACGCCGAAGCGCGTGCACCTCATGGACGCCTTGCCGAGAAACCCGGTGGGCAAGGTGGTGCGCGGCGAAGTCCGCGACCTGCTCTATCCCCAAAGCCGGGACCAAGAGGGAGGACGACAGCGATGATCCTGGTTCCAGAAGCGCGCATCCGCGAGATGAAGGCCAGGGGGTGGTGGGGCGACACCACTCTGGACGACCTATTCCTCAAGCATGTGCGGGAGAGGCCGGACGCCGAGGCCCTGGTCGATCCAATCAACGCCGGCGACATTTGCGGAGGCAGTGCGGAGCGGCTGACCTGGCGACAGGTGGCCGACGCGGTGGAGAGGCTGGCCGCCGTGCTGCACGCCCACGACGTGGCCAAAGACAGCGTGGTCGCGATCCAGCTGCCCAATGTCGCCGAACTGACCATCGCCTATCTCGCCTGCATCCGCCTGGGGGCCATCGCCACGCCCGCGCCGGTTCAGTACCGAGAGAGCGAGCTCGCCTACATCATCGAACGCACCGACGCTGTGGCGGCGATCACCTGCGACCGCATCGGCAAGCAGGCGCACGGCGCGATGATGACGGCGCTGAAGGAGCGTTGTCCGACGCTGCGGCACGTCTTCGTCCTAGGCGAGAGCTGTCCGCCAGGGGCGTTGGATCTGGAGCCGCTGATGGATGCGGTCTCGCCCAAGCAGCGCGACGCGACGCGGCGGGCGGCGAAGACGGCGCGGATCACCGCCGACGACCTGGTCACGATCTGCTGGACTTCGGGGACCGAGGCCCAGCCCAAGGGAGTTCCGCGCAGCCACAACGAGTGGATCATCATGGGCCTCGGAGTCGCCGACGCCGCGGATCTGGAACCTGGCGCGCGGCTGCTCAACCCGTTCCCGATGGTCAACATGGCCGGGATATCGACGGCCTTCGTGGCCTGGCTCCTCCTGGGCGGGGTCCTCATCCAGCATCAGCCCTTCGACCTGCCGATCCTGTTGAAGCAGATGCGCGAGGAGAAGATCGACTACACGGTCGCCCCTCCGGCGGTGCTAAACCTGCTGCTTCAGAACGAAGCCATGCTCGAAGGGATCGACTTCAAGCGCCTGAAATCCATCGGGTCGGGGTCAGCTCCGCTCTCGGAGTGGATGGTCCGCACGTTTCATGACAAGTACGGGGTCCAGATCGTCAACTACTTCGGCTCCAACGAAGGCGCTTCCTTCCCTAGCGCCATGAAGGACCTGCCAGACGCCGCCGAACGCGCTGTCCTGTTTCCCCGCCTGGCCGAAGGCTTCTCCTGGAACTGCGTCCTTCAAGACCGGATATCCACCCGTCTGGTCGATCCTGAGACCGAAGCCGTGATCACCGAGACGGGCCGCGTCGGCGAACTGCGGGTGAAGGGCGCCACGATCTTTTCCGGCTACTGGCGAGCGCAGGAAATCAACGCCCGCGCGTTCGACAGCGACGGGTGGTTCCGTACCGGCGACCTGTTCGAGTACGCCGGCGACCGCGCGCAGTACCTGAAGTTCGTGGGGCGGTTGAAGGACATCGTCATCCGCGGCGGGATGAACATCTCCTCCGAGGAGATCGAGAACCACCTGATGTCCCATCCCGCGATCGCCGAGGCCGCAGTGGTCGGCGCGCCCGACCCGAACCTGGGCGAGCGGCTGGCGGCCTACGTCGTGTTCCGAGCCGGCCAGTCCGCGACCTTGGAAGAGATCAACGTGTTCCTGATCGGGACCCGCCAGGTCGCCGTCTACAAGCAGATCGAGCGACTGGAGGCCATCGAGACCCTGCCTCGCAACCCGGTTGGCAAGATACTGAAACGCGAGCTCCGCCAGCGGATCTCCCAACTGGAGACGGCATGAGCGCTGTGTTTCCTCATGCGATGCGGCTGCCCGTGTTCGCCGCGCCGATGTTCCTGGTCTCAGGGCCTGAACTGGTCATCGCCGCTTGCCGAGCCGGGTTGGGTGGGGCCTTTCCCACCACCAACTGCCGCACGATCGAAGACCTGGACGGCTGGATGGGACGGATCACCGACAGCCTGCGACCGGGCGACGGGCCGTGGATCGCCAATGTGATCACCCATTCCACGAATGCTCGGCTCAGCGAGGATCTGCGCTTGGTGGCTGAATACCGCCCGCCCGTGGTGATCACCGCCCTGGGCTCGCCCAGGCCGGTGATGGAGACGGTCAAGGCCTATGGGGGGCTGGTGTTCGCCGACGTGGTCAGCATGAAGCTGGCCCGCAAGGCAGCCGAAGTCGGCGTCGACGGCCTCGCCTGCGTCAGCGCGGGCGCCGGAGGGCACACAGGCCACCTGTCGCCGTTCGCCTTCATCTCGGCGGTGCGCGCTTTCTTCGACGGCTATATCGCGGTCGGCGGCGGGGTCGGGGACGGCGCTGGAGTGGCGGGGGCGATCGCGGCCGGCGCCGACTTCGTCTACATGGGCACCCGCTTCCTGGCGACCGAGGAAAGCATGGCGCCGGCGGCCTACAAGCAGATGGTGGTCGAGTCCGGGCCCGACGACCTGGTCGTCTCCGACGCCGTCACTGGAACCCCGGCGTCCTGGCTACGACCCAGCCTGGCCGCCGCAGGGGTCGATTTCTCCGCCGCCTCGCCGCCCCAGCGGGATTACTCCAGTGGGACCGGGGCCGCGCGGCGCTGGAAGGACATCTGGGCCGCCGGCCAGGGTCTCGACGCCATCCAGGCCGTGGAGCCGGTCGCGGCCATCGCCGATCGACTGGAGCGCGAGTATCGCGACGCCGTGGACCGGTTCTCGCGCTTGACCGCGCACCACGCCGTGGAAGCGGTGGCGTGACGGCTGAACTTGTGGCGCCGGTCCGGTTCGATCTGGATCCGAGCGTCGACGGTCTGGAGTTACTCCGACGTTGGGCGGCGGATCCGGATGTCGGCGGCTTCCCGCAACGACTGCGGGCGCGGCCGGTGGAGTTCCGCGAAGGCTTTGTCCGCGTGGTGTGCGACATGGACGCAGGCCACGCCAACTTCGTGGGCCTGGTGCACGGCGGGGTCACCGCCTCGCTGGTCGACATCGCCGCCGGCAGCGCTGTGATGACCATCCTGAAGCCGGGCGAGCTTCTCCTGACCTCGGACCTGACCCTGCGCTTTCTCAATCCGGCGCCGCTGGGCGCGGCACGGTTGGAGGCGGTCGGAACCATTTCCTATCGCGACGCGCGGCGGGCGGTGGTCGAGGTGGAGGTCATCACCGACGACGGTGTGCGCGTCGCCCAGGGCTCCGCCGCCATTTCGATCCGGCCGCCCCGTCCCTGACCCTCAGGTGCCGATGACGAAGCTGACTGTCGTTGTGGTCGAGCCGCCGATGTTCAGCGTCTGGACATTGCGCGCCCCGCCGACCTGATAATCTCCGGCGGTCCAGGTGGTCTGCTTGTAGGCGTCCAGCGCCATTCTCACACCAGTCGCCCCGACCGGATGGCCGCACCCGATCAGGCCGCCGGAGGGGTTGATCGGAAGTCGCCCGCCCAGTTCAATATCGCCGGCCTCCACCGCCTTCCAGCTTTCGCCTGGCGCCGTCAGGCCGAGGTGATCGATGGCCATGTACTCCGTCATCGAGAAGCAGTCGTGGGTCTCGACCGCGTCGATGGCGTCCAGGTCGAGGCCCGCGCGGGCGCGCGCCTCGTCGATGGCTCGTTTGACTTGCGGGAAGACGTAAGGCTGGCCTTCGCTGGCCTTGATCTTACGACCATAGTCGATCGGCGCGCAGCGGTGTCCCCAGCCCTTGATCCTGGGCAGGCTTTCCAGCGCGATCCCTCGCTTTCTGGCGTATTCGGCCGCGCGCCGGGGAGACGCCAGGATGAGGGCGGCTGCGCCGTCTGTCACCTGTCCGCAGTCGGTCTTGCGCACCCGTCCTTCGATGACGGGGTTGGCCTCGTCATCGTCCGTGAAGCTCTTGTTCGAAAAGCTGTAATTGCGGGTCTGCGCGTTCGGATTGCGCCGCGCGTTCTCGAAGTTGATCTGGGCGATGCGCCTCAGGTGCCGTTCGTCGATGCCGTAGCGACGGTCGTATTCGTCGGTGAGGTCCGAGAAGGCGCGCGGCCAGGCGTAGGTGGCGTCCAGGTATTCGTGCCCGGCCCAGGCCGCGGCGCCCAGGTGTTCTGCGGCCGTCACCCCGGGTACGTTCCGCATCATCTCAAGGCCCAGCACCATGGCCGTGCCGTAGCGTCCGGACTCGATGTCAGCCGCCGCCGCCAGGATGGCCATGCTGCCCGAAGCGCAGGCTGCTTCGTGCCGCGAGGCCGGCATGCCGTCGAACCGCGGGTCGGCCATCGCGAAAAAGCCGCCCAGCATGCCTTGTCCGGTGAACAGGTCGCCGACGAAGTTGCCGACATGGCCCACCTCGATGTCCTCAGGCTCCAGCCCCGTCGCCTCCAGCGCGCCGCGCACGGCCTCGGCGAAGCCATCGCCAATCTCCAGCCCTTCACGGGCGTAGTTCCGCGCGAAGTCTGACTGCCAGCCGCCGAGAATGAAGGCGCTCATGGCGGGTCTCCTCAGGTCGCGGCGCGAGCGGCGCGAATAGTCTCGCCTTGCGCCCAGGTGGCGTGGGTGCCGCTAGGGATGCGGGCCGGCAGGATGATGCGGCAGACCGGACCGTCGCCGGGCCGTCGCGCGTCGTACAACACACATTCCGAGCGGTCCTCGACCATGTCGGTGACAAAGGTGACCAGATAGCCGTCGTCTTCTTCGGTCGCTCCGATCCGTGGCGCGAAGCCCGGCTCGGACCCGTAACGCTCGAGCCCGAAGTCGATCGTCCAGCTGTCCTCGCTATCCAGGTCGTGCTTCACCAGGCCGGTGAAGAGGAACCAGCCCGGCTTGGATACGGCGCTGTAGGCATAGCGGTACTTCACTCCGCCGTACTGGTTGTTGATGATCCCGAACTCCAGCACCCGGTCGTCCAGCCGCTGCTCGATCGTTTCTCCCGTCCTGAGGTTGAAGCGCCAGCGGTGCAGCTTCGGCCGAAGCATGTCCTGGTCCAGGAAGGTCATGATCCGCTCGAAGCCCGGCCATGCGTTCGGACTGGTGACGGGCGCAGGGTCTTCTTCGAAATAGCCGTCCAGGACGACCTCGTCGCCTTCCTCCCAGGCGTTGAGGAAGTGCAGGACATAGGTGGGCGCAGCCTCGAACCATTGGATCTGGTCAGCCGTCCCAAGGCGCGGGATGATCGCGAAGCGCGACTTCATCTCTGGATGGAACCGCGCCGCGTGGATGCCCTGGGGCAGCAGGGCCTCGTCCCAGAACAAGGGAAAGTCGTTCAGGATCGCGTAGTGGGTCGTGAACGCCATGTCGTGCGGCAGCCGGGGCCCCGGCAGCGGAATGGGTGTGAAGTGCTTCAGCTGGTTGTCCGGCCCGACCACTCCGTAGTGCATGTAGGGCGCCTGCTTGCCGTAGTTGAAGAACAGCAGCTCCCCGGTGCGCTCGTCCACCTTGGGGTGGGCAGAAATGCCGGCGGGCGGGCACCAGTCGACGGTCCCCAGCGGCTCTAGCGTGTAGGGCTCCAGGCGATAGCCCTCGCCGCACTGGTAGAAGGTCGAGAGGATCGTTCCCGCATGCACGATCACGTCGGTCGAGGAGGAGTCCTTCAGGCCGCCATGCGCGCCCCAGCCGGTCTTCTCGAGCGAGAGTGAGGGGTGTTCGGCCAGCCCGGCCCACAGCGCTCGGCCCGCCGCCTGCTCGGCCTCGAACCCCTTGGTGCGGACGAACCGGTTCCGGTAGGCGGCCCTGCCGTCGCGGAAGCTGATCGAGTGGATCATCCCGTCGCCGTCGAACGGATGATACCGGCCGATCGGCTCGTGCAGCGGGTTCTCGGTGTTTCGCACATACACGCCGTCGATGTCGGCCGGGATCGTGCCGATCACTGGCATGTCCTCGGCGTCGTATTCCTGGTGCAGCGGCGTCCATGGTCCGGTCATGTAAGGGTGGTTGTTGGACCTGAGGGAGATCTGCAGGGCTGATTGCCCTGAGGCAACCAGTGCGGAGGCTGGGGAAGCGGGCCCTGGACTCATCGGGACGCTCCTTTGCCCGTCACGAGCTGCGAGGGACGGTCGATCCGGGGTCGAGGGCGAGGGGGCGGTCATGCCGTCTCCGCCTGCCGCCGGGGCGGCCAAGGAACGAGGGGACTCGTTCGCGCGATGTACTCTGCATATCCTGGTCGTTGATAAGTCAGCCGTTTTTCGTAGCTGGCTCCGCCGCTGTATCTAAGGAACAGGGAGAGCAGGAGCAGCGGCCCGACGATGGCCCAGGCTCCGAGCATGGTCTCGGCGGCGATGATCCAGAGGCCGAACCAGACGCACAGATCGCCGAAATAGTTCGGGTGCCGCGTGTATCGCCACAGACCGGTGCTGAGCACACGGCCCTTGTTGAGCGGATCGGCCTTGAATCGCACCAGTTGCCAATCCGCGAGGCTCTCGAACGCGATCCCGAACAGGACCAGCGCCGCGCCACACCACCCCAGGACGCCGATGCGCGCTGGCTCAGCCCCCAGTTGGCCTAGCTGGACCGGCAGGCTGACGGTCCAGAGGATCGGGGCCTGCGTCATGAACACCATACGCCAGGCGGCTCGGGGATAGCTCCATCCCCTGGCCTCCCGGGCCCGCTCCAGCATCTTGACGTAACGGCGATCCGGCCCGTGCTTTCGCCAGCGCCAGAGGAGGTAGGCGCCCAGCCGCAAGCCCCACAGGACCACAAGGCACGTCAGCAACTGCATCCGCGCTAGCGAGCCGTCCGCCTGGAGGAAGGTCGCTACTCCCATCAGCGCCAGACCCAAGGCCCACCAGGCGTCGATGAAGGTGACGTCCCGAATGGCCGAGCCAACTGCCCAAAGAGCGACGAAAGACGCGACGCAGATGGCCATGTTGATTCCGAGGATCGTCGCGATTTCGGCCGCCGGCATCTCGCTCCTCACAGGCTTGGCAGTAACTGGTCTCCCAACGAAAGTGACACGAGGGAGGGTCTGGATCAAGCGAACCTTCAACGGCGGCGCAGCCGGGGGCGCGGACCTCCTGATTGAAATGGTGCGGCCGCTGTCGTCGCGACCCGCAGGGCCGAACACGAGCGCAGAGGTCCACCCTCGAGGGGTGGGCTCAGGCTGGCGGCTGGTCTGGGGAAGCGTCCGCCTTGTCGGCCCTGACGACCAGTATGTCTCCTGGCGCGGCCTGGACTATGCGGGGGCCCTTGCCGCCAACCATCAGGTGGAACAGGCGTCCGCGTTCGTAGGCGCCGATGACGGTGAGGTCGGCGCCCTTCTCCCGCGCATAGGCGCTCAGCATGATTTCAGGCGGGCCGTGTTCGATCAGAGGCAGGATCGCGTCACGTCGGTCGGCGGGGAGGTCGGCCTGCGCGAGCCATGTCCGCATGGTGTCCTGCTCGATGGCCCCGAACCGGTCGGCCAGGGAGTGGTCCAAATACAGATTGCGGTAGGGCATCTCATAGGCATGCATGACGACGAGAGGCGCCGGGTCGAACAATCGACTGCTCACCTCGACGGCGATGCGCGCCTCCTCGGTATAGTCCGTACCCACCAGGATGTGACCGTAGGGCCCGCTCGGGCGCCGCTTGACCACGAGCAGGGACACCGGGGATCGGCGGAAGAGTTCGTCGAGGGTCCGAGACAGTCCATCCCTTGGCCCGCCGCGTCCCATGGCCACCACCAGCAGATCTGGGGTCTCGCGCTCCACGGCTTCCAGGATGGTCTGGAGAGGCGGCCCGTCTTCAACATGGATACGCAGCTGCGGGCAGGGGCTGCGGATGTCGTCTCGCAACTGTCGTTCGACCGTTTCGGCCATGTCTGGGGGCCGGCGCCAGGAGGGTGATCGGTCCGCGCCGGCCGTGGCCTCGTCCTCGAGCGCATGAACCACGACGAGTTCCGCGTCCCAGAGATTGGCCAGGTCGGTCGCGCGGTCGAGCGCCCGGTCGCCGCGCCCACTCAGGTCCGTCGCCAGCAGGATTTTCTTCGGCAGGAAGTCTGGTGACTGGGGCATCTCGATCTCCTCGACGTTCAATGGGCGCGATCGGACTGGCGCTCCTATGACGTAGGGATCGGCGAACCGTTCCGCTTGCGGCCTTTCGTCCCCTCGACGAGTTCATCGCCTTTCTTGGCGGGAGAGCGCCTTGATATGCGCGGCGCGGACGGTAGTTGAAGGACATGGCTATGATTTCCGCCCGTGCCCAGTCCTGAGGGCTGGCTGCTTCTCCTCCTGACGATCCCGTTCGCGGGAGGACTGTGTGCGGCCCTCTTGCCCACCCATGCCCGGAACATGGCCGCCATCCTGGCCATGTTCACGATGCTGGTGGGCCTGGTGATTTGCGTGCTGTTGTCGGTGCATCTCGACGCGAGAGCCGGCCTGACCTGGTCGACGGCCTGGGCGCCCGCGCTGGGCGTGGACTTCAGTCTGGCTCTGAACGGGTTCAACTGGATCTTCCTGATGCTGATCTTCGGCATCGGACTGCTCGTGAGCATCTACGCCCGTTACTACATGTCCGCGGAGGACCCGGTCCCGCGGTTCTATTCCCTGCTGCTGACATTCGCCGGGTCCATGATCGGCCTGGTCCTGTCGGGCAACGTAGTCCAGCTGGTCGTCTTCTGGGAGATGACCAGTCTGCTGTCCTTCCTCCTGATCGGCTACTGGCACCACGGCGCGGCGGCTCGCGAGGGCGCGCGGATGGCGCTGATCGTCACCACGGCGGGCGGGCTCTGTCTTCTGGCCGGACTGCTGCTGCTGGCCAGGATGGTCGGCAGCTACGACATCGGCGCCATACTCGGCGCGGGCGAGGCCATTCGGGGAAGTTCGCTCTATGCGCCCGCGCTCGCGCTCATCCTCATCGGGGCCTTCACCAAGAGCGCGCAGTTCCCGTTCCACTTCTGGCTGCCCCAGGCGATGGCGGCCCCCACGCCCGTATCCGCCTATCTGCATTCCGCGACGATGGTGAAGGCCGGGGTCTTCGTGCTGATGCTGTTCTGGCCCGTCCTGTCCGGTACGGACGCCTGGTTCTATGTCGTCACCACGGTGGGTCTGACGACCCTGACGCTCGGCGCCTTCATCGCCATGTTCCAGAGCGACCTGAAGGGAATACTGGCCTATTCCACGATCAGCCATCTGGGGCTGATCACCTTCCTGCTGGGGCTCGGCTCGCCGCTGGGGTGGGTCGCGGCCCTGTTCCACGCCCTGAACCACGCGGTCTTCAAGGCCTCGCTGTTCATGGCCGCCGGAGCGGTCGACCACGAAGCCGGGACCCGCGACATGCGCCGGTTGCAGGGTCTGGCGCGCTACATGCCGATCACCACCGTGCTGGCCACGGTGGCGGCGGCGGCCATGGCGGGGGTCCCGCTGCTGAACGGCTTCATCTCCAAGGAGATGTTCTTCGAGGAAGCGCTGGCCGCGGCGCGGGGAGCCGCGGCCGCTTCCCTGCCGGCGCTCGTCGCGGTGATCGCCACCACCTTTTCGGTCGTCTACTCCCTGCGGTTCGCCGTCGGGGTCTTCTTCGGTCCGGCGCCTACGGCGCTGCCCCGCACGCCGCATGAGCCGCCGCGCTGGATGGTGATCCCCATCGGCCTGCTCGCCATCCTATGCGTCGTGGTCGGCGTCCTGCCCGCCGTCACGGTCGGCCCGGCCCTGCAGCGCGCGGCCATCTCGGCCCTGGGAGCCGACGCGCCCGCCTTCACCCTGGCCGTCTGGCACGGGTTCACCCCGGCCCTCCTGCTTAGCCTGCTCGCCCTCGCGGGCGGAGCTTTCGTCTATTTCCTGTACCGGAGACGGTTGCTGGCGCTGCGCAGGCCGCCTTTCGCCCGGATCAGCGGCAAACTGATCTTCGAGCGCCTGTTGCAGATCATCGGGGACACCATCCCGGACCTCATCAAACGGTCCTTCCCGGGCAACCGTCTCCAGCCTCAGGTGATGCTGATCGTCCTGGTGGCGTTCTGCCTGACGCTCGCGGCGGCGGGCGGCGTCCGTCTGGGGCCCGGCGCTGAGGTCCTGACCACCATCGACCCCGCCTTCGCGGTCCTATGGCTGATCGGCTCGGCGTGCGCCATCGGCGCTGCGGCCCTGGCCAAGTTCCATCGACTTGCGGCACTGGTTCTCATGGGCGGAGCGGGCCTGGTGTCCTGCATCAGCTTCGTCTGGCTTTCAGCCCCCGATCTGGCGACCACCCAGCTGCTCGTCGAGGTCGTGACGACCATCCTGATCCTGCTGGGCCTGCGTTGGCTTCCGCCCCGCCTGCGACTGAGCGAGGACGGGCGGCGCATTCCGATCCGTCTTCGCCGGGTGCGGGACCTGGTGCTGGCGATCAGCGTCGGCATGGGCACGGCCACGCTAGCCTATGCGGTGATGACTCATCCGGTCGACGGCTCGATCTCGGAGTTCTTCCTCGCGGCCGCCTATGAGCAGGGAGGGGGGCGCAACGTCGTCAACGTGATCCTGGTGGATTTCAGGGGCTTCGACACCTTCGGCGAGATCACCGTGCTTGGCATCGTGGCCCTCGCCGTCTTCGCCCTGCTACGGCGGTTCCGACCGGCCCGCGACAGCGTCAAGTCTCCGCCCCAGAAGCAGGCTCAGGAGATGCTGGACCACCGGCATGAAGACCGTGAGCGGGGCCAGACGCTGACGGAATATCTGCGCGTGCCCGGCCTGATCATCCAGTTGATGGTGCCGGTCATCCTGCTGTTCGCCATCCACCTGTTCGTCCGGGGTCACGATCTGCCCGGCGGAGGGTTCGCGGCGGGCCTGACGGCCTCGGTCGCCCTGATCCTTCTGTACATGGCCGGGGGGGTTCGATGGGTCGAGGCGCGGGTGCGGGTGGCGCCCGTTCGATGGATCACCACCGGCCTGGTGCTTGCGCTGACCACCGGGCTGGGGGCCTGGGTGTTCGGCTTTCCCTTCCTGACGTCCTGGTTCACCTACGTCGATCTGGGGGTGCTCGGCCGCATCCCGCTGGCGACGGCGGTGCTGTTCGACCTGGGGGTGTTCATCCTGGTGGTCGGCTCGACCACCCTGATCCTCACGGCCATCGCCCACCAGTCGCTGCGCCGCCCCCGCAACGACGGCGGCGCGCGCCCTGACGAGGCGCCCTGATGGAGATCGTGCTCGCCCTGGCCATCGGAGTGCTGACGGCGTCGGGCGTCTGGCTGGTCCTGCGCCCGCGCAGCTTCCAGGTGCTCATCGGACTGACCCTGCTGTCGTATGCGGTGAATCTGTTCATCTTCGCCACGGGTGGCCTCCGCATTGGCGCTGAGCCGGTGCTCAAGGGGCGCATCGGATCGCTGGTCGATTACGCCGATCCCCTGCCGCAGGCCCTGGTTCTGACCGCCATCGTCATCAGCTTCGCCACCACCGCCCTGTTGCTGGTCGTGGTGCTGGCGGCGCGCGGGTTCAGCGGGGGGGACCACGTCGACGGACCCGAGGACGAGAACCCGTGATCCCGCATCTCGTCATCATTCCGATCCTGTTGCCGCTGGCGACGGCCGCCCTGCTGCTGTCGCCTCTGGCCAAGGACCGTCGCGTCCAGGCCGCCGTGTGGGTCGGATCCTCGCTTGCTCTCCTGGGCGCCGCCATCGCCATCGCCGCCGGAGCGAACGCGGGCGAGCTCGGGGCGACCTACCGGCTGGGGAACTGGCCCGCGCCGGTCGCCATCGTTCTGGTCGCGGACCGGCTTGCCGCCCTGATGGTCCTGCTGGCCTCCATCCTCGGGCTGATAAACGCGGTCTTCTCGCTCGGCCGGTGGCTGCGGCTGGGGCCCTACTATCCGGTCTTCGCGCAGTTGCTGCTGATGGGTCTGAACGGAGCCTTCCTGACCGGCGACCTGTTCAACCTGTTCGTCTTCTTCGAGATCTTGCTGGCTGCGTCCTACGCCCTGCTGCTGCATGGGTCCGGGACGCGCAGGGTGACGGCGGGGCTGCACTATATCGTCATCAACCTCGCGGCGTCCCTGCTCTTCCTGATCGGCGTCAGCGTCATCTTCGGGGTCACGGGCACTCTGAACATGGCGGTCCTGACAGACCGGGTTCCCTTCCTGGAGCCGGACACCCGCGCGCTCTTCCATGCCGGCGCCGCCATTCTCGGGGTCGCCTTCCTGATCAAGGCAGCGGCCTGGCCGCTCGGCTTCTGGCTGCCCCGAGCCTATGACGCGGCCAGCGCTCCGGCTGCGGCCGCCTTCGTGATCATGACCAAGGTCGGGGTCTACGCCCTGGTCCGGCTGGGCCTGCTGTGCCTCGGACCGGACGCAGGGCCCTCGGCCGGTTTCGGACAGGGCTGGATCTTCGTCGCGGGCATGCTGACGCTTGGAGTCGGCCTGGTCGGAATGCTGGCGGCCCGCGACCTGGCCCGGCTGGCGGGTTACAGCGTCCTGGTTTCGGCCGGGACGCTTCTCGCGGCGATGGTGTTCCGCGACCCGGCGGTGATCACCGGGGCCCTGCTCTACATGGTCGTCTCGACCCTCGGAGCCGCCGCCTTCTACCTTCTTGGCGGGCTGGTCAGTCCGGATGGGGGGGAGACCGGCGACGACTTCCGCGACCCGCCCCTGCTGGAAGCATACGACCCGCAGGGCGATAGCCTTTACACGGAGGAGAACGAGCGGGCGGTCGTCCTCTCTGCTCCAATCGGCCTGCTTAGCGCGGGCTTCCTGATCTGCACTTTGCTGATCGCCGGGATGCCTCCGTTGCCCGGCTTCCTGGCCAAGGTCGGCATGATGGCGTCCCTTCTGGGCGACCCGGCCGGACCGTTCCCCGGCTCCGGCCCGATCCTGGCGGCGGTGCTGGTGCTCTCGAGCCTTCTGGCCCTGGTCGCCCTGGCGCGGGCGGGGATCCAGCTATGGTGGGCCGAGCCGGAGCGGATCGCGCCGACGATCCGCCTGCACGAGGGGATCACCGTGGGGGCCCTGGTGGCCGCTCTGTTGGTCCTCACGGTCGCCGTCGCCGGCCCCCTCGACTACCTGCGCGCGACCGCGGACCAGCTCCTGGATTCGCGCCAGTATGTCGCCGCCGTGCTCGGACCGGAGGCGGGACGATGAGGCGCTGGCTGCCCTATCCGGCCCTGAGCCTGTTCCTGCTGGTCGTCTGGCTGGTGCTGAACCAGAGCTTGGCTCTCGGCCACATCGTGATCGGCGCGGCCCTTGCGGTCGTGCTTGGGATAGGGTTCCGGAGGCTCAGGCCGCCGCCCTTGCGCATTCGTCGCCACCGACTGCTGTTGCGGCTGGTCATCAGGGTGATCGGCGACGTGGTGCGGTCGAACCTGGCCCTGATGCGCGTCATCGTGGGGGGGCGGTCCAGCAGCCTGACGTCCGGCTTCGTCGCCATTCCGCTGCAGCTGAGCAACCCCTACGGCCTGGCGGTCCTGGCCTGCATCATCACCGCGACCCCCGGCACCATCTGGATGAGCTACGAGACCCAGAACCGCGTGCTCCTGATCCACGTCTTCGATCTCGTGGACGAGGACGAGTGGATACGGATCGTGGGCGAACGCTACGCCAGTCCGCTGCAGGAGATCTTCGTATGAGCGCGGCCATTCTGACCGGCGCGATCTTCATCGCCCAGATCATGCTGGCGATCGCCATGTCGCTCTATCTGTTTCGCATGCTTCGGGGGCCTCGGGCGCAGGACCGGGTGATCGCGCTGGACGCCTTCTACATCGCCGGAATGCTACTGCTGATCACTCTCGGGATGCGGACGGGAAGCACCTTGTATTTCGAGGCCACGGCCATCATCGCCCTGCTGGGCTTCGCCAGCAGCGTGGCGCTCGGCAAATTCCTGATGCGCGGCGAGGTGATCGAATGAGCGTTCCGGATCTTCCTCTGCCGATCGCTCTCGTCATCGCCGCGCTTCTGCTCGGGGGCTCGGCCTTCGCCCTGGTCGGAGCCATCGGCGCCTTCCGACTGCGAACCTTCTATCAACGGGTCCACGCCCCGACCCTGGGTTCCAGCTTCGGGATGTTCCTGACGCTGACGAGCTCCATCCTCTACTTCTCCAGCACTCGTGGAGGGCTGGTGGTCCATGAGATTCTCATCGCCATCTTCCTCACCCTCACCACCCCGATCAGCCTGATGCTGATCGTTCGCGCGGCGCTAGCCCGCGATCGCCTGGAAGGCAGCGAGGATGTCCCCTCGCTGGCGGACGAAGAGCCTCGGGGCAGGTAGTCCCCAGCCCGGCTGGTTCTCCGTAGGAGCTGGCCGATCCGTGTGAGCGGTTTCCGCCGGCCAGCGTTTAGCGTGACCTCTCCCGCAGGACGTCGAGTACGTCGTCGAGTCTCAAGCCTCGGGCGTAAAGGAGCACGAGCAGGTGGTAGAGCAGGTCCGCCGCTTCCGAGGTCAGTTCCGCGTCCGCGCCGGCGACGCCGGCCAGAGCCGTTTCGACCCCTTCCTCTCCGACTTTCTGAGCGACCAGCTTCGGTCCTTCCGCAAGCAGGCGCGCCGTCCAGCTCGAGGCTGGGTCGGCGCCAGCTCTGGCCGCTATCGTCTGCTCCAGACGGGCGAGCCGGCCCAGGCCCGGTGCGTCCTCCGATCCGAAGCAGCTGATCCGCTCCAGGTGGCAGGCATTGCCGACGGGGCGAACGCTCAGCAGCAGCGCATCCGCATCGCAGTCGGGGGTGATCGACACCACCTTCAGCCGGTCTCCCGATGTCTCCCCCTTGCGCCAACGCGCCTGGCGAGAGCGGGAAAAGAAGGTCGCCTCGCCGGACGCGATGGTCTCCTCCAAGGCCGGCCGGTCCATGTAGGCGAGGGTCAGCACCTGCAGGGTGGCGGCGTCCTGCACGACCACGGGCAGAAGGCCGTCCCCCTTGGCGAAATCGAGGGTCGATGGATCGATCATGGTCTGACCTCGATGCCCTGCTGGGCCAGGTGAAGTTTCAGGCCTGGAATGTTCACGTCGCCGCTGTGGAATACGCTGGCCGCGAGGGCTCCGGAGACATCCGCCTTCTGGAATACCTCGACGAAGTCGCGCCCAGACCCCGCCCCGCCGGAGGCTACCAAGGGGACCGTCAGTCGTCGACGCGCCGCGGCTAGCTGGGCGATGTCATAGCCCTGGCGAACCCCGTCCTCGTCCATGCAGTTCAGGACGATCTCGCCGGCGCCGAGGGCCTGGGCCTCGACGATCCAATCGAGGGTCCGGCGGCCCGCGCCGCGGCTGGTCTCGATGTCGCCGGTGTATTGATGGACCCACCAATCTCCGTCGGCTCGCCTGGAGTCGACCCCGACGACGACACTCTGCGAGCCGAGCCGATCCGCCATTTCCGCGATCAGTTCGGGCCGTTCCAGGGCGGGGGAGTTGATCGACACCTTGTCGGCGCCGTGGTCCAGGCAGCGGGCCGCCTGATCGACGCTCCGTATGCCGCCTGCGACGCAGAACGGGATGTCCAGAAGACGAGCGATGTCCCGAACCCAGCCGTAGTCGAGGGTTCGCCCTTCGGGGCTGGCGGTGATGTCGTAGAACACTAGTTCGTCGGCCCCCTGGTCCCTGTACCTGGCAGCCAGGTCTGCGGCGTCGCCCATGTCGCGGTGACCCTCGAAGCGCACGCCCTTGACCACCCGGCCGTTCTTCACGTCGAGGCAGGGTATGACGCGGCGGGCGGTCATCCGACCGACCTTTCGGGCGTCTCGGCCCTTGCAAGCGCTTCTTCGAGCGAGAACCGGCCCTCGTAGAGGGCGCGACCGACGATGACACCCGCGCAACCAACCCTGCGAGCGCCCTCCAGATCGGCGAGGCTGGCCACGCCGCCCGAGGCCTGAACCTGCAGGTCCGGACGCCGCAGCGCGATCTCGGCCAGGAGGTCGAGGTTGGGACCGGTCATCGCCCCGTCCCTTCCGACGTCCGTGACCAAAAGGTGTTTCACCGATCCCGGCGGATAGAGGTCCAGCGCAGCCCAGAGGTCGATGTCAGCGGCTTCGGTCCATCCTTTCAGAGCCGGAACGAACCGGCTTCCCTGCGCGCGAACATCGATGGCGAGGGTGAGCCGGTCCGCGCCAAATGCGTCCAGCCAGCCGAGCACGGTCTCCGGCTTAGAGACGGCGAGCGAACCGACCACGACCCGCGCGACGCCCGCCTCCAGGAGGGCGCGCACGTCGTCCAGCGTCCGGACGCCCCCCCCCGACTGGATGCGAACGCCGCCGATTGCCGCCAGATCGCCGATCAGGGCGTGCTGGACCGCCCGCCCCGCCTCGGCGCCATCGAGGTCGACGATGTGAACCCACCGGGGTGCGGAGGCCGCGAAGGCCGCGAGGCGCGCCCGCGGGTCTCCGTCGTACCGGGTGACCTGGTCGAAACGGCCGTGCATCAGGCGCACGCATTCGCCGTTTCGCAGGTCGATGGCGGGATAGACGATCATGCGGGCAGGCTCAGGAAATTGCGCAGCAGCGTCGCGCCGACCTCGGCCGAGCGCTCGGGGTGAAACTGGCAGCCCCACCGTTGGCCCACGCGAACAACGGCGGGCACACGGCCGCCGTATACGGCGTGCGCCAAGGTGGCGGGGCCGTCGGGGCATGCATAGCCGTGGACGAAATAGGCGTAGGCGCCGGACGTCACCCCTTCGAGCAGCGGGTCTGTCCGATCGATCGACAGCCGCGACCAGCCCATGTGCGGGACGGTCAGTCCCGGCCCAGGGGCCAGCCGGACGACCCTGCCAGGAAGGAGACCGAGCAGGGTTCCCGCATCTCCTTCATCGCTCGCCTCGAACAACAACTGCTGGCCGAGACAGACGCCGAGCAGGGGACGGGGGAAGTCCCGGATCGCATCGATCAGGCCGAGCTCGCGAAGGCGCGACATTGCATAGGCCGCCGCCCCGACGCCCGGCAGGATCAGACGCTCCGCCTCGGCGATCTGAACCGGGTCGGAGATCAGGCGGACACGCGCGCCCAGGCGCTCCAGAGCGAACCGGACTGACGCCAGGTTGCCGGCTCCGTAAGCGAGCAATGCGACCTCGGTCACAGCACGCCCTTGGTGCTCGGGATCGCCTCGTCCTCGACCCGGATCGCCTGGCGCAGGGCCCGGCCCAAGGCCTTGTAGCAAGCCTCCGTCTTGTGGTGGTCGTCGTCGCCCGTCACGGAAACATGGATAGCCGCGCCAAGGTGTTCGGCCAGGGATCGGAAGACGTGGGCGGTCAGGTCCGTCCGGTAGTCCCCGATGAACGGGGTCGCGAACGCACCCTGAAACACCGCACAGGGCCGGCCGGAGAGGTCGATCGAGATCTGGGCCAGGGCTTCGTCCATCGGCAAGACGAAGCCGTAGCGCGCTATGCCTCGACGCTCGCCCAGAGCCTGCTTCAAGGCCTGACCGAAGGCGATAGCGCTATCCTCGACCGTGTGGTGGGGGTCCGTGTGCAGATCGCCCTCGCACGACAGGCGAAGCGAGAACCCCCCGTGAGCAGCCACCTGCTCCAGCATGTGATCGAAGAAGCCGATCCCCGTTTGAATCCTGACGGGCCCCGGTGCGTCGAGGTCGACCGCACAGACGATCTGGGTCTCCTTGGTGTCGCGCACCGCCTGTCCGGTCCTCGACGGTCGACCGGCGGGGAGAGCCGCGCCTAGGGCGACGAGGGCGCGGTCGTTGATCTCCACTCGCGCCGAGACGGGCAGGCGCAGCCGGCCGTCGACGCGAACGGCGTCGACCCCGAACTGACCGAGCGCCGCCAAGCTGGCCTCGGGGTCGGTCGGACATATGTCGACCACGGGGCCGGCGCCCGGCTCCGCCGACATCCGAGGGCGCAAGGCTTCGACCATTCGATCCCGCTCACGCCGGACCGTGGCCGTGCGCTCGGCCGTCTCGATCATGCGAGACGGATCGAGCGCCTGCAGGGCCAGTCGAACCGACGGCTCCGGTATCGCGTAGGGCTCCAGCACCGAAGCGAGGCGGGACAGCGCGGAGGCTTGTCCCAAGGCCGCCCCGATGCGCGCCCCGGCCAGACCGTGGCTCAGCGACAGGCTTCTGAGGATGATCAGGTTGGGCGACCTCGGGATCGCGCTGGCAGCGGAGGCGCCGGCGAACTCGATGAAGCCTTCGTCCACGATCACCAGGGCTGGCGCGGCGCGCGCGGCCAGGTTTGCGACCTCGCTCGTATCCCCGAGGGAGGGCGTGACGACCGCCAGGATGTCCGCTGTCTCGCCGGGATCCGGGTAGAGGCTCGCCAGGCCGCGATAGGGCTCCGCCTCGGGCGCCTCCACACGCCCTCCGTCACGGCTGGCGAGACGATAGACGAGCTCTATGCCGTGGGTCACGCCCCGCACCGGCAGGACCTGGTCGGTGGATACTCCATAGAGTTCGGCCATGCGGCGGACCAAATTCATCGGTGGGGCAGGATATTGCTCAAGGCCCTCGCCGCCGGACACCAGGGGCGGAAATGGCGCGGGGAGACGGCTCAGGGTCATAGGCTCGCCCTCAGGTCAGCGGCCCGGGCGTGAGCTTCCAGCCCCTCTAGCCGGGCTAGCCGGGCGGCGATGGGCGCGAGCGCGCCCGCGCCTGCGCGGGTCACCGTCTGAACCGACATTGACGTCATGAAGCTGGCGACCGTGATGCCGCCGAACGCGCGAGCGGCGCCGTCGGTAGGGAGCACATGGCTGGGCCCGGCGGCGTAGTCTCCCAGGGTTTCGGCGGCACAAGCCCCGACGAACACCGCGCCGGCCGCCTCGATCGAACTCAAAAGGGCCTCGGCGTCGTCGGTCTGAAGCGCCAGGTGTTCCGGGGCATACAGGTTCGCGACCTCACAGGCCTCCGCCAGGTCGCGGACGAGGATGGCTCGACCGTTGGCGAGCGACGCGCGGGCGATCTCGGCGCGCGGCAAGCTCGCCGTCTGGTGCTCGACCTCCTTCAAGATGCGGTCGAGCGAGCCTCGGCTCGGCGAGACCAGCAGCACCTGGGCGTCCGCGTCGTGCTCGGCCTGGCTCAACAGGTCGGCCGCCGCCACCACGGGGTCGGCGTCGCGATCAACGATGACCAGCAGTTCCGACGGGCCCGCCGGCATGTCCACCGCGGGTCCGCCCGCCAGACCGGCGGCCTGCTTCTTGGCCTCGGCGACGAAGGCGTTGCCTGGACCGAACAGCTTGGCGCAAGGAGGGATCTCTCCGGCATCGAGCGTCATGCCGAAAGTCATGGCCGCGATGGCCTGGGCGCCGCCAATCAGCCACAGGGCGTCCAGCCCGGCTTCGGCCGCGGCCACGATCATGGCGGGATGAACGCCGCCGGATTGGTCGGGCGGCGTCGCCACGATCCGTTCGTGCACACCGGCGACCGCGGCCGGAATGGCCAGCATCAGCAGCGACGAGAACAGCGGCGCGGTCCCGCCAGGTACGTACAAACCCGCCGCCCCGATCGGTCGCCAGACCAGCCGCGAGCGGACTCCGGGCGTGGTCTCCACGACGTCAGAGTCCGTGGGGCGGGTGGCCTCATGGAAGATCCGCACGTTCTCGGCGGCCACGCGAAGGGCGCGGGTGTCGGCGGGCGGCAGGGCGCTCCGGGCTTCCGAGACGACCTGTTCGCTGATCTCCAACCGGCGAGGCTCGAAACCGTCGATCCGACGCGCCGCCTCGGCCACGGCGACGCCGCCTCGCGTTCGTGCGTCCCGGAAGATGTCGCTGACGATGCGCGCCACCTCGCCGTCGGAGCGTCGGGAGGGGCGGGCCAGGGCGGCCTTGCGTCCCTTCGCGTCTAGGGATGACCAGTCGAACAGCCGCATCACATCATCTTCTCGATCGGCAGCACGAGGATGGCCGAGGCGCCGGCAGCCTTGAGATCCTCGAGGGTCTCCCAGAACACCGCCTCCTGGCAGACGGCGTGCACCGCCACCGCGTCGTCGCGACCTGACAGGGGCATGACTGTGGGCGATCCGGCGCCGGGCAGGAGGGCGGTGATCTGGTCCAGAGCGCCCCGGGGGGCATTCAGCATGACGTACTTGGCGCCTTGGGACGACACGACCCCGGCTATTCGTTCGATGATGCTGTCCAGCAGGTCGGTCAGGCCGGCCTCTGGGGGCGCCGGCGAGCGGACCAACACCGCCTGGCTCTCCAGCACCGTGTCCCTGGCGGCCAGGCCGTTGGCTTCCAGCGTCGCGCCGGTCGACACCAGGTCGCAGATCGCCGCCGCGAGCCTAAGCCGGGGCGCCACCTCGACGGCGCCGCGCATGGTCACGATGTCGGCCGTGACGTTCCGCTCATCGAGCCATCGGCGCAGCACCCGCGGATAGCTGGTCGCGATGCGCAGGCCTTCCAGCGACGACGGGTCCGAATAGTCCAACGTAGGTGGAGTCGCGACCTTGAGGGTGCACCGGCCAAAGCCCAGCGGCATGACGACGTCCGCGACGGGTCCTCCGTTCCTCGCCTCCTCCAGAACGTTCTCACCGACGATGCCGAGGTCGCAGACGCCATCGGCGACGAAGGTCGGGATGTCGTCGTCGCGAACCCGCAGCAGGTCGATCGGATAGTTCTCCACCCGGTAAAGCAGGTCGTTGGCGCCCTTGACGACCCGCAAGCCCGCGTCGCGGACGAGGTCGAGGCTGCGTTCGGCCAGGCGGCCGGATTTCTGGACGGCGATACGCAGCCGCCCTTGTACGGTACTCATTGATCCAACTCAGCCTTTCAGGCGGTCCAGCACCAGGCGGTAGCCCTGGTGAGGCATTTCCTTGAGGAAGCGGGCGACCCGCACGACGGTCGTCGGACTGGCGTGCGCCTCGGCCGCGATTTCCCGGTACGACTTGCCGCCCGCATCAAGCAGTCGAGCGACTTCCCACCGCTCGGCGAAGGCCCGCACCTCCGCCGGAGTGCACAGATCAGCGAGAAACGCGTCCACCTCGTCTCGCGACTTGAGGGTCAGCAGCGCGTCGTAAAGCGCCAGTCGACTGCGGGCGAGCGTGGCGGCGTTACGCGGAAGTTCTTCGACCATGTCGTTCCACTATGGTGTAACATTGGAACGGTCAAGCGCATTTTGTTTCGGTTGGGGAACACGCCGCTCGAAGGGTGTTCCAGCCTTCACGCGTGAAGGTGACAGCGAGCCTTCGCGCAGCCGAACGGTCCTATTCCACTGATCCGCCACAGCCCATCGGATCTCGGTCGCCGCCTTACAGAGAACAATCTCAGGTAGAGAGGTAAGGCAGCGGCCCTAACTAAATCGCATAATCTACGCCAGTGCTGAGCGGTTGTACGGAGAGAGGGCTCTGCTACTCGATCTAGGACATAAACCTGTAGTTGTGTGAGTTTCCAATTTTCCAGATTTAAGTTAACGTTGTTCGATAATCACCAGCGGGGGCTGTGATGACGAAGCGTGTCTTACTCGCCATCGGCGCTGCTGCGGGAGTTGTGGGTCTTGGGGCGGGTGTGGCTATCGGCAACATCCAACAGGTGCGGGTCGTCGATGCCGACAGCGCCTCGACTGTCACCGCGCTCCAGTTGGCCGACCAGATTGTCGCGAACGCCTCGGCGGCCGCCGAGGCGGCGATCAGGGTCGCCGTCCAAGAGGCCGCAGCTGAGGCTCAGTCCGCGTATGACGTGGCGATCGCCGAGGGCCAGAACGAGGATGCGGCCCGGGCAGCGCATGCGGCGGTGATCGCCGAGGCGGTGGCGCAAGCGGTGCAGACCGCAATCCAGCTGGCCACGGCCCAGACCATCAGCCAATCCGGTGTCGCCGTTTCGGTTGCTGAATCGGCTCTGGCGCAGGCGTCCGTCGAGCTGTCCTCTCCGGGCGCCGTCGCGGCGATCGTGCAGGCGGCCGGCGTACCCGCGTCCGCTGCGACTCAGGTGGCCAACGCGGTGACGACCGCCAGCCAGCGAGCGAGCTCGACGCTGATGGCCGTGGTGCAAACCGCCAACAGTCAGCCGCAGACGGCGGCCACAGGGCAGGGCGCAGACACGTCGCCGATCGCCAACCCCAACAACAATCCGGGCGTCAGCACCGGCCCCGGCGCGCCGCCGCCGGTGGTGGTGGTCGTCTACCGCGGCTGATCGGTGGAAAAGCAATACAGGGGTGGGCGGATCTGTCCGCTCTAGGGGGGTGTGCAGAGGTGGAAGTCACTGTGAAGGCTGCGTTCGCAGCCATGGCTGGCGCGGCCCTGATGCCATGGCCCGTGCTCGCCCAGGCTGTCGCCGCCAATGAAGCGAACGTCGACATGTTCACGCGGACCCGTAACGTGTCCGTCCAGAGTCGGCCTCGGCCGGACTATGAGGCCATCGGAGCCCGGTTTGGCTCCTTCTATCTCTATCCGCGGGTCGAAGTTCAGGCCGAGCTGAATGACAACATCTACGCCAACCAGACGGAGGTGGACGACACGATCTGGCACTTGCGTCCTGAGGTCGTGGCGGAGTCCGATTGGAGCAATCACTTCGTCACCGCCTACGCACGTGGCGCCATCAAACGCTTCACTGACCACGAGAGCGAGAATTCTGAAGAGGTGTTCCTTGGCGGGTCGGGCCGTATCGATGCGACCCGGCGCACCAAGCTCGGCTTCGGGGCGGACTACGCCGACAGTGTCGAGCCGCGCACCTCTCCGTCGGCTCCGGACAACAGCCGCGAACCCGTCAACTTCGAGGCCGCCCAGGCCTTCGCCAGTGCGAGCCATACCGGCGGACGGCTGCGCCTGTCCGCGCGCGGCGATTGGCGCGAATTGAACTATCAGGACGGTCGCACCGGGGCGGGGGCGCCCATCGATCAGGATTTCCGCGATCGTGCGGTCACCAGCCTGACCGGCCGAGTGGATTACGCCGTCAGCCCCGACACGGCCTTCTTCCTCCAAGCGACCGTGAATAGCCGCGACTATGAGGTCGACACGATCGCTCAGCCCGGACGGGACTCCACCGGGTCGGAGGTTGTGGCGGGGGCATCGTTCGAACTCGGGGCCAGCAGCCGTGGAGAGCTAGCGGTCGGCTATATCGAGCAGGACTTCGACAATCCGACCTACAACGACTTCTCGGGCTTCGGCGCTCGGGCGCAGTTGGAGTGGTTTGTCTCGGAGCTGACCACGGTGACCGCCGCCGCCGGGCGCACGGTCGAGGACGCGGCCAATCCTGGCGTCGGCGGCTTTCTCTCCACGAACGGCAATATGCGGATTGATCATGAGCTGCTGCGCAATGTCGTCCTAAGCGGGCAGCTGATCTACGGTCGTGACGAGTATGAGGACATCGACCGCGAGGACCGGCGCACGGGAGCGATTCTCGGCGCCACCTATTTCCTTAACCGCAACCTCGGCCTCAACCTGTCGGCTTCCACGCTGGACACCAGTTCCTCTGGCGCCAATGCGGACATCGACTATCGAGTGAACAAGGTTGCGCTCGCCCTGGTCGCGCAGTTCTGATCGCCGCGTCACATGATCAGAAATTCAGCCCACGGCCGCCCCCAGTCCAGTCTTCAGAACGACCCTGTCGACCCGCAGGCGGGTTTCGCCGGCCTCGACAATCTGGTGGATCTGAAGGCGCTCCTGGTGACCTTCCGACGCCGTCTGCGGCTGTTCTTGGCCGTCAGCCTCATGGTCTTCATCGCGGTGCTGGTGTTCACCGTCCAGGCGACCCCTTTGTTCACCGGGACGGCGTCGGTGATGATCGACACCCGGCAGGAACGGGTGGTGGACGCCGAGGCGGTGCTCTCTGGCCTCAGCGCCGATGCGGGCGTGGTCGATACCGAAGTCGAAATCCTGAAGTCGCGGCAACTGGCGTCTCGCGTGGTCGCGAGCCGGGGGTTGGAACAGGATCCCGAGTTCAACAGAGCCCTGCGGGACAAGGGAGCGGTGGAATCCCTGATCGACGGCGTAGGGAGTCTGTTTGGAGCCGCCGCCCCAGACGATGTTCGTCGGCAACTGACGCAGGAACAGGCTCAACGTCAGACCGAACGGGTGGTCGACGCGGTCCGCAGCCGCCTCTCGATACGACGGGTCGGCCTGACCTATGTCATGAACATCGAGTTCACCTCCTCCAGCCCAGAGAAGGCGGCGCGTGTCGCCAACGCCTTCGCCGAGAGTTATCTTCTGGAGCAGTTGGAGGCGAAGTTCGACGCGACCCGTCAGGCGAACAGCTGGCTCAACAGACGTCTGGCGGATCTGCGCGCCGAGGTGCAGCAGAACGAGACCGCGGTCGAACGGTACCGAGCCGCCAACAACCTGCTGTCGGCCTCCGGGGCGACCCTGACCGAGCAGGAGATCAGCGCCTACAACCAGCAACTAGCCACCGTCCGAGCGCAGCAGGCCGAGGATGAGGCTCGACTAAGGACGGCCCGCGCGCAACTGGCGGCCGGCTCGACCGGCGAAGACGTGGGCGAGGCCCTTGGCTCCACGGTGGTGCAACAGCTGCGGGCACGGCGAGCCGAGGTTTCAGGCCGGGTCGCCGACCTCTCCAGCCGCTTCGGCCCCCGCCATCCCGACATGATCCGTGCCGAGCGCGAGCTGGCCGACATCGACACTCAGATCCAGGCTGAGATCCGACGCATCATCTCGAACCTCGAAGCCCGGGCGCAGGTGTCGCGGGAGCGGACCGCCTCGATGGCGGGCAGCGTCGCGGGGGCACGCGGGACGCTCGCGGCCAACAATGCCGCCGCCGTGCGCTTGAACGAGCTTCAACGCAACGCCGAGTCCAGTCGCACCCTCTATCAGTCATTGTTGAACCGTTTTCAGGAAACGACCTCGTCCGATGGCCTTGAACAGTCCGACGCCCGGATCGTATCGCGGGCCGTTATCCCGAACAGCCCCAGCTCTCCCAATGTGCCGCTTAACCTGGCGCTGGGCCTGATCCTTGGCCTCGGGGCGGGAGTCTCAGTCCTTGTGCTGGCGGAAATGCTGGACAGCGGCCTGGGCACGGCTGAGGAGGTAGAGCGGAAGCTCGGCCTGCCAAGCCTGGCCTCGGTGCCCCTGCTCGCCTCCATCGCCGAAGGTGTAGACAAATCGAGCGCGCCCGCGGACTTCCTGGTGGCCAAACCACTGTCCGCCTTCGCCGAGGCGATCCGCGCCCTGCGCACTGCCGTCAACTTCTCCAAGGTCGGCCAGGCGGTGCAGGTGGTGGCTATCAGCTCGTCCCTGCCTGGTGAGGGGAAGACTACGACCGGTGTCTCCATGGCGCGCTCCGCCGCCCTGGCCGGCCAGTCGGTGATCATCGTGGACTGTGATCTGCGTCGCCGGGCCGTGAACCGGCAGTTCGGGCTGGAGCCGACGGTCGGGTTGATGGAGGTGCTAAACGGATCAGCCACCTTCGAAAACGCCCTGCACCACGATGAGGCGACGGGGGCCCATGTCTTGCCGCTCGTCAAGGCCGCCTTCACGCCCAAGGACGTGTTCAACTCGGCGGCGATGGACAGACTGCTGGACGGTCTCCGGGCCCGCTACCAGCTGGTGATTCTCGACACAGCGCCCGTGCTGGCGGTGTCTGACACCCGCGTCTTGGCCGCCAAGGCGGATACCGTGGTGTTCCTCACACGATGGCGGAAGACGCCTGACAAGGCAGTCGAGAACGCGCTTCACCTGCTGACCCAAGCCGGGGCGCATCTGGCCGGCGTGGTCTTGGTCCAGGTCGATATGCGCAGTCAGGCGCGTTACGGTTATGGCGACGCGGGCTACTACTACGGGGCGTACAAGTCCTACTACACGGCCTAAGCCAGGTGACGCTGACGCTCCTGCGACGCGGTCGGGACTGGACGCTGCTGGGCTTGCCATGGGCCCTGGTCTTCGTCACGCACCTCTTCTACGGCGCCTTCCTGCCGGTCCCGGCTCTGAGCCTGGTCGCCAGCGGTTCAGCTTTAACGCTTCTGGCGCTCCTGAACCGGGAGCGGGCTGACGACCTGGCTGGTGTCCGAGGCCTCAAGCTGATTGCGGCTGTGTTCGTGGCCGTCATGGCTGTTGGATTCTGGTCCCTGACCGACGCCATGCCGTCAGGAGTCCACCCCCTGTGGATCTGGGCCGGTCGCGAGGAGGGCGCCGCCACCATCGATCGGTCAGCAACGGTTATTGAGCTCCTGAAGCTCATGGGCCTCGCGTGCTTCTTCGTTCTGGGCTGTCTCCTGGGCGCGAGATCGGAACGCGCCCGTAAAACACTCACCGCCCTTCTGGCCATCGGCGCGGTATGGGCCCTGTGGGCCTTCGTCACCTTCCTGGGATCAGGGCAGAGACTTTCGGCCACACGTCTCGATGGCGGGTTCTATACATCAAACAGCGCCGGGACGGTCCTCGGAATGCTCATGGTCGTCGCCGTGGGCTGGACCCTTTCCCAGTGGCGGCAGACGAAAGGCCTCGCGCGTCTCGATCAGTTGTCTCGGGCGATTCCGGGGCTGGCCTGCGTCCTGCTCTTCGCCGCCTGCCTTCTATTGACGAGTTCGCGCGCGGCGATCGGCGCGACCCTCCTTGCCGTTATGCTGGTCATGGTTTGTGACGGCGTCGCCGGCGGCAGTCGTCGGTTCGTTCGGATCTGGGTCGTCGCCTGCGCGGCTGCGATCGGTTTGGCGGTATACGCCGCGACGCGCACCTCCTCCCTACAGCGCTTTGATACTGTGGGGATCGACGCCGAGCTCCGCCGCACTCTGCTGGATGTTCACTGGCAGGCGTTTCTGGCCTCGCCGCTGACAGGCCATGGTCTGGGAACCTACACCTGGATCAACAACCAGCAGACCACGGCGGAGACCTATCCGATCCTGTCCGCGACCGTCGTCCTCCATAACGCGCCGATCCAGTGGCTTGAGGAGGCAGGTCTTCTGGGGGCGCTGCCCATGTTCGGGCTAGTCGTCAGCATCATTGGTTTCACCGTCTGCCATGCGCTGCATCGGCGCTCCGACCGGAGCCTATTATTCAGTCTCGTGGCCGCAAGTTTGTTGATAGTGCTCCATTCCCTGGCGGACGTCTCCTTACAGACGCCGTCGATCACTGCCTTCTGGGCCCTCATTCTGGGCGTTGGGTACGCGGCTAGCCAAGCCTCGATGCGGCGATGACGCGGCTCCTCCCTTCGTTTGAAGCCAGCCGCAGTGTTGAACACCGCGATGGCCGGGCGCGACCGAGCCGGGGCGACATCAAGACCGACGTGACCGGCCCTATTGCCTCTGTTGCTATTCCAACCGTGAAAAAACACACTGGCGGGACTCCCGGAGAAGGTTGGGCGGGATGAAGCTGATCAATGCAGCCACCCTCGCTGCCGCCCTAGCGGCGCTGACCCTCACTGCATCCGGACTCGCGACTATCGCACTGGTGAACCCGTCCAATCCCGTCGGGGACTATCTGGGACTGGCGGAGGTTCACGAAAGGCGCGCTACCGCCTTGCTTGTGAATCCACAGCCAAGCTTCGACCAGTTGGACAGAGCGGCCTTTGAGACGCACAGATCGCTAGCCTTGGCTCCCGCCAATCCTCGTCCCTGGTTGCGCCTCGCCTATATCGAAAGCCGGCGATCTGGGCAGTTGACCCAAACCGGGTTGGAACACTTAGAGCGCTCCTATGTCCTTGCGCCCTATGGTCCCGACGACAGCCCCTGGCGCCTGAGCTTCATGTTCGAGCATTGGGATCGGCTCACGCCGGAACTCCGTCAGTTCGCACTTCGAGAGCTAGCGCTACAGAGGCGCGAGGCAGGACAGCATATCCTTACGCAGGTCACCAATCCCCAAGGACGTCTGGCTCTGGCGGTCATGCTGGAGGCGCCCGATCACCCCGGCACGACAGGCGACTGATGTTCGACTTCCGTCGCCTGGCGAAACCCGCACCTATCCGAGCAGCGCCCCGTGTCCCGGGCGGCGCCCTGGTTTGGGCCATCGGCGACGTGCATGGGCGCGACGATCTCCTCGGACCGCTCCTGGAGCATATACTCGACGACTTCAGGAGCAGCGCCTGCGAAGCGCCGGTGCTTATCGGACTGGGCGATTACGTCGATCGCGGCCCGAACTCGCGCGCCGTCATTGATAGGCTTCTGGAGGTCCAGATGTCGGGCGTGGACTGCATCTTCCTGATGGGTAATCACGAAGAGGCGCTGCTGACCTTCCTGTCAGAACCTCAGATGGGACCGAGCTGGGCCCAGTTTGGCGGCCGTGAGACCCTCTGGTCGTATGGAGTGTCGCCGCCGACCTCCGCGGCGGACGCGGAGGCATGGCGAATGACCGCATCCGCTTTCGCAGATGCGCTACCTGCAGGACACCTGGCCTTCCTCCAGGCCCTCGCGCTGTCCCAGGAGATCGGGGATTATATCTTCGTCCATGCCGGGGTACGACCTGGACTCCCCATGGAGAGCCAGTCACGACAGGACCTCCTGTGGATCCGGCACGCATTTCTCGATCACCGGGGCCCGTTCCCGAAAGTCGTGGTCCATGGCCACACTCCAATGGAGCGTGTGGTTGTCACGCCATATCGCATCGGAGTTGATACGGGCGCATACGCCACGAGCCGGCTCTCCGCCGTTCGGCTGGTCAACGAGACGCGCCAGGTGGCTCTCGCGCATATGGCGGGCGGTATGGTTACTGTCGATCGGATGACGCTCTAGCGCCAGTTGTCATGCCTGCGCCTGACCGTCGAAGTGCTGTAGAGTCTTTCAATCATTATCCACCTTCGAGCTCCTGATGTATCGACTGCCAGCGGTTTTGCTTCTCGGTCTTCTTGTGCTGCTCGGCCTTAGCGGTTGCGCCCAGGGACCCTTGGCTCCGGCCTCGGCGTTCGAAGCGGCTGAGAGCCGGTCCATCGACGAGTACCGCTTGGGAGTTGCTGACAAGGTACGGGTCACTGTTTTCGGTGAGGAAGCGCTGTCAGGTGAGTTCGTGGTCAGCAGCAACGGCAAGGTGTCGCTGCCGCTCATAGGGGAGACCCAGGCTGCCGGGTTCACGATCGCCCAGTTGCAGGAGGAGATCGCCGCCAGCTATCGCAACGGCTATCTGAGAGAGCCCCGGGTGAGCGCCGAGGTTTTGAACTACAGGCCATTCTACATTCTGGGTGAGGTCGAGCGCCCTGGTGAATACCCCTACACAAACGGGCTAACCGTGCTCAATTCGGTTGCGACTGCTGGCGGGTTTACTTACCGCGCTGATACCAGCCGTGTTTTCATCAAACGGGCCAACGGCGACAGCGAGGAGTCCTATCCTCTCACAACGGTCACGCGGGTAGCGCCTGGCGACACGATCCGCATCCGCGAACGACTGTTCTAGTTCTGCATGCTCGACGGTGCGGGACTTGCTTCACTGTCGCCTTTGCAGCCGGCGGATCATCCTGAGTTGCAGCCGCGGTCCAAAACCCCTGTGAGCCATGTCGCCATCTGACGAACTGCCGGAAGAAGACCTGCGTCCCTCGTTGATGGACCGTGTCCGTACCTGGGCCGCGACAGACGTCGGGGGCTGGTCCCTGGTGGGCGGTCTGGCCGTATTCGCCCTGATCGGCGTGGTCCTGGCTGGGATGCAGTTGCGACCACGATCTGAGGTTCCGGTCGATCGGGCGATCGTTCGAGAGGAAGCCCCTCCACCCGGAGCCGTCGAGGCTTTCACCCTGTCGCCGGATGCGCTCCAGAAGCTGAGTTATGAGGCGGCGCGCGAGTACAACCGATCACTGCCATTCTCGACGGCGCCGCTGTCTGCGGCCGCACGGTTTATCGCACCGACCGACGATGTGCAGAACTATGCCCGCGCTCTGGATTGCCTGACGGCCGCTGTCTATTACGAGGCGGCGTCGGAGAGCGCGGCGGGGCAGGCCGCCGTCGCACAGGTCGTGATCAACCGCAGCCGTCACCCGGCCTATCCGCGGACGATCTGCGGGGTGGTGTTCCAAGGAGCGCAGCGGACCACTGGGTGCCAATTCAGCTTCACCTGCGACGGGGCTCTGGCTCGACCTCCTTTGAAGTTCGGCTGGGCTCGGGCGCGGGCGGTCGCGACGGCCGCGCTGAATGGTGCGGTCGCGCCCGAGGTCGGGCTGGCCACTCACTATCACACTGACTGGGTCGCGCCGTATTGGGCTCCCCGCCTGACCAAACTCGTGCAGATTGGAACCCACATCTTCTATCGCTGGCCCGGCCTCTGGGGACGGCCGACGGCTTTTAACCGTGCCTATGCTCCTCCTGAGCCATTGATTGCGGCGCTGGGCGCTCTGGCTACTCCGATCGAAGACATCCAACCCGCGCCGGAGCTGACACCGATCGATCTGGCGCTCCCGATGACGCCGCTGCCATCCCTAGTGGCCCCACCCTTGGAGCCGCTCACACCGTCTGGGCGGTTGGACCAGGAGACGAACCCGCTCGAAACGACAGCCACACCACTGCCGCCAGTAGTGAGTGTCGCCCAGACGGCTGCGGAGCGAGAGGCGCGACAGGCGACGGCGACCATCTCCGATCCCCTGTCGAACCCAGGCCAAGCCCGTCCACAGCGCCGGCAGCGCTTGCCGGCTCCATCGGGCTGGTGAGGCCGTCCAGCCGCCATCCATCCGGGCGTCTCCAAGACTGTCTACAGCAGCCACACGTGTCAGTGGCCGGCCCTTCCTCAGTTCGCGCCTGCGCGAATGGGGCTTCGCTGACGGCTGTCGCCTAAGCGGATGAGGCTTAGTTCAAGCTATGCCTGCGGCGGTCAGCCGGACGCATCGGTAGGCGAGGGTTGAGTCGAGTAGGCCGCAACGAAAGCGGTGCAGATCTCGTCGGTCGTCTGATTGAGGTTGAGAGGGCGACAGTCTGATCCGCCCATGTGGTTCTGGTGCAGGATCGCCAGCAGCAGAGGCGAGACCAGCATCAGAGAAGCAGCGCGGACGTCGCACGGACGCATCTCCCCGCGGTCCAGATGGGCCTGTAGGCGCGCGGCCAGTGCGTCCAGCGTCGGGTCCAGAATGAAGCCCAACGTGGAGGGGCCGATGCGGGGGTCGAGCAGGCCTTCGGCGAGGCTGACGGCGAACAGGTCGCCGAGCGGCACGCGCCGTGGAGCATCGATCGCACGAAGCAGCGACTGGACGTAGTCCCTGACAGAGGTCTCGAAATCGCCGACCGGTTGCGACACCGTTTGCAGACGGCCATCGGCCTCCGCTCGCATGAGCTCCAGGGCTCCGGACACCAGTTCGGCGCGGCTGCCGAAATAGTGACGCAGGGTCGAGACGGTGACTCCGGCGGCCTCCGCAAGCTGCCGCAGGCTGGGCCGCGCGAGTTCGCGCTGCATGATCGTGGGGATCATGCGCTCCAGAAGCTGTGCCCGCTTCTGCTGATAGTCTGCGTCGCGGGCGCCCTTCGGCCTGGCCAATTTCTGTCTCCATAGCCAGCGTAACAAACTGACGCAGGGACACAAACGCACTGTGGACCGGCGGTTCTTTCCCTCTAATATTCGAAAGAACGCGGAGGTCGTGCAATCCACCCGAACGAGGACCACCTTTTAGACGTCGTTCTGGTTGGAGGTGGGCTCGCCAACAGCCTGATCGCCCTGGAGCTGCGTCGCCGCAGGTCGGACATCCGCGTGGCAATGGTGGACCTGTCGGAAGAGCCGACGTCCCACACCTGGTGCCTATTCGAGACGGACTTGCGCGATGGCTGGTCCAGCCTGCCAACGACGCCCGACCACGTCTGGCCGGGATACACGGTCCGGTTTCCGGCCTTCGACCGGGCGCTGACTACTAGCTATGGCTGCCTGACCAGCTCCGGCCTTCGAACGGCGATCCGCGAGGTTCTCGGTGATCGGCTAGTGATCGGCCGCGCGCGTGAAGTGGGGGACAGCCACGTCGTCATGGACGACGGCCGGCGGCTGGACGGCAGGATCGTGATCGATGGCCGGGGCGCGATGCCGACGCCGCATTTGAGGCTAGCCTGGCAGAAGTTCGTAGGCGTCGAACTGGCGCTGCCCGAGCCGCACGGTCTGGACCGGCCCATCGTGATGGACGCCACGGTGCGACAGCACGATGGCTTTCGCTTCCTCTATGTCCTGCCCCTAGATGCCCGCCGGCTGCTGGTTGAGGACACGCGGTACAGTGATAGGGCTTCCCTCGACCAGATCGCCCTGGAAGCCGAGATCCTCCGATATGCGCACGGTCAGGGCTGGACGTCGGCCGAGATCGTCCGACGCGAGTCCGGGGTGCTGCCTGTCGTCCTGGGCGGCGATATCGAGGCTTTCTGGGAAGCTCGGGAGGCCGCGCCGCCCCAGGTCGGAATGGCGGGCGCCTTCTTCCATCCAGTCACCGGCTATTCGACGCCCGACGCGGTGCGGGTAGCCGATTTGATCGCGGACAATCTGGACCTGGGCGCGCGAGGGCTGGCTGAGCTGTTACGCAGAACCTCCACCCAACTGTGGCGCGACCGGGCCTACTATCGGGTTCTGAACCGCATGCTGTTCAAGGCTGCCGATCCGGACCAGCGTTATCGCGTGCTGGAACGCTTTTACCGGTTGCCGTCGCCGCTGATCGAGCGCTTCTACGCAGGCCGCACCACCTTGTTGGACAAGGCGCGGATCCTGTCGGGCAAGCCGCCAGTTCCGGTCTGGCGCGCGATGCGGGCGCTGATGCAACCTCTGGAGCCGACAACGCATGACTGAGGCCGTCATCATCGGCGCCGGCTTCGGCGGGTTGGCCGCCGCCATCCGTCTGCAGGCCTCTGGCGTCCGGACGACCCTGCTGGAAGCCCGCGATCGGCCGGGTGGCCGAGCCTACGTCTACGAGCAGGATGGTTATCGGTTCGACGCCGGGCCGACGGTGATCACAGACCCGGCCTGCATCGAGGAGTTGTTCCTCCTGGCCGGCAAGCGCCTGGCCGACTACGTCGAGCTTTTGCCTATCAGCCCCTTCTATCGGCTGCTCTGGGAAGATGGAGCGTCCTTCGACTACGTCAACGATCAGGCCGAACTGGATCGCCAGATCGCGGCGATGTCGCCGGATGACGTTGAGGGTTACCGCCGCTTTCTGGAGTATTCGCAGGCCGTCTACGAAGAGGGCTACCGCAAGCTCGGCCATGTCGCCTTCCTGAAGCCCGTCAGCATGGTCAAGGCGGCGCCGGCCCTGGCGCGGCTTCAGGCCTGGCGCAGCGTCTATTCGATCGTGTCCCGGTATGTGAAGGAGCCGCATCTGCGGCAGGCGCTATCGTTCCACACGCTGCTGGTGGGTGGCAGCCCGTTCGCCAGCTCATCGATTTACGCCCTCATACACGCGCTGGAACGGGATGGCGGGGTCTGGTTCCCGCGCGGCGGGACCGGCGCGTTGGTTCAGGGTATGGCGCGCCTGTTCCAAGACATCGGCGGGACGCTGCGTGTCGACGCGCCAGTCGAGGGCGTGCTGACCGAGGGCGATCGGGCGGTTGGAGTTCGCCTGAGGACCGGCGAACGGATCCAGGCCGACCTGGTCGTCAGCAACGCGGACGTGATGCACACATACGCGCATCTGTTGAAGGATCACGCGCGCGGGTTGTCAGTTGCGCGACGTCTGCGGCGTCGGCGGTTCTCCATGTCGCTGTTCGTCGTCTATTTCGGTCTGAAGGCGCCCCCGCCGGCGGACATGAAGCACCACACCATCTTGTTCGGACCGGAGTACAAGTCGCTCGTGGCCGATATCTGCGGCGCCAAACCGCTACGGGACGATTTCTCGATCTATCTCCACGCGCCGGCCGTGACCGACGACAGCCTCGCTCCGCCGGGGTGCAGCGGCTATTACGCTTTGTCGCCAGTGCCGAACCTCAAACAGGCGATCGACTGGGACGTCGAGGGGCCGCGCTATGCCGACAGGTTGCTGGAGACCATCGAGCGGCGGGCGATCCCGGGCCTGAGGGCCAATCTGGACACCCTGCGGATCTTTACGCCGAAGGATTTTGAGACTGAGCTCAATGCATACCTCGGCAGCGCGTTTTCCTTGGAACCGATCCTGACCCAGAGCGCCTACTTCAGGACCCACAACCGCGACGCTGAGATCCGTAACCTCTATTTTGTCGGAGCGGGGACGCACCCGGGCGCGGGCGTCCCGGGCGTGATCGGTTCGGCCAAGGCGACGGCGGGAGTGATTGCGGAAGATCTGCGGAGGGCAGCCTGATGGACGCGGTTGTCAGCGAGTCGGAAGCCTCCATCCGCAAAGGCTCAACCAGTTTCGCCCTGGCCTCGCGCATGTTTGGGCGCGGTCTCAGGGAGGATGTCTGGCAGCTCTACGCCTGGTGCCGGCACTGTGACGATGTGATCGATGGCCAGGACCACGGGGGCACGTCGGAGCCCGTTGATGACCAGGAGCGGCGGGAGCGGCTGGCTCGGCTGCGGGAGGAAACCCTGGCGGCGCTGAATCAGAGGCCGGTGGACGATCCGGCATTCGTCGCCTTCGGCCGGGTGGCGGCGAAACATCATCTGCCGCCTGTCTGGGCGCTGGAGATGCTCGACGGATTCGCCATGGACGTGGACGGCCGCCGCTACGACACCGTTGATGAGATGCTGGACTATTGCTGGGGCGTCGCCGGGGTGGTCGGGGTCATGATGGCCGCGATCATGGGTGCGCCCCGGTCTCCCGACGTTCTGAAACGCGCGCAGGATCTCGGGCTGGCGTTTCAGATCACGAATATCTGCCGAGATGTGCGCGAGGATGCGGAGAACGGGCGGGTCTATCTGCCACGAGAAACGTTGAGGGCGGCAGGTTTGAAAGGCTCGCCCACCGAGGTGCTCGGCGCCGTTGGGAACCAGCAGCTTTACGGTCAGGTGCGAGCGTTGCTCGAACTCGCGGAAGACTACTACCGGTCCTCCCGGCAGGGACTGCGTGCTCTGCCGTTCCGGGGGGCCCTGGCCGTGGCGGTGGCCCGCGAGGTTTACCGACATATCGGTCGCCGGATCGTGGCTGAGGGCCCGCGCGCGATGCGATCGCGGATGCGCACCCGCAGGCGGTTTCTACCCTACTTGGTGCTGCGAGGCGCCGGGGTCGCGCTCGTCAGCCGGTTGGAGCGACTTCTGCCGGCCATGGCCCGGCCGCCGCTCTGGTCGCACATCTAGGAACCAGACGTCGGGGGCGGCGAAACGCGGGCGGCCCCGCTGTGACCGTTGCGCCGCAAGTCCGCGAGGCGCCGGGCCAGCTTCTCCGGGTCCTGCGGAAGTAGGAAACCAAACGAGACCGCGCCCACTTTCTCGTGCGCCAGATGATGCAGGTGATGCGCCTGGACCAGTCGCAGCAGATAGCCCCTGCGCGCCTTCACCATCGGGAAGCGCCTATGGACCAGGCCATCGTGGACCAGCGCGTAGAGGCCGCCATAGGCCGTCACCCCGGCCGCCGCCCAGGTGAAGAGGCCCAGGCCCGGCCTCGTGCCCAACAAGAACAGGCCGATGGCGACGCCGGCGAAGACGACGGCGAAGAGGTCGTTCAACTCGAACCAGCCGGTGCGTGGTTCATGGTGCGAGCGGTGCCAGCGCCACATCGGCCCGTGCATGATGTAGCGATGGGTCAGGAACGCGACCGCCTCCATGCCCCCGAGGGCGACGAGGAAGACGAGAATGCCGGGCAGAAGGCTCATGGTCAGGCCGGGGCTCGGTCCAGCAGGGCGTCGACGTACCGGCTGATGGCGCTCATTTGGGGCGCCTGTTTAGCCAGGGCCGCCTTGGCGCGGTCCAGCCGATGGTCGGCCTCGCGCTTCAGCTCGTCGCGGTCCATAAGGCTGAGCAGGTTTGCTGCGCCGCGTCCTTTGACCAGGTCCTCCTCGTCATCAAGGTCGTCGAAGGCCTGGAACGCCAGTCCGAGTTCAAGTCCGAAATCGCCCAGCAAGGCCCGCACCGAAGGCTCCGCTCCCGCCGCGAGCGCTCCCATCTCGACCGACGCCCTGAAAAGAGCGCCCGTCTTTCCCCGATGCATTTCGGTCAGGGAGCCGAGGGTCGGGGTCTCGCCCGCGAGATCCAGATCCTGACCGCCAATCAGGCCTTGTGATCCGACCGTGGCCGCCAGCAGGCTCGCCATCGCGACGCGGGCTGCGTCGGAATAATGGCCCGTCCGACTGACCGTCGCGAAGGCCTCGTTCAGCAAGGCGACGCCGCTCAGGACCGCGATGTTCTGGCCGAACCGGGCGTGGACGCTTGGCCGCCCCCTGCGCTCAGCGGCGTCGTCCATGCACGGCAGATCATCCAGCACCAGCGAGGCGGCATGAACGAACTCCAACGCGCAGGCGGCCGGCATGGCGACGGCTAAGTCGCATCCCAGCTGGCGGGCGCTGAGCAGAGCCAGGATCGGTCGGATGCGCTTTCCCGGGGTCAGGACGGCATAGCGCATGGCGGCGTGGACGCGATGCGGCGGCTGGTCATCTCGCGGCAGCAGCCCGGCGAGCGCCTGATCTACCAGACCCCGCAACTCGCCCATCTCGGAGCTCTCGCCCACGAAAGCGTCCATCGTCATCCTGCGTCTTCGCTCACTGGGTTACATCAGACGCCGCTGACACCGCCAACTTATTTTTGTATCAGGTGATCGAAAGAATGAACCGCCCTTGCGCGAGGCTGGATGCACGACCCCGCTGAGATCGTTCGACGCAAGGACGAACACCTCGACATCGCTTTGAAGCAGGGCGCGCGGAACGGCTCCGCCGGGTTCGACCAAGTGCGCTTCGCCCATTGCGCGGCGCCGGAGCTTCATCTCGACCATATCGATCTCGGTCGGCGGTTCCTGGGCTGGTCTCTGGCCTTGCCTTTTCTCATCAGCTCGATGACGGGCGGTCCGGCTCGGGGCGCGGCGATCAACACCCATCTGGCGGAGGCGGCGGAGCAGCTGCGGATCCCCCTTGCGGTCGGCTCCCAGCGCGTCGGGCTGGAGGGCGGACCCGCCGCCGGCATCGGTCGGGAGCTGCGCAAGACGGCGCCGAACATTCCGATTCTCGCCAACCTGGGTGGAGCCCAACTGGTGTTGGGCTATGGCGTCGATGAGGCGCGCCGTGCGATGGACGACATCGGCGCGGACGGCCTGATCATCCATCTCAATCCGCTGCAGGAGGCGATCCAGCCAGGGGGGGATCGAGACTGGCGCGGCGTTCTGGCTGCGATCGAGGTGCTTTGCCGGACGCTGGAGCGGCCCCTCATCGTCAAGGAAGTGGGCTACGGGATCTCCGCGGACCTCTGTGTCCGACTGGCGAACCTCGGTGTCGCCGCCATCGACGTAGCGGGATCCGGCGGCACGTCTTGGGCCCTGATCGAAGCTGAGAGGCACAGCGATGGCGGGCGGCGAGCCATCGGTCAGGCTTTCGGCCAGTGGGGCATCCCGTCGGCCCTGGCTCTGGTCGAGGCGAGGCGCGCCTGTCCCGACACGCCCCTGATCGGCTCCGGCGGCGTGCGGGACGGGGTGGACGCGGCCAAGGCCATTCGCCTTGGCGCGGATCTGGTGGGCCAGGCGGGCGGTGTGCTGAAAGCCGCCATGACCTCGACCCAAGCTGTTCTGGATCATTTCGGCGTCCTTGCCGAGCAACTGCGCATCGTCTGTTTCTGCACCGGATCGCGCGACTTGGCGGCGCTCAGGTCCGCCCAACTGCTGCCCGATGCGCTTCCTGTTCACGACCTTTGAGGGGGGAGGGCATGTGCCTCCGGCCATCCGGGTCGCCCTTCGTCTGAAGGACGCGGGGCATGCCGTGCTTTTCGTGTCGGACGAGGCGAACAGGGCGCAGGTTGAGCCCGCTGGTCTGCCGTTCACACCGTGGCGAACGGCGCCCAACCGTCACGCCTTGGGCGCCCCGGACGATCCGCTGAACGAGTGGCGCTTCCGGTGGCCGCCCGCGGTCGTGCGCGCGGTGTGTCGGTCAGTCATTTCGGGACCGGCAGGGGCCTATGCGGATGACACACGGGAGCTCGTCAGAGATTTCCGCCCCCATGTGATCGTCAGCAACGAGCTCCTGTTTGGCGTCATCCTGGCGGGGGAGCGCGAAGGCGTGCCTGTGGCCTTGCTGACGGCCAACGTCTGGTGCTTTCCAACGCGCGAGGACGTTCCTCCATTCGGTCCCGGATTCCCGCCGGCGACCGGTCGGTTCCAGGAAGGGCGGGAGCGCACGAGCCGGGGTCTGATCCGAGCCTGGTATGATGCCGGGCTGGAGGATCTGAACGCCGCGCGGCGCCGGCACGGTCTCGCCCCTGTCTCTCGACTGCTTGACCAGTTGGATGCGGCGAACCTGATCCTGCTGGGGACCAGCCGCGCGTTTGACTACGACCGCGCGGATCCTCCCGCTCCCTTTGTCTATGCCGGGTTGCTGGCCGAGGCCCCGCGCTGGGTTGGAACCGATGACGTCGATGGGCTGGTCGATCCCGCCCGTCCGAACGTGCTGGTCTCATTCAGCACGACCTATCAGGCGCAGGACGACCTCGCGGCCCGATGCATCCGGGCGCTCTCGACGCTTCCGGTCAATGGGATCGTCACCCTGGGGCCGGCGCTGGATCGCGAACGCCTTCCCCGCGCCGACAATGTGCGCGTGGTGACCTCGGCCAGTCACGACGCGCTGCTCCCCCGCTGCGCGCTGATGATCTGTCACGCGGGACACGGCACCGCCGCTCGAGCGCTGACCTACGGCGTGCCGCTGGTGTGCCTGCCGACAGGTCGCGATCAGCCCGAGAACGCGGCCCGCATCGCCTGGGCCGGAGCGGGATTGCGGCTGAGACCAGGCGCCTCGGACAAGCAAATTCGCAAGGCCGTGACCACTGTGCTGTCGAACACGGCGTACCGGGAGGCCGCGCGAGCTCTCGGTCATCGCATGTTGCAGAATTCGGACGGGGGCAGGGGAGCCGCAGAGGCCCTGGTTTCGCTAGCGCAGGCGAATGACCTGGCGTGCGCCCCCGGTCGTTAGGCCGAAGGTCGCCTGGCGCCAGGCCGGAGGCCCAAACGTGCCGCGCGCGTTGTTCGAGAATCCATAAGGCTCGGTCGGCAGACCGATCGGCAGGGTATCCAGCCGTCCGTCGCTATCGACATCATGGAAAGCCATGACCGCGTATCGCCCGGCTGGCAGAGCGAGGCTGACCCGGGTTTGGGGCGAGGACGCTGGCGCCCGTCCGCTGGCGACAGGGCCCTGTCGTGCGCGCCAGCGGTTCTCATCGGCATAAACAGCGTAGAAAACCTCACCGCGGGCTTCCTGAAGCCGAAAATCCAGCGTCAGCGGGACATCGGCTGGAGGCCCGAAGAGGCCGGCTAGAATCAATAAGGCCAGAGACATTTTGCGGCTACTGCAAGCGACTATGCGATCATACGCGCGGTTTGGCTTAATGCTCCAACGCCAGTTCGCAGGTCCAGTCGCACTGGCCGGCCACCCTGAGCCGGTCGCGTACGATGTAAGCCAAGCCTGGCTTGGATCGGTCTCTAAACATACTGGTTGACAAGGCGGCCACGTTCATCGAACGGTGTCACGGGGAGTCATCGGGGGCAGGTTATGACAGCGGTATTTCCAGGCCATATCAATGGCCTGACGCATCGTGCGCGCGGTAGGCGGCTTGTCGCGCTCATGGCCGCGAGCTGTCTCGTGGGCGCCAGTCCGACAGCGACTATCGCCCAGGCGGCCTGCACGGGAACGCAGGTGCTGTTCAGTCAGTCGGCCGCTGCAGGCACTCGAACCGGCACTCTTGAAGAGTTCGTTGTGCCCGCCGACGTCAGCAGCATGACAATCACGGCGGCTGGGGCTCAAGGCGGCATGGGCGAGCGGCCGGGCGGGCTCGGCGCTGAGATCCAGAGTGTGTTCACGGTCGCGCCGAACGACCGCATCTGCATGCTGGTAGGTGTGGAAGGCGAGGCTGGTGTCGGCGGCGGCGGCGGCGGCGGCGGCACCTTCGTCTGGACGACTACTGACCCATCTTGTGCCGTGGGTCAGGCGACCGACACGACCCTTTTAGTAGCTGCGGGCGCTGGAGGCGGGGGCACGTTTCTGACGAGCGCCGGGCCAGGGCTGCCGGGGCTTGCAACCGGCCTCGGTGCGGGTCCTGCGGGAGCCTTGCCAGGCGGGGCGTCGACGGACGGCGCCGCCGGGGGCACAGGAGGGAACGGTGGCGCCACGGGCTTCGCGGGGGGCGGAGGCGGGCTAATTTCGGACGGGGCGAGCAATCTCTGCCAGGGCGGCCTGGCCCTGACCAACGGTGCGACCGGCGGGGCCGGCTGCAACATGGCCTTCTGGGGAGATGGAGCGTTCGGCGGAGGTGGGTCCACCGGCGGCGGGGGCGGCTATAATGGCGGGGGAGGGATCGGCGCTCCGGATCAACGGAATGGCGGGGGCGGCTCTTTCAGCGCTGTCACGCCCTTGAGCGCTCAGGATGGCGTTCAGTCCGGGAACGGCGTGGTCGAACTGTGCTATTCCGTCGCTGCGCCGCCCGCCATTCCGACCCTCACAGAATGGGCGATGATGATCCTCATCCTCGCTCTTGGGGGGTGCGGGGCCAACCTCGTGCTTAGACGACGCCGGGTCGGACTGAGCGCGTGAGGTTATCCCGCTAGCCTAAAGCGGGCGGGATATAGCCAGGTTGCTAGGCGGAGCTGCTTGCCGCCTCAGCGCTTCCGCTAGCGTTGTCATCCATATCGCGCTCTGCGAGGTCCCTCGAGCCCCGGAGGCTCGGGTGCGAAGCGGAAGTACATCTACACTGCATGCCGGATGACGGCGAGGCTCTGGCAGCGACGCTTGAATGAGAGTTTGCCATGTCGCCGTGTCGCCATCAGCTTTTCGGCAGACGAAGAGACGGGTCAGGTTTGGACGAACAGCCCCGCGAAGGTCTAGCCTCGGGCCACGTAGTCTTCCTCATCCCGCTGGTTCAGGCGCGCGCGCGTCGGGTCCGCCAGGGCGTTCCATAGGGCTAGCAGGGTCAGGCCGAGCGCGCAGGCGGCCGCTAGGTACAGGCTGTACTTCGGATCCCGGAAGGCGTCGCCCAACAGGCCCATGGCGAGCGGCGCCAGCACCGCGCTGATGCAGGTGAAGAAGAGCAGTAGGCCCGCGATCTGGCCGTGGCGACCTTTGTCGAAGCAGCTGATGCCCTTCGAGTTGATGGTGGGATACAGGACCGACATGCACAGCCCGGACGCGGGCAGGGCTAGGGCCGCCGCGCCGCGGTCGCCGAGGAGGGCGACGGCGAAACAGACGAACATGCCAGTGCTGCAGATCGCGAGAACCTTCTGCCAGGACATGCGCGAGAGGAGCCAGGCTCCGAGAAAACGACCGACGGCCCGCAGGACGAAGAAGATCGAGACCGCATAGACGGCGAACCACACCCAGTCGCCCTCGTAGCCGGCCAGGTAGGTGGGCGCCCAGACATAGACCGCCGCCTCGGCGGCCACATAGAGCATGAGCGCCAGGCCAAACCCGAGGGCGTGCGGATCACCGAGCAGCTTTAGGGTTTCACCCATGTTGGCAGGGGATCGTTCGACGGCGACGGGGCGCGCCGGATAGCGTGCGAAGCTCGCCGTCAGCACCAGCGCCCCGCAAAGAACCGCCGCGACCACATAAAGCCATTTCCAGTCCGCGCCTGAGTGGAGCAGCCAGGCGACGACCGCCGGGCCGACAATGGCGCCGATGCCGAAGAAGCCCTCGACCGTGTTCATGGTGGCCGAATGTTCGCGCGTCGAGTTCGAAATGTCGCCGATCAGAGCCAGAGCTCCAGACTTGAAGACCCCGATCCCCAGTCCGCTCACGAACAACAGGCCGACGAAAAACAGGAAGTCCTCGCCCACGGCGAACAGCGCTGACGACAAGCCGAACAGGATCAGTCCGATGATGATCGTGGCCTTCCGGCCGAGGCGATCGGCCATGAACCCGAGACCGAGGGCCGCCAGCGCGATACCGCCCATGGTGGCGTACTGGAAAGCGCCGCCCGCGGTCATTCCCAGCGAATAGCGCTCGATCACGTGTGGGATGATCACGCCCACGGAATCGGTGGTCATCGCGAACATCGCGAACATCAGATACGTCAGGATGCGCAGCAGTCTGCGATCGCCCGCGGTCGTCATGATCGTCCTCCCGTAGGGCCGCTCCAGGTGGCCGCCGAACTTCGTCGGCTCGTGCGCATGTGACCCCATTTTCCAGCTGTGCGCAATCGATGGCACGACAAAACAGAGCTCTGAACCCGAAGTCTAGCGAGCCGGACCTTAAACCCCCTTGCGCAGCGGGATGATGCAAGGCAAACGATTGCATACAAGTGGTCGAATGACCCGGGGAGGAACGGTATGGATGGTGCGCTCGCGGAGCCTAGTGCTGCGCATGTCGAGCCGTCGGCCTCCGATGAGGCCTGGAAGCGGGCGACAGAGGCTCTCACGACCCTTTACGGCGACACCAAGGATTTCGAGGTCTGGCTCGATGACCTCCGCTCGCTTGTGTTCGAAGCCCGTCAGAATCGTTCCGCCGCCCTGCGCGCTTGGGACGCGGCCAATCCGGCTCAGGGATGGTGGAGACTGGGGCGCACCGTCGGCTATTCGACCTATGTGGACCGGTTCGGCGGCACGTTCGCTGGCGTCGAGGCGCGCCTCGACTATTTGACCGATCTTGGAGTGACCTACCTGCATCTTCTGCCCTTCATGAAGCCAAGGGCGGGCGATAGCGACGGCGGGTACGCCGTCGCCGATTTCGAGGACGTCAATCCGGAGCTGGGCGACAGGGACCAGTTGGCTTCGCTCCTGACCGCCGCTCGCGCGCGCGGCATCCAGGTCGTCGCCGACCTGGTGTGCAATCACGTCGCCGACGACCACCGTTGGGCCCGTGCGGCCAAGGATGGCGACGCGCAGTTTCGGGACTTCTTCCACGTGATGCAGACCCGCGCAGAGGTCGATGAGTGGGAATCCAACCTGCAGGACGTCTTTCCGGACTCGGCTCCCGGCAGCTTCACCTGGTCGGACGAACTCGGCGGCTGGGTGTGGACGAGCTTCTATCCCTACCAGTGGGACCTAAACTACGGCGAGCCTCGGGTCTTCGCCGCGATGACGTCGGCGATGCTGAACCTGGCGAACGCGGGCCTCGGCGGCTTTCGACTGGATTCCACGGGATTCCTCTGGAAGCGGCCGGGAACGTCATGTCGCAACCTGCCTGAGGTGCACCTGATACTGGCCGCCTGGCGGGCGATCCTGGATGTCACGGCGCCCGGGGTGGTGCTCAAGGCCGAAGCTATCGATCGGTTGGAGGAGGTGTTGCCCTTCTTCGGCGATGAGGCCCGGCCGGAGTGCGACCTCGCCTACGCCAACGGGGTCATGGCGGGCGCCTGGGCTTCACTGGCGCTCGCGAGCGCCGATCCGATCCGCCGGATGATCCAGGCCAGCGCGGTCCGGCCTGCGCGGGGCGCCTGGCTCAACTACGTCCGCTGCCACGATGACGTGATCTTCAGCAGCCTGTCGCCGCACGTGCCGGTGGCGCAGCAGGCGCGCGCGGCCACGGCGCTGACCAAACTTTCGCCGGACGCCTTCGGCAAAGGCGAGGTGTTCCAGGTCTTCGCCGGCGTGCCCAGCATCAACGGCATGGCGGCGTCGCTCACCGGCGCGGACGATCCAACCGATCCGTATGGCGCGGCCCGGCTGCTGTTGCTCTATGGGGTCTGCTTCGCGCTGGACGGCGCCCCCATCATCTTCATGGGTGACGAGATCGCCCTCGCGAACGACGAGGGCTACCGCGAAGATCCGACGCGCGCGAGCGAGGGACGCTGGCTCGGGCGTCCGCAGATGGACTGGTACGCCGCCGAGGGCGCCCGCGAAGACGCAACGGGCATCGCTGCAACCGTGTACGGCGCGATCAAGAGGTTCGCGGCGCTGCGCGCGAGCCACGACGCTTTCAACGATCTCCGCCCTGTCCGCATCCTCGGCGACCAGAACGAAGGCGTGCTCGCGTTCGAGCGGGGCCTGGAGGCGCGTCTTGTCGTCCTGGCCAACTTTTCCGCGCTGACCATGATCGCTCGACCGGGGGCGGAGCATTGGACCGACATGCTCTCCAGGGAGTCCGGGGACGGCGCGGTGGCGCTCGAGCCTTGGGGCCTTCGCTGGCTGGAGCTCCGCCCATGACGTCGGTCGCGGCGATCGAGTTGGGGGGCACCCGGGCGGCCGTGACGGTCGGGCGCGACCCTGGCGATCACGCCGCTCCCGTCGCCCTCGCTACCACGTCACCTCAAGAAACGATCGCCGCCTTGGGCGACGTCCTCGAAGGTTTCCAACGCTCTGGCCGAGGGTTCGACCAGATCGGCGTCGCCAGCTTCGGACCGGTCGGTGTCAATCCACAACGTCCCGACTGGGGACGTATTGGCGCGACGCCCAAGCCGGGCTGGTCCCAAGCCGACGTCGCGGGCCCTCTGGGGCGCAGGTTCGGCGTGCCGGTGATCATAGAAACCGACGTCAATGCCGCAGCGATCGGGGAAGGGCGGTGGGGGTCCGCCGCAGGATGCGGCTCGCACGTCTATGTCACGGTGGGCACCGGGGTGGGTGTGGGCGTGGTGGTCGATGGCCGGCCCGTTCACGGAGCCCTCCACCCTGAGGCCGGACACCTCAAGGTAAGGCGACGTCCGGGCGACAGCTTTCCCGGACGCTGCCGTTGGCACGGCGACTGCCTGGAGGGGCTGATTAGCGGCCCCGCGCTCGCCGAGCGGCTCGGCCGGCCGGCGGACGATCTGGACGACGATCACATCTTCTTCGCGCTCAGTGGAGCGTATCTTGGAGAAGCTCTCGCGGCCGTGGCGCTGACTGTCTCACCCGAGAAGATCGTCATCGGCGGCGGAGTGGGTCGTAGGCCGGCGGTGCTCTCCGCGGCCCGGTCAGCCTTCGAGGAGGCGATCGCCGGATATATTCCAAGCCAGTCTCCGGACGGTTCAAATCTGCTGGTCGCCCCGGGGCTTGGCGCTCATTCGGGGCTCATGGGCGCCCTCGCTCTGGCGCTCGATGCAGATGAAGTCTTGCAATCGTTTGCGTAGCATGTTGATCATAAGCTCAAGAGAGAATCCTCGCCGTTCGACGCAACCGATTGCGCACCGGGCGGACGCGGAACGGGAGGAAGATATGCGCATCACCGAACGCCCCCGGGCGACCCTTTCCCTGCGCGCGCTTGCCTTGTGTAGCGCGGCGACTGCTCTGGCCCTCGGCCTCGCGGGGCCCGCAGCAGCGCAGACCACGCCTCAGGCCTCCGATTCCAGCATCGCGACCCTGCCCCAGAGCCAGGAGAACGAAGACTCGGACGCGACCCAAGTCGACGAGATCGTCGTCACTGGCACCAGTATCCGCGGCATTCGCCCCGTCGGCTCCGCCACCGTCCCGCTCACGCGTGAAGACATTCAGCAGACCGGCTTGACCTCGACGGCGGACGTCGTCCGGACGCTGCCGCAGCTGCAGAACCTGGGTATCGACGAGACCCGCAACTCCGGCTCCCAGGACGCGGGCACCAATCACAGCCGCGGCACTTCGCTCAATCTGCGTGGCCTCGGCGCGAACGCCACCCTGATGCTGGTCGATGGGCGCCGGATCGCGCCGTCCGGCACCACCTCCGCGTTCGGGGATCCGAACCAGATTCCGATCGCCGCCTTGGAGCGGGTCGAGGTCGTCACCGACGGCGCATCGGCGATCTACGGCACTGACGCCGTTGGCGGGGTGGTGAACTTCATTATCCGAAAGAATTACGACGGCGCCGAAGTCACCGGTCGTTACTCCGCCGCCGGGGGTTACGACCAGTGGGGCGCCGCTGCGGTCCTGGGCCGGTCCTGGGACTGGGGCAACTTCGTCGTCGCCTACGACCATGACGACCGCCGCGCCATGCTGCGTGGCGACAGCCCCTTCCTGCGCCAGGACCTGCGGCCTCTGGGCGGCAACGACAACCGCATCAACGGCACGACCGTCACGGCCCGGATCCCGGTGATCGTGACACAAGGCGGCGGCGTCATCCGCTACTTCAGCGTGCCGGAAACCTACACCGGTGGTCCGCTTACGTTCTCGCAGCTGACGCCCGGTGCGGACGTGGTCGATTCAGCCGATTTCACCGACTACCTGCCGCGCCGCGAACGGGACTCGCTGACGGCCTTCGCCAACCTCAATCTGAGCGACCGGCTCAGCGTCTACTATCAGGGCTTCTTCAGTCGACGCGACAGCGCACTGCGGGGCTATCGTGTCGATACGGTCACCGTCCCGGCCTCGAGCCCGTTCTACATCGCCGGCCTGCCCGGCGTCGCGCCCGGCGGCTCGATCACCGTCCGCTATCCTTGGTTCAAGGACATCGGTCGCCGATACACCATCGCCACCGAACGCAGCTTCTCGCAGACCTTGGGCCTGACCTGGGACATCGGCGCGGATTGGCAGCTGGATGGCTATCTGACCTACGCCCTCGCCAAGAACTGCCAGTGCGAGAAGGGTCCGAGCGCGGGCATCAACAACACCGCCGCCTTGAACGCCCTGGTGGCGCGCGGCGACCTAAACTTCAATCCGTTCGCCAATACGCCGGTCAACGACTACGTCCGCGAACGGGTGTTCGGGATGAACAACCTGCGCAACCGCACGGCCCTGACCGATATCGTGGTCAAGGCGGACGGCCCGCTGTTCGACATGCCAGCCGGGGAAGTCCGGGCGGCGATCGGCGCCGAGTTCCTCGCGTTGGACGGCACCTATCGGAACGCCGGCACCACCACCAACGTCGATAACCAGTTCCGCACGACCTATTTTGGCGCGAAGACGCGGGATGTGAGCTCGGTCTTCGGCGAACTGTTCGTGCCGCTGGTCGGCGAGGGCTCGAACGTCCCGTTCATTCGCCGTCTCGATCTGAGCCTGGCGGCCCGCTACGAGAACTACTCCGACTTCGGTGAGACGACCAATCCGAAGATTGGCCTGACCTGGGAGCCGACCTCCGATCTCCTGGTGCGCGGCACGTGGGGCAAGTCCTTCCGCGCCCCGAGCCTGCAGGAGAACAACGAAGACGTCGTGACCATGTTCGGTTTGGCGCAATACACGAACAATTCTGGCGATCCGCTGATCCCGATCAGCAATCCGGCGACTGGGACCTCTAACGTTTTCGCCCGGACCCAGGGCGGCAACAACGATCTGAAGCCGGAGGAAGCGACGACCTTCTCGATCGGCGCTGACTGGACGCCTGCTTGGCTCGACGGCTTCCGCGCCTCGATCACCTACTACAACATCGACTACAAGGGTAAGATCGTCACCATTGGCGACCAGGCGTCGACCTTCCTCGCCACACCGGCGAACCGGGCGGCCTTCGCGGCCTACATCACACCTGCTCCCCAGCCGAGCACCTGTGTTGAAGGCGATGTCTCGACCTACAACCCGGTATACCGTGACCTGATCAACCGGGGCTATCCGATCCCGTTCAGCGCCACGCCCTACTGCTCGCTGGTCGCCTATCTGAACGGCCAGGCGCAGAACCTGGGCACGGTCGAGCAGGACGGCATCGATCTGAACGTCGGGTACGACTTCGACACCCGCTTTGGTCAGGTCACCACCGGCATCGCCTGGACCGAAATCCTCAACCTCAAGCAGACCCTTTCACCGACCTCCGGCCTACTCGACGTTCTGGATACGCTCAACAATCCGGTGAGCACCCGTATCCGCGGCAACGTCGGCCTGCGTCGCGACAACGTCAGCGCCAATCTGTTCATCAACTACGTCGGCTCGTACATGAACACCGCGCCCATCACCGTCGCGGGGGTGCGCCGCCCGGTCGAAGAGGTGCCGAGCTGGACCACCCTGGACGCCAACGTCTCCTGGTACGCTCCGGAAGACATCATGCCGTGGGCGCGCGGGGTGCGGGTGTCGGTGTCTGTCCAGAACCTGACCGATGAGGATCCTCACGTCGTCCTAAGCGGCACCAACGCCTTCGATACCCAGATGGCCAACCCGTACGGCCGCATCTGGTCGCTCGAAGTCACCAAGAGCTTCTAAGGCACAGCCAAAGGACCGATGTCATGATGATGCGTTCAGCCCTCGTCGCCTGCGCCGCTCTGGTGGCCGCCTCGGCGAGCCCCCTGGCGGCTCATGCCCAGACCGCCGACAGCCGCGCCACGGCGCCGTCCGGGGCGCTTCGCGCCGGCGCCGCCCGGGTCGATATCACCCCGGCTCCCGACGCCCTGCCGCCCAACTATATCGGCATCAACGACTCTGTGTTCGTCCGCGCCATCGTCGTCGCCAACGGTTCGACCAAGGCGGCCATGGTGACGGTCGACATCGGCGGCATGTCCGACGAGACCTGGACTGCGGTGAAGACGCGGGTCCAGCGCGAACTGGGCATTCCGCAGGATCAGCTGATCCTGACCGCCACCCACACCCACAGCGTGCCCCGACTGACCGGCCAGGCTTTCGAGGATCAGATTTTCCAGGCGATCCAGCAGGCAGACGCCCGCATGGAACCCGCCCAAATGGATTACGGAACCGGCGTCTCGTACATCAACATCAACCGCAACATCATCGACGCCGAGAACCGTCGGTGGTGGGAGGGCCCCAACTACGACGGTCCGTCCGACAAGACGGTCGCCGTGGTCCGCTTCCGCGACATGTCCGGTGAGCCCATCGCCCTGTTCTACAACTACGGCATGCATGCCGTCCTGAATGGTCAGCTCGACCAGATCAGCGGAGACGTGCCCGGAGAGGCTTCCCGCTACCTGGAGGAGTCGCTCGGCGGCGATGTGGTCGCCGTTTGGTCGAATGGTGCGGGCGGGGACCAGAATCCCCTCTACTTCCAGCAGACCTACGACCTCCGCGAGATCCGCATCGCCGATTACGCGCGGCGCGGCGAGGACATCTCCAACTCGATGCCGCCGGGCGGCGTTGGGCTGGACCGCAACGACCCTCGGGTGGCCCTGCTGATGGATCAGCAGCGGCGGATGACCCGCAGCCTTGGCCAGATGATCGCCGAAGAGGTCCTGCACGTCGGCCGCGCCAACATGGAGAGGCTTACCACTTCGGACGGCATCTTCGGCGCCCAGAAGGAAGTCACCTGCCCGGGCCGTCGCCGCACCAACCAGGGCCGGGGCGGCTACGCCGGTGAATATGTCGACGCCGATCCGATCCCGATCCGCCTCAGCCTGCTGCTGGTGGGCGACGTGGTCATCGGCGGGGTCAACGCCGAGATCTTCAACCCCATCGCGGTGCGCTTCAAGCGGGAGTCGCCGCTCAAGCACACCCTGTTCTCGTCACTGACGAACGGGTCCGCGCGCTCGGGCTACATTCCCCACGACGCCGCCTACGGCCAGCACACCTTCGAGGTGCTCTCCTCCCGGCTGAAGCCCGGCTGCGCCGAGAGCGCCATCGTCGACGGCCTGCTCGATCTGATGGAAGGCATCGAGGTCACGCCGCCGGACGCCGGCTAACGCACCGCCGTGATCGAGTCGCGCTCGATCAGCTGGATGGGGAGGGTCGCCGACGGCGTCTCCTCTCCAGCCAGTCTTCGGAACAGGAACTCGACCAGGGTCGCGGCTCCGCGCTTCAGATCCTGGCGCACGCTGGTCAGACGCGGATGGGCGTGATCGGCGATCTCGAGGTCATCGAAACCCACGACGGACACTTCGTCGGGCACCGAGACCCCGCTGGCCTGCAGGGCCTTCAGCGCCGACATGGCGATAAGGTCGGAGGCTGCGAAGACCGCGTCGAATGCGATGTTTCGGGCCAGCAGATCCTGAATCGCAGCCAGTGCGGTGTCGCCCGTGAAATGGGCTGGCAGGATCAATTGCGGGTCGACTGGAAGCCCCGCGCGCTCATGCGCGGCCTCATAGCCCCTCAGCCGCATCTGCACCTCGGGCAGGGGGGCGGCGCCCAGAAACACGATCCGCTTGCGCCCGGCCTGGATCAGGGCGTCGGTCGCTACGCGGCCTCCTCCGACATTGTCCGAACCGACGGAGCAATAGGACTGTTCGGGCAGGTGCGCTCCCCAGACCACCAGGGGCAGGAAGGTGCGCGCCGCTTCATTGAGTTCGTCGTGCTGGTCGCTCTGACCGACGACGATGTACCCGTCGGCCTTCTGCGACTGGACGTGGCGGGTGAGCCAGCCGGCGCGCGGCGAAGGAATGCGCGACAGCAGGATGTCATAGTCCCGCGCGGACACCTCGTCGGCCAGGTGGCCGAGCAGGTGCAGGAAGAAGGGGTCGGAGATCATCTGATCCGCTTCGTGACCCAGCGGGATTGTCACCCCGATGGTCCGCGTCCGGCTCGAGCGCAGCCGCTGGCCAGCCTGGTTGATGACGTAACCGTGCTGAGCGGCGATCTTCTGAATCTGTTTGCGCGTCGCCGCCGGAATGAGGGGGCTCTCGGCCAAGGCGCGCGACACCGTCGAGGTCGACACGCCCGCGAGGCGCGCGATGTCTGTCATCTTGAGCGCCCGAACCGGCGCCTTTGGAGAGCGTGAACTGGCCATGCAAACGATTTACCGCAACGCGAGCCCCCGCACTACACGTCCGGAAAGCGCTTTCCGTACGCGCCGTTGGGACCTCGTGGCCTACGCCGCCGCCGTCCTTATGGCGCCCGTGACCTTGGCCTCTCCAGCAGGCGCGCAGACGCCCGTCGGCATGGTCGAGCAGCCCTGCCTGCCGCCGCTGCCACCGGCTTCTCCTGTACAGACTGAAGCCGAAATCGCCGCGCGGCGCGAGGCCATGGCCGAACGGCGGCGGCTGGACTGGGGCGGCCTGTGTCGTCACCGCGCGGCCAACGCCGCCCTGGAGGGCCATGCGGTGGACGCCGTCTTCCTGGGCGACTCCATCACCGAGTTCTGGGAGGCCGCGTCGTCGGACCTGTTCCAGGGCTCCGTGGTCAATCGCGGCATCGGAGCCCAGACCTCGCCCCAGCTTCTATTGCGTTTCCAGCAGGACGTAATCGGGCTGCATCCGCGCGTGGTGCACTTGATGATCGGCACGAACGATGTCGCCGGCAATACGGGGCCCAGTCGCCCGGAAGACTTCAAGAACAATGTCCGATCCATGGTCGAACTGGCCCAGGCCCACGGGATCGCGGTCGTCATCGGCGCCATTCCGCCGGTGGCCGTATTTTCGTGGCGACCGGAACTGAAGCCGGCCGCTCGCATCGCCGAACTCAACGCCTGGCTGGAGGACTACGCGCGGACGCGCGGCGCCGTCTTCGTCGACTACCACGCGGCGATGCGCGGCCCCGACGGCGAGATGCGATCCGAGTTCACTTCCGACGGCGTGCATCCCGACGCTGAGGGCTATGCGGTGATGACGCCCATGGCTCTGGCGGCGCTCGCGACGGCCAAGGCATCCGCCGACTAACGCTCCTGTTGGGAGGGGCGAGGCACGCCCCTCCCGATCTGGTCAGTAGGTGAGGGGAGGGACCAAGCTGAGGATGCCCTCCACGATCGCGTCCTCGGCGCAGCCGGGCTTCAGACGGGTGTTCAGGACCGCGAAGGTCTCGTGCCCATAGGCCGCGTCGCTGGGCATGTAGCCGACGTAGCCGTTGGCGCGGGTCAGCAGCATCGTTCGGGTGAAGGGAGACTTGGTCCTCAGCCGCGAGCCGATGTCGGCATAGGGCGCCCCGTTCACCGAGCCGATGGCCACGTCCCCTATCAGCGCCAGGCCGTAGCGCACGACCACCGGGTCGCCGTCCCGATAGGTCCCGGTGACGCCGCCTCGGCCCTGGTTGGTCCGCACCCGTCCCGGACATGTCGTCTCGCCCCGCGCCATGTGGATGGACGCTTCGGATACGCCGTCCGGCGCGTCCCGTATGACCCTCAGAACCTCTTCTCCCAGCATGAGGCCGAGAGCCGCGTTGACCTGTTTCTGCTGTTCCATCAGGCGCGCGACACGGGGGTTGGACCGGTCCAGTCCGGTCCCTCCGGGAGGCGGCATCGCGATGCGGATGTCCTCTCCCCGCGCCGCGTATTCTTCGATCCGCAGATCGCGGAGTTCGAATGTCTGATTGAAGAAAATCGGGTTCTGGTCGCCGTGGGCCCCCAGGGCGAAGGCGGCGACGAAACCGTCGCCCGTCGCCTCCTCGATATAACGCGAGGCGGCCCCCGAGACGTCTCCGCTGACCAGGTCCAACATGCCAGTCACGACATTGAAGACGCCGTAGTTGAAATAGGCCGCGACGGGCGTCCCTTGCAGGTCGGTGAAGCTCAGCACCCCGACCTCCTTGTCGGAGGCGCCGTCATAGTCAGGCCCTTCCCACCAGCGTCGGGTCTCCGGGTCGATCCGGTCGCGCTGGACGTTGATCCAGGACCGGCCCTCGCCGTAGCTCATGCGAGCCGGGATCCGCCGTGCCTGGGCCGCCGCGACCGCTTCCACGATCTGACCCTCGATCCGGGCCATGACGGGCGACGATCCGTCGGGCGACCCCGGCCCCCCAGTCGGAACGCTGTGCGTTCCCGTTCCCGCGATCAGCTGGCGGTCCCTAGGAATGCCCGTCGTGCGTTCGATCTCTGCGCTGACCCGCGCGAAGCTGGCGTCGGTCAGGCTGATGACATCCACGGTCACCAGCGCCATCTGCACATCGCCATTGTCGACAACGATGGCTCGGGCGAAAACCGGGTCGAGCACGCCGAGATAGTGGACGGGCAGCACATCCGAGGCTGGGGTGATATCGACCTTGGCCGCGCCCACTCGAAGCGGACCCATCTCTTTCGCCTTAGCCGGTGCGTGGAGAGCTGAGATCGTCAAACCAACAGCTACAGCAAGACCCAGGAACGCCTTCGGCACCGCTTCCTCCGCAATCGATTGCAGAGGACTTTAGGGGGAGGATGTGCGGTTCCGCAAGGGTCGGGTTTGGGCCTGCCATCGCTCACACGCCACGCAAAGCGCCGGGGGCCGCCCGGCAATAAGTTTTTGGGGCAGCGCGTCTCTGCCGGAATCCTTCGCCAACGCGGTGTCGACGCTGACCGAGGCAGTTCGTTGACCCTCATTAGGGGCCATGTTAGCGTCCCATAATGACAGCGCTGTCAGCGCGGTCCAACAACTACATTGCTTCCTGGGGAGGACGGCGTGAACACCATCAAAGAGAACCGCGGCGAAGCCGTGCGCCGCGCCAACCTGTGCCTTACGGGCGCTTCGTTGTTCGTCTTGGCGGCGGCCATGCTTCCCGCCGCCGCCCTCGCCCAGACCGCGCAGGAACCCGAGGCCGCCGAAGTCGACGAAGTCGTTGTGACCGGCATTCGCGGCAGTCTGCAATCGGCCCAGGCGATCAAGGAAAACGCGGACCAGATCGTCGACTCCATCACCGCCTCCGATATCGGAGCGCTGCCTGACCGCAGCGTGACCGAGGCGGTGCAGCGCATCCCTGGCGTGACCATCGACCGGCTTCAGGCGCGCGAGGACCCGGACCGCTTTTCGGCGGAGGGCAGCGGCGTCCAGGTTCGCGGCCTGACCCAGGTCCGTCAGGAACTGAATGGCCGGGACACTCTTGGCGCCCTAGATGGCCGCGCCCTCGGTTTCGAGGATGTTCCGGCCGAGCTGATGGCGGGGGTCGACGTATACAAGAACCCGTCGGCCGAACTGATCGAGGGCGGTCTGGGCGGAACCGTCAACCTGCGCACCCGCATGCCGTTCGAATCGAACGGTCGGCTGATCGCGGGATCGATCAGCGCCAACTTCTCCGACCACGCGGAACAGTGGAAGCCGCAGGGCTCGGTCCTGTTCAGCGAGCGTTTCGAAACCGGCTCCGGCGAGTTCGGCATCCTGGCCAACCTGGCCTATTCGGAACTGGCGAGCCGGTCGGACGGCATCCAGGTTTCGCCGTATCGTGCTCGACGCCTGGCGGACGACGCTCTGTGCGCCGGCTTGCAGAATCCGAACGGCGACCCCTACGCCTGTGGTCAGGACTGGATCGACCAGTCCTATCTGGGCCTAACCGCCGATCAGACGCTGTACGTGCCCGAGGGCGTGTCGTGGCGACGTCTGGATTCCGAGCGGGAGCGGCTGGGCGGCGCCCTCGCGCTGCAATGGCGGCCGAACGACAAGACCGAGGTCTTCCTCCAGTACCTGCGCTCGGAATTCGATACCCGCTGGGACAATTACGAGGCCATTCCCCAGGTCGACGCCAACAACAACTTCGTCATCCCGGCCTCGGGCACGCAGTTCGCCTTCGACGATGACGGCTATTTCCAGACGGGATCCCTGCGTCAGATCAGCTACTGGCGCGGCAGCCAGCCCGTGTCCGGCGAGCTTGGCACCCAGTATCGAATGGCGGCTCGTCACCAGGAGCGCGAGGAGTCCAGCAACGACCTGTCGGTTGGCGTCCGGTATTATCCGTCCGACCGTCTCGCGGTGAGCGCGGACCTGCAGTACATCAAGTCCGCCAGCGCCGGCTGGGATTTCACTATCTTCAACTCGGCCTATGTTCCCGAGGTGACGATCGACCTCAGCGGCGGCCGCCCGGTGGCCAGCCTCGGGCCGACGTCCTTCGCCAGCGATCCCGCCAACTACTTCTGGCACGCGGCGATGGATCACATCGACGACAACGAGGCGGAGCAGCTTTCGGGACGGGTCGATGTGGCCTGGGAGGCGGAGCACCCCGTCCTCCGCTCGGTCCGTTTCGGAGCCCGGTTTACCGACCGGGACGTGACGAACAACTACACCCAGTACAACTGGCGGGCGTTGAGTGCGCCCTGGAACGAACCGTTCCTCTGGATGGACCAGGTCCTGCCGCAGTACGCGATGGTCTACGGCTTCGACAACTTCTTCCGCGGCGACGTCCAGGCGCCGACGGTGGTGATGCCGGATATCGAGCTGGCCCGGGGATATCTGCGCAACTCGGACCTGATCGAGAATATCGGCGGCAACGCCCAGTGGAGCCCGCGCGGCTTCGATGCCGAGACCCTGTCCACCCAGAGCGAGCAGACGCTAGCCGGCTATGCGGTGGCGAGGTTCGGCTGGGCGGACGCCCCGGTCCCGATCGAGGGCAACATCGGCCTGCGGGTGGTGCGCACGGAGAACACGGCCCGCGGCTCCGGCTTCCTGCCGGACCTGAGCACCTATCCCGGCCTGCCGGCGGCTGACCGAGCGTTTGGTACGGGGGCCGCCTTCGATGTCTCGGGCGGCCAGTCCTACACCGACGTGCTGCCCAGCTTGAACCTGAAGTTCCAGCTGACGGACTCGCTCATCGCCCGGTTCGCGGCGTCCAAGGCGATCACCCGGCCGAGCTTCAATCAGATGTTCCCGTTCGTGAACCTGAACACCTCGGTGAACCCGCAGGGCACCGTGGTCGAAGGCTGGGGCGGCGCGGCTCGCGGCAACCCCGAGCTGAAGCCAATGCGCGCCGATCAGTTCGACGTGGCGCTGGAATGGTATCCGTCGTCCACCCACTCGCTCTACATCACGGCCTTCCGCAAGGAAATCGAGGACTTCTTCACCACCGGCGTCCACACCCGCACCTTCGAGGGCCGGAACTTCCTGGTAAGCGGCCCGACCAACGGCGACGAAGGGACGATCCAGGGCTTCGAGGTCGGCTATCAGCAGTTCTACGACTTCCTGCCGGGCTGGCTGGGCGGTCTCGGGCTGCAGGCGAACTTCACCTACATCGACAGTGAAGGGTCCACGAGCCAGAACTACATCAGCGAGTGGGACGCCGCCGAGGTTATCCAGGGCTTGCCGCTCGAAGGTCTGTCCGAGAAGGCCTGGAACATCATCGGCCTTTACCAACGCGGTCCGATCCAGGCGCGTCTGGCCTACAACTGGCGCGGCAAGTACCTGCTGACCAATCGCGACGTCTCCGACGTGCGACTGCCGATGTGGCAGGACGACTACGGCCAGCTGGACGGCTCGGTGATCGTGCAACTGCGCGACGGAGTGAGCCTGGCGTTCGAAGGAAACAACCTGGCCAACAGCGAGAACCGTCAGCTGATGGGCAGCGAGGTTTTGAGGACGCGCTCGTGGTGGGTCTATGACCGTCGCTTCGCGGTGACCCTCCGCGCCTCCTTCTAAGGCGCGGACGGCCGGCCGGACGAGGCAGGACACGCCCATGAAACGACTGCTCGCACTCGCCCTCGTATTGCTGACGCCGGGCGCCGTCCTCGCCGAGACTCCAGTCGAACGTCACGGCCAACTGCGGCTGGAGGGAACGCGGCTGGTCGACCAGCACGGCGAGCCCGTCACTTTGCGCGGAATGTCCCTGTTCTGGAGCCAGTGGGCGCCGCAGTACTATAACGCCGACGCCGTGCGCTGGCTGAAGGACGACTGGTCAGTGACCGTGGTGCGGGCCGCGATCGCCGTTCACCATGGCGGCTATCTGGACGATCCCGAGCGCGAAATGGCCAAGGCGGAGGCGGTGATCGAGGCCGCTATCGCCGAAGGTCTGTACGTCATCGTCGACTGGCACGCCCACGAACCGGAGCCGGAAGCCGCCGCGGCCTTCTTCGCTCGCATCGCCGAGAAGTACGGCGACACGCCGAACGTCCTCTACGAGACCTATAACGAGCCGCTGAACACCCATGCCTGGGGCGATGTGGTCCGGCCTTACCACATGGCGGTCATCCCCCGGATCCGGGAGCATGATCCCGACAACCTGATCATCGCCGGCACGCCCAGCTGGTCGCAGGATGTGGACGTCGCGGCGGCCGATCCCCTGCCTTTCGACAACGTGGCCTACACCCTCCACTTCTACGCCGGCACCCATCGGCAGGAGCTGCGCGACAAGGCGATAAAGGCGATCGAGGCGGGAGCGGCCCTGTTCGTCACCGAATGGGGCACGAGCGAAGCCACGGGCGATGGGATCCTCGACCGGGACGAGACGGCGCTCTGGTGGGACTTCATGGAGACGCACGGCATCAGCAGTCTGAACTGGTCGATCACCGACAAGGACGAGACCTCCGCCGCGCTACGACCCGGCGCGGCCGGGGCAGGGGGCTGGGACGACGCGGCGATCAGCCCCTCGGGCCACTTCGTGCGTAGCTGGCTGAGACGAACGAACTCGCCGGCCGACTGACGCCGTCTGTCAGCGCACGCGGCGGATGCCAGTCACCGCCAGCGCCCCCAGGAAGGCGAAGATCGACGAGGCGGCGTAGACCCAACGGAAGTCTCCTCCCGAGAGCGACAGGAGGCCCAGCCCGAGCAGAGGGGCGAACACCTGCGGCGTCGTGATCGCTAGGTTCATGAGCCCCAGGTCTCGACCGGCCGCCTCCCGGTCGGGCAGGACTTCAGCCACCAGCGCGGTGTCGACGGTCGAGTAGAGGCCCAGTCCCACTCCGAAAAGCAACTGTGCGAGCAACGGCCCCGGCCAGGCCGGCGCGGCGGCCAGAAGCGCGGCTCCACCCGCCATAGCCAGCCCGCCGGCGGTTACGAAGAGGCGTCGGCGGCGCAGTCGATCCGAAAGGATGCCGCCAAGGAAGCCGGCGGCCAGCGAAATCGCCGTGCTGACGCCCAGCAGGCCGCCCAGCACCGCCTCCGGGCGCATCCCCGCGAGAGGGCCCATCCACGCAGTCTCCTGCAGGTAGAAGAGCAGGTAGACCACGTTGAAGGTGATTGTCACCTGGACCAGCAGGCGGGAGGCGAAGGCCATCAGGAAGTCGCGGTCGGTGAGGGCCGTGAACGACGGCAGGCCCCAGGGGAGGTCGGCCCGCGCTCGTCGTGGTTCTCGCAGACGTAGCGCGAAGGGCAGGACCAGGATCGGGACCGCCATGGCCACCATGAGAAAGCGCAAGTCCAGGCGGGTCAGCGCCACTGCCAGGACGCCCGCGGTGAACAGACCGGCGCCCGGCAGGGCCAGGCCGGCCAGCGCCGCCGCCGACCCCTTCTGGCGATTGGGGACGAGATCGGGCAGCACCGCGTTCAACGGTCCGAACATCACATTGACCGCGGCCTGAAAGACGAGGACGGCGGCGAGCAACTGAAGCGGGGTGCTGGCGGCGAAGACCAGCGCATGGGCGCCGACGACCCCCACGGCTCCGCCGACGATCCATGGCCGACGGCGGCCGAACCGTCCGCGCGTGGCGTCGCTGAGGGCGCCGGCCGCGAGATTGGTCACCGCCGCGACCACCGCCCCCCAGAGCATGACCTGACTGAGCAGGATCGCCTTGCTGGCTGGCTCGATCTGCTCCGCTTTCAGCGGCAGGAGCAGGTTGAGCATGGGGACGAAGGCGATGAAGGCGCCCAGGTGAGCAAGGGCGAACAGCCCCAGGAACGGTCGGCCCAACAGCGCCGCCGTAGCTTCTTTCGGCTGATTCTTGCTGGGCTCCGTCATCGTCGGAGCTTTCCGGGCCCGACTCTTCGACGCAAGCGCCAGGCGCCTAGGGTCGCACGGCGGCCGGGCAGATCGTGTCGGCTTCGTTGGACGCCAGTCGGATTTCAGACACCGAGACCGTCGCCGCTCGCTCCGCTGTCAGCATGAAGGGCCGCTCCACCGCCTGCAGGTTCGCCCCGGCGTCACGGAAGCACGACAGGCGGACCTTTATCGTGCGCCATTCCCCGACGGGCGCCGCGCCAAGGACCTCGGTCAGGTCGACCGTCGCCTGCCCGAGCCCAAGGCCCATCCGGCCCTGCGAAGGTCCATCGACCCGATACCGGAAGGACAGCGCCATCTCGCCGTTGGCCTGGCGGGAGAGATCGACCGGGGCGCCCCAGATCAGAGCCTGACCGCCATCGGGGGAGAAGGCGAAGCGACGCCCGCTCTCCTGAGCCAGATCGTCGATGACGGTCATCCCGACGCCGCCGCGCGGACTGGCGATCGAGGCCTCGCTGCCGATGCGGGTCTGACCGCCTTCATCCTCCAGGATCAAGGACCAGGGTGGGGTCACCCGCCCGTCGACCAGGTACATGTCCACGCTGGAGGCTGGAGCGGCGACACCGCTCGCCTCAGACAGACGTTCGACCGAAGCGGGCCGGGTGTAGCTGAGTCCGTAGCCATAGGCGAACTGGGGATCATAGCCGGGCTCGCCTCGGTTCAACGGCCGTCCGGTCGCGTCGCGTGGCCACGAGAAGCCCAGCACGCCGCTGAAATCCTGGCGCGGCCGTCCCTCGGCGTCGCCAACCAGCACGTCAGCGACCCCCGCACCCTCGGTGCCAGGCAGCCAGGCGGCAACGAAGGCGTCCGACGCATTGATCTCCGGATTGACCCACATCGGGCGACCCGAAAGAAAGACCGAGACGGTCGGGATGCCCTCGGCCCGCAACCGTGTCAGGATGGCGAGCGGCTCCTCAGGCAGGAAGTCCAGGGTGTCGATGTCGCCCTGGAACTCGGCGTAGGGCGTTTCTCCGAAGATCACCACGGCGACGTCCGGCCGACTCTCCCAGACCCCTTCGGGGCTCAGCACGGCTTGGCCGCCGGCCTCGGTGACGGCCTCGAAGATGCCGGCCCAGATGGAGTCCGCGTTGGGGAAGTGGGCGTTGGTGTTGCCGGTGCCTTGCCACGTCAGGGTCCAGCCGCCCGAGGCTTGTCCGATGTCATCAGCCGCCGGGCCAGCCACGAGCACGCGTGCGTTCCCCCGAATGGGCAGGGCGCCATTCTCGTTCTTGAGCAGGACGAGCGACTTGCGCACAGCCTCGCGGGCCAGCGCCCTGTGCTCAGGGGCGCCCAGGTGTTCGAGCCGACCTTCGAGCGGCCGGCGATCCCCGAATAGCCCAGCCTTGACCTTGGCTCGAAGGATCCGGCGTACGGCCTCGTCCACGCGCGTCATCGAGATTTCGCCCGACCGCACCTCGGAGAGGGTGTTCTCGTAGAGCGGTTTCCAGCTGTCGGGCGCCATTAGCATGTCGATGCCGGCGTTGACCGCGGCGGGGCAACTCTCGTTGGAACAGCCCGGCAGCTGCCCATGGGCGTTCCAGTCGGAGACCACGAAGCCCTCGAAGCCCAGCGGTCCCCGCAGCACGTCGGTGAGGATGCTGGCGTTTCCGGAGTGTTTGACCCCGTTCCAGCTCGAGAAACTGGCCATGACCGACAGCACCCCGGCGTCGATCGCCTGGGGATAGCCGCTCAGATGGATGTCGATCAGCTCTCGTTCGGAGCCGACGAAGTCGCCCTGGTCGCGTCCATCGGCGGTGCCGCCGTCGGCCAAAAAGTGCTTGGCCGAACCCGCGATGCGGCCCGGCTGAAGCGGTCGACTGGGCTCGATCGCGCCCTGCAGTCCGAGGGTCAGCGGACCGGCGTAGCTCTGCGCGATCTCCGGGTCTTCGCCGAAGCCTTCGTAGGTGCGGCCCCAACGGTCATCCCTGGGCACCGCAAGGGTCGGGCCGAAGGTCCAGTCGGCCCCGGTGACAGCAACCTCGACCGCAGTCGCCTCGCCGATGCGGCGGATCAGGTCAGGATCGCGCGCGGCCCCGAGGCCGATGTTGTGCGGAAAGATGGTCGCGCCGACGACGTTGTTGTGCCCGTGCACCGCGTCGATGCCGTAGATCAATGGGATCGGGGTTCCGGGTCTCGCGGCGTTGGCCTCGCGGAAGGCGCGGGCGAGATCGACCCAGGCCTGGGCCGGTGCGCGTTCGTCGCCGCCAGGCGAGGAGTTGCCGCCCGCCAGGATCGAGCCGATGGGCCAGGTCAGCAGATCCTCGGGACGAATGGAGGCGATGTCCGCCTGGATCAGCTGCCCGACCTTCTCCTCGACCGTCATTCGCCCGATCAGTCCTGAGATGAAGGCTTCCGTGGCCGCGTCGGTAAAACCTTCGGGCGATGCCGCGCGAGGCCAGTTCGCCGGATCCGCGTGCGCCGCTTCGACGGTCGGGCTTGGAGGTCGGCCAGTGGGCGGGGCCTCGGCCCTGGCGACCCCGGCAGCCCCCACCGCCAGCGCGAGAACCAAGACTGACACGGCGCTGCGCATGGCGGACTCCAGCATCTGACGACTCGATATCCGTCGACGACGATCAATCGCTCCGGCGGACGCGGCCATTAGCGAGGCCTATGACAGCGCTGTCAAGCTGTATGGCTGTTGGGCGGCGCCGTGGACGCTCGCCGTACCAAGGCGTGAGGGACGATGACCTCATCCTGGCTGTCTGATTCCAGTCGGGCCTTCAGAAGCGGGATGAGACGCTGTGCGGCTGCGGCGGACATTTCCGCGACCGGATGCCTTACAGTTGTCAGGGGAGGCGTGCTGAACAGGGCGCTCGGCGTGTCGTCGAACCCGGCGACGGACAGATCGCGCGGCACGCTGAGCCCGGCTGAGGCGGCCGCCTGCAGCACGCCCAGGGCCATGTCGTCGTTGGCGGCGAAGATGGCCGTGGGACGGCTCGGCCCAGCCAGCAGGCGCTCGGCGGCTTCGACCCCGGACCCGAAGGTGAACTGGCCTTCCGCCATCCACTCGGCGCGGGCCGCCAGGCCTCGGCGGCGCAAGGCGGTCTCGAAGCCGAGCCGCCGCAGCTGACTGGCCGAATAGGCTACCGGTCCCGAGATATAGGCCAGGTCGACGTGGCCGAGATCAAGTAGATGATCGGTGATCTCCTCCGCCGCCCCGGCGTCGTCCATGCGGATGCTCAACCCACGGTCAGGTGCGGTTTCCGGCCCGATGCGCGCGTAGGGCACACCCATGGCCTCCAGGACGTCGAGCACCACCGCGTTGTCGGAGTTCGGCGGAGTCAGCACCACGCCCTGGGGCCGGATGGCGGACAACAGGTTGGACAAGTTCTGTCGAAGATTGGGCGCATCGTAGTCGACCAACTCGACCATGAGATGATGATCGGCCTGACGGCACTCCATCAACAGGCCCAGTTCGAGGCGGCTCAGGTAGTCGTTTCCCCGTCCGCTGCGCCAGTGCTCGATCGTCAGTTTGGCGTCGACCAGGGCCGCGATGATCGATGACGCCGACCCTGCGAGAGATCGCGCGGACAGGCTGCGGCGATAGCCGAGTTCGGCGACCGCGCCCTCGACGGTCTTCCGCAGCGCCTCGCTGACGTTCGCCTCACCATTGAGCACGCGGGAAACCGACTTGATGGAGACTCCTGCGCGAGCGGCGACGTCGTAGATTGTAGCGCCCGCCATTCCCCGACCCACTGCGCCCAAGACCTCCTCGGGTCTCGCACCTGAAACGGCGGCTGGCAACGCCGAGCGCGATGACAGCCGAAGAGCGCCGCCAGCTAACGGCTGCACATTGGCTACTCCGGCTGGGCCGCCTGTGCTTCTGAGCGGGGCGTTCGAGGGGACGCGGCCGATCGGCGAAGTCAGCGAAGCGCTGGAGGCGATCCCCTCGACCTTCGTCGGTCACTCCGTCGGCGCCACGATCGGCGCCCTGGCGGCCAATCTTGGCTCGGGCTGGCCCGGTCGCTGCTAGGTGGGCGAACCGCGGTCCCCTGCGGGCGAATCAGCCAATAATTTCAAGAGAGTGGCGGACAGAGAGGGATTCGAACCCTCGATAGAGTTTCCCCTATACACGCGTTCCAGGCGTGCGCCTTCAACCACTCGGCCACCTGTCCTCATCCACCTGGGATGCCGCCGGGAGCGGAACCGGCGGAGGCGAGCCAGATAGAGCAGCGGGCGCCTCTCGGCAAGCGGCGCGGGGCTTCCCATATGTCGGAAAATCCGACGCAAGCCCGCCGCGAGGAGGAAGTCCGCCATGCTGTTCAAGAAGTCCCCGGAAATGCCAACCGCCGAGACCGCCCTGCCGGGTCGGGACGTCCCCCTGCCGACCGACGAGGTCCATTTCGTCAATGGCCGCCCGCTGAAAGGACCGCATCCGGAGGGCTTCCAGACCGCGATCTTCGGCATGGGCTGCTTCTGGGGCGTGGAACGGGTGTTCTGGAACCTGCCGGGCGTCTGGGTGACCTCGGCCGGCTACTCGGGAGGAATCACGCCGAACCCGACTTATGAAGAGACCTGCACCGGCCTGACGGGCCATGCGGAGGTCGTGCAGGTGGTCTTCAATCCGGAGGAGATTGCCTACGGCGAACTGCTGAAGGTCTTCTGGGAGAACCACGACCCGACCCAGGGCATGCGCCAGGGCAATGATATCGGCACCACCTACCGCTCGGCCATATATTATCTGGACGACGATCAGCGGCGGGAGGCCGAAGCGTCGCGCGACGCCTATCAGAAGGCTCTGAACGCGGCGGGCCGGGGCGCCATCACCACCGAGATCGCGCCGGCCGGCCCCTATTACTTCGCCGAGGGTTATCATCAGGCCTATCTGGCCAAGAACCCCGGCGGCTACTGCGGTATCGGCGGGACCGGCGTCACCTGTCCGATCGGGGTGGGCGTCGAGGCCTAGCCGCAGCGGTCCAGGAAGCGGCCGATCCCTATGATCGAAGGGGGATGGGCCGCCATGGCCTCGCGCTCGTCCCCCAGCCAGCGCGCCAGCCAGCCCAGGGCGCGGAAACGGATGAACACCGGGTCGTCGGCCTTCGCCCGAGCCGTCAGGATGTAACCGTCGTCCAGTTGCGAGGGCTCCTCATCGGCGGCCAGGGTCAGGGTGTCGCCGCCGGACTCCAGCACCAGCCGGTCCGACTTCCGGGGTATCGGGACGATCACCTCAAGCGAGCCGGACCCGGTCCGGCAGACGAGCGCTAGCTTCAGGTCGTCAGAATGAGCGACCCCATAGGCGAGGCGGGGCTCTTCAATGTCATCAGTGAAATGCCAGTCCGATCCGTCGACCGGAGCCGGGGCTGAAGGGGCCGCGGTCGCGACCGGCGCGGTCGGAGCCAAGGGCTTGGTGGTGCAGGCGCCGCCGATCAGGGACAGGGCGGCCAGGCTGGTGACGAGCAACGGACGGCTCATCGCCTCAGCCGCCGCACAGTTCGGTGAACCGCCTCAGCTTCGGCAGGTGGTCGGCCGGTATCGTGACATCCTGAGCCCCCTCGCCGACCGCGACCGCCAGTCGCCCACCCGTCACGAATGCGCGCCAGGCGGGGTGTTCGACACGGATCGCAGTTGCGGTCGAGCCGTCGCGCCCGGCCGCCGCCTCGGCCGTGGCGGCGGCGCCGCCCGCGCTAAGGGTCGCGAAGCCGCCCGTCAGGCCCGGTTGGTACAGGGTGATCCGCACCGCGCCGGAGCCCGGTTCGCATTGCAACGTGGTGTTCAGACGGGGGGTATCGGGGATCTCCTGCGCCAGCACCACCGGCGCACTGTCGGCATAGAGAGTCCAGGTCCACGCCTGTCCCTGCACTGTCAGACCCAGCGCACCCAGAACCCCTGCGGCGATCATCGCCATGTGTCAGCCCCCGCTGAACAGCCTTCGGGCGATCCTACGCCCGTTCAGCGCCGCAGTAGGCCAGAAAATCCGCGACAAGGCGACGCTCGTCTTTGTTGGCCGAAATCTGGGCCTGCCCGGCGTCACCCACGACGGTCAGACTGCCGCGCGTCGCCAGGGTTTGTAGGGCTGGGTTCGCCAAGGTCACCCGCATCTCCGGTTCGCCCGTCATGGGATCGAGTTGGGTGGGGGCATTGGAGGCCTGTATTAGCTGCGCCCCCGCGACACGCACATCGCCATAGGCCACAGCTGTGCGCTCACCCGGCGAGCAGGTCAGCATGAGGGCCAGTTGATCGGAATTCGCCACCCCATAGGCCAGCTTGGCCATGCGGCCTTCGTGGCTCAGGTGCCAGCCCATGGCCGAACCGACCGCGTCGCTCGTGGCGTCCGCCGACTGGCTTTGGACGGCGAAGGCTCCGAGGGTGAGAGCGGCGGCGGCGGGAATCAGGAACTTGAACATGAAAGGTCTCGCGTCTCATCAGGCAACGCGAGCCAAGCGGGCCGGTTCACGGCTCCGCTTAATCTTGATTAACAGAACCTTGCGACCGTGGCGTCGAGGCCACCCTGCTAGAACGGGCTGAACCGCTCCACGAGCGCCTGCGCCGCCGGCGTCGCCTGCACTCGGCTGATGTCGCCGCGTCCGCCGTAGGAGATGCGGGCCTCGGCGATCTGGGTGTGGTCGATGGTGTTGGCCGAGGAGATGTCTTCGGGCCTCACGATCCCGGCGACGGTCAGTTCGCGGACCTCGCGGTTGGTGCGCACTTCCTGCCGACCCTGGATAACCAGATTGCCGTTGGCCATGACGTCGGTGACCACCGCCGCGATGGTCAAGTTGACCCGCTCGGACCGGTTCACCGAGCCTGTTCCGGTGGCGTTCGACTGGCCCTGGATGCCAACCAGGTTCTGCGGGTCGAAGCCGCCGGGGAAGGCGCGGCCCAGGCTGTTCTCCAGGCCGAAGAAGTTCGAGACGCCGCCGTTGATGTCGTTGGTCCGCGACCGGTTCGTCGTGTTCTGGGTCTGGGCCCGGTCGTCGATGTCGATGCTGACCGTCAGGATGTCGCCGATGTGACGCGCCCGCTGATCGCCGAAGAAGGTGCGGGCCCCGGTCCGCCACAGGCTGTTAGCGCTGGCTGGGCGGCTCTCTGGGCGGACGGCGGGGGAGGGCAGGTAGGCCTGCTCCACCGGCACCAGGGCCGCCGGATAGCCGATGGGCGCCAGCTCTGGACCGCGCACGGTCTCCGCGACGGTCGAACAGGCTCCGAGCACAAGCGCGCTGAGGGCGGCGGCGGTCAGGGAAGGGGGGATGCGCATGGGCGAGTACCTCAGCGGGACGCGAACTGTTGAGTGGAAGCGCGGGCGGACTGGGCGGCCGGCCCAGCGAGGGCTGATCCCGGGCCCGTAGCGACCGCGTCGATAGTGCGGCCGGATTGCAGGTTCAGCACCGGCACCGGCTCGCCGGCTGAGGCGTCGCGCGTCGCGCGACCGGTGACGGTCAGACGAACCCCTCCGGCGACGAAGGCGACCTCGACCATGTCGTTACGCGAGATGACCTTCGGCGCGGCCAGATCGCGCATGGCGACGGAGGCGCCCGCCCTCAGCGCTCGCTTGGCGCTCAGCCCGATCACCTGCTCGGCGTCCCGAGGGCCGCCGGCGGCCGCCTGGTGCGCCTGGACCGAGATCCAGGCCACATCCTCGGGCTGGACCACCTCTCCGGCCGCCAGGCTGCGGGTGTAGGCGAGCACTTCCACGGACCCCGCCTCGGCCGCGCGTGCAGCGGCCGGGCGGGCGGAGGATTCGGCGGCGGGGGCCGAGGCCGCGGCGCGCACCACCACGCGTCGCAGGTTCTGCGGATTGGACCATTGCAGCCCGTGCCGGCTGGCGATGGCCTGGACCTGCCCGGCGTCCAGAACCACCGAGGGCCCCGCTCGGCCGGCGACCAGGCCGGACGAGGCGGCCCCCGCGCCCTCGAACAGGTCGCCAAGGGTCACCTGTCCGTCGTCGTCCACCGGATTGATCTTCAGCGTCACCGGCCCGGCCAGGGCGGGGGAGGCGGCCAGCACCGCCGCCACCGCCGCCGCCATCGCGACCGGCCAGGCCAGGCGCTTCCACCTACGCTGGCGCTGCGGCGGGTTGATCGGGAACAGGATGCTCATCAGCCCTTCACCTGGGCGGTGACCGACAGCATCTCGTCGGCGGTGGAGATGACCTTGGAGTTCATCTCATAGGCCCGCTGGGCCACGATCAGGGCGCTGATCTCGGCTACCGCGTCCACGTTCGAGCTCTCGGTATAACCCTGTAAAAGCTGGCCAAATCCTACGTCGCCGGGCGATCCCACCGTCGCGGGACCCGAGGCGGCGGTCTCCATCAGCAGGTTGTCGCCGATGGCTTCCAGCCCAGCCTCGTTGAAGAAGGTGGCCAGTTCCAGCTGACCCACCACCTGCGGCTCGGCCTCGCCCTGGGTGAAGACCTGCACCTGGCCGGACTTGGAGATCTGCACGTCGACCGCGTCCTGCGGGATCGTGATCGCCGGCTCGATCATGTAGCCGTCGTCGGTGACCAGCTGGCCTTCGCCATTCAGCGAGAAGTTGCCGGCGCGGGTGAAGGCCGTCTCGCCCGACGGCAGGGTGACCTGGAAGTAGCCGCGACCATCAACGGCGATGTCATAGGTGTTGCCCGTCTGAGCCGGCGTGCCCTGTTCGGTGATCCGGTAGACGCTCCCGGCCTTGACCCCCAAGCCGACCTGAACCCCGGTCGGCACCACAGTGCCCTGAGACGAGGACTGGGCCCCCATCCGCTCGACGTTCTGATAGATCAGGTCCTGGAACTCCGCCCGCTGTCGCTTGAAGCCGACGGTGTTCATGTTGGCGATGTTGTTGGAGATGACCTCCACGTTCAGCTGCTGGGCGGCCATGCCCGAGGCGGCGGTGCGAAGCGCGCGCATGTTCGCTCTCCTTAGTTCGGCCGGCCAAGGCGCTCGACGGCGCGCTTGGACAGGTCGGATGTTTGTTCGATCATTCGGGTGGTGCGCTCATAGGCGCGGCTGATCTCGATCAGGTTGGTGATTTCGAGCAGCGGATTGACGTTGGAGCCTTCCAGCATCCCCTGGCGCACTTGCATCCCGGCGGCTTCGATTGGGGCTGCGCCGGAGCGGTTGCGGTACAGGCCATCGCCGTCTTTCGACAGGGTCGCCAGGTTTTCGAAGCGCGCGAGGCTCAGCCTGCCGACCGTCTGGCCGTCCTGGCTAATGGTTCCGTCGTCGGCGACCGAGACGGCCCCCAGGGCCGCGTCCAGTACGATGGGGCCGCCGTCGCCCAGCACCGGCAGGCCGCCCTTCGTGACCAACTGGCCTTCGGGATCGATCGTGAAGGCGCCGTCGCGGGTATAGGCCTCGCCGCCGCCGTCCTGGACCTTGAAAAAGGCGCCCTCGCCCTCGATGGCGAAGTCCAGTGGACGCGCGGTCTCCTTCAGCGCGCCCTGGCCGAAGTCGCGACCAACCCCGTTGTCCATGACGAAGCTGGCGCTGGGGCGAACATTATCGTTGCGCGCGCGCTGGCCGACGTCTGCCGAGATCAACAGCTGCTCCACCTTGAAGCCGGTGGTGTCGGCGTTGGCGATGTTGTTCGCCACGATGTCCAGCTCTCGCCTCAGCGTCATCTGGCGGGACAGTCCGATGTAGGCGGCGTTTTCCACGAGGGCAGGCTCCTTCGTCCGAAGCCCTCGCAAGCCGCGTGCCAACGTGGTTAACGCCGCCGACGACCCGCATTTCCGGCCTGAGCAAGCCCGGGCGCCCGGCAGGATTTGCCGCTTCTAAACGCCGCGTTAACCAAACTGGCCCACTTCGGATCGAAGACCGTTCGGGGCCGTGTCGCATGCTCAAGCTAGGCAAGAAGAAGGACAAGGCGGCCGACGCCGCTCAGTTGCCCGCCGTCGCCGAGGGCGCGGAGGGCGAGGCTCTGCCCGCCAAGAAGAAGCTCCCCCTGCTGTTCATCATCGCGCCCCTGGCCTTGCTGGTCCTCGGCGGAGGCGGAGGCGCGGCCTTCTTCATGATGCAGCCCAAGCCGGCCGAGGCCCATGACGCGGCCGCCGGCGACGATCATGGCAAGGCCAAGAAGGGCGGGGGGCACGGCGAGAAGAAGGGCGGCGGCGGTCACGGCGGCGGCGAGGGCGAGGCCGACCCTGCGCTGGGCAAGATCACCGAAGGACCCGACGGCGTCACATTCTACACCCTGCCGGACATGGTCGTGAACGTGAAGTCGTCGGACGGTCGTCCGACCTTCCTGAAGCTGAAGCTGACCCTCGAGATGCAGGACCCGCACGTGGCGGAGACGTTGCAGGCCCAGACGCCGCGCATGCACGACATGTTTCAAGGCTTCCTGCGCGAGGTCCGCCCCGAGGAGCTGGAAGGCTCCGCCGGCCCCTATCAGCTGCGCGCCGAGATCCTGCGCCGCGTCAACCTGATCGCCGCCCCGGGCAAGGTCGACGCCGTGCTGATCGAAGAGATGCTGGTCCAATAGCTGATGAGCGACGCCGCCTTCTCCGACGACCTGCCGAGCGGCTTCGCCGACGACACGACCCGTCCGTCCGCGACCGCCGAACGGGTTCTGAACCAGGACGAGATCGACAGCCTTCTGGGCTTCGACCTGGGCGAGGGCGATGACGCCGAGCGCACAGGCATCCGGGCGATCATCAACTCCGCGCTCGTGTCCTACGAGCGTCTACCGATGCTGGAGATCGTCTTCGACCGCCTGGTGCGGCTGATGACGACGTCCCTGCGCAACTTCACCTCCGACAACGTCGAGGTGTCGCTGGACAACATCTCCTCGATCCGTTTCGGCGACTATCTGAACTCCATTCCCCTGCCGGCCATCCTCGCGGTGTTCCGGGCAGAGGAGCTCGACAACTACGGCCTGCTCACGGTCGATTCGAACCTGATCTATTCGATCGTCGACGTGCTGCTCGGGGGCCGTCGCGGCACTGCGGCCCTGCGCATCGAGGGCCGGCCCTACACCACTATCGAGCGCGTTCTGGTCCAGCGCATGGTCGAGGTGGTGCTGAACGACGCCCGTCAGGCGTTCGAGCCCCTGACGCCCGTCCACTTCAATCTGGACCGCCTGGAAACCAATCCGCGCTTCGCCGCCATCGCCCGGCCCGCCAACGCCGCCATCCTGGTCAAGCTGCGGATCGACATGGAGGACCGGGGCGGGCGCATCGAGCTGCTGCTGCCCTACGCGACGCTCGAGCCCATCCGGAAGATGCTGCTGCAGCAGTTCATGGGCGAGAAGTTCGGCCGCGACAACATCTGGGAAGGTCACCTGGCCACCGAGCTCTGGACCACCGACACCGAGGTGCGCGTGGTACTGGACGAGCAGCAGGCTCCGCTGTCCAGCGTGCTGGACCTCAAGGTCGGCGACACCTTCATGCTGAACGCGACGCCGGATTCCGACGTCTCGATACGCTGCGGCCCGATCCCGGTCACGACCGGCCGCATGGGGCGCAAGGGCCAGCACATCGCGGTGCGCGTCGAGGCCCCGATATCGATCGAGACCGCCGCCAGCCTGACTAAGGGGAGACGCTGACATGGCCGGAATGGTGATGGACGCCGTCCTGATGCTGCTGTTGGTCTGCGCCGTCGGTTACGGCGTCAGGCTGGAGAAGAAGCTGACCGCCCTCCGCACAGGCCAAATGGCCTTCGCGGGCGCCGTCACCGAACTAAACGCCGCCGCCGGCCGCGCCGAAGCCGCGCTCGCCTCGCTCCGCGCCTCCGGACAGGAGACCGATCTCCTTCACGACCGCATCGTCAAGGCCCGCGAGGTCAAGGCTGAGCTGGAGCGGCTAATCGCGCGGGTGGACAGAGGCTCCTCCGTCTCCTCGTCTTTGGCCGCCGATCCACCTCGCCGTGCTGCGCATAGGGAGGGGAAGCGTGATCTATCCTCCCCACATCGTGGGGAGGGGGACCATGCGCAGCAGGGTGGAGGGGCTCCTCGCGCTACCTCCGCTGGGGAAGAATCCGACGAGCGCGCGTTGCGCATGGCCGCGCTGGCCCAGCGAATCCAGGGTTTCGATCGCCCGTCGGCCCGGGCGCCCGGCCGCGACAACGTCTCCGCGATCGTCCAGGCCCTGACCGCTAACCAGGCCGCGAAACAGAGCCTCAACGCCGCCCGCCGTAACCTCGACGACGACCTGTTCGCCGCCTGACCCCATCGAGTAGCCGACCATGAGCAAGCTGCCCCGCCTTTTGCCGTTGATCGCCGTCGCCATCGGCGGCGTCGTCGCGGTTCGCGCCGTGGGCGCCGCTCCCGGCTTCATGCAGGGCGCCCAGGCCTGGGCCGAGGAGGCCGCATCGGCCGTGACGCCCGCCGCGGCGGCCGCTCCCGCTGGTCCGGCGCCCGCCGTCTGCGCCCTCAGCCCCGAACAGCTGGCGCAGCAGGCCGGCCTGTCGCCCGCCGAACTACGCGTCATCCAGTCGCTGAAAAGCCGTCGCACCGAGCTCGATATCCGCGACAACGATTTCGCGACCCAACTGCCCCTGATGGCGGCCGCCGAACAGAAGCTCGACGCTAAGGTCCAGGCCCTGAACGCTCTGAAAGCCGAGATGCAGGCGCTGCTCGGCCAGGTCGACGAGCGCGAGCAGGCCGAGATCAACCGCCTGGTCCAGGTCTATTCCGCCATGCGACCGCGCGAGGCGGCCCGAGTCTTCGCCACCCTTGCCGATTCCGTGCGTCTGCCCGTCGCCGCCGCCATGCGGCCCCGCTCGCTGGCCGCCGTCATGGCCCAGATGGAGCCGGCGGCCGCCCGCGACCTGACCGAAAAGCTGGCCCGCCGCTTCGAGGCCCAGCAGATGGCCGCCCGCGCTGCCGCCGCTTCCGCCGGATCGACCGCGGCGCCGCCCCCCGCCCAGCAGGCCGCCGCCTCGACGC
>JAEWJI010000060.1 GCA_023386645.1 Pseudomonadota bacterium
CCCTTCGGGAGCGTGGCTTAGAAGTTGATGTCGATGGTGGCGCGACGGTTCAGCGGCTCGCGCACGCCGTCGGCGGTCGGGCGGGCCAGCTGGGTTTCGCCCTTGCCGTCCAGCGAGATCACGCCGCCGTTCACGCCTTGAGCGACCAGGGCGTCCGCGGTGGTGCGGGCGCGCCGGTTCGACAGGCCGATGTTGTAGGCCGCCGAGCCCGAGGTGTCGGCGTGGCCGACCACCAGGATCCGGGTCGGACGACCCGACTTGGCGTAGTTGGCCGCCTGGGTGATCACCGAGCGGGCTTCGGCCGTCAGGTCCGAGCGATCCCAGTCGAAGTAGACCACGAACTGCCGGGCGACCGGAGCCGGAGGCGGCGGAGGCGGCGGCGGGGGCGGAGGCGGCGGCGGCGGGGGCGGCGGCGGCGGAGCGTCGGCCCCGAACGCATAGCGCAGACCCAGGGTCACCGTGTGCGACTGGTCGTAGTCGCCTTCCAGCAGGCCTTGGTTGAAGGCCGGAGCCGACGTCACCGACAGGGCCGACATGTCGCCGGTCAGGTAGCGGTAGGTCAGGTCGAGGTTGGCGCGGTCGCCCACGGCCATGGCCAGACCAGCGATCGCCTGAGCGGCGAACTCGGTCGAATCGTCGTCGATCGAGATCGCCACGCCGCGGTTGCCGCGCAGGTAGCCATCGACCTCGGTGTTCACCCGGTTGACCCCGGCGCCCAGGCCGACGAACGGGCGGATGCCCGAATAGGCCATGCCGAAGTCATAGATGACGTTGGCCATCAGGGTCGTGCCAGTCACGTCGCCGGCGGGCGAGTAGCAGGGGCCGCTCGCCGGAGTGACGTTGCAGATGCCGTTGGTGCCCGAAACAGCACGCACGGTGCCGATGTCGCCCGAGCGGTGACCGGCCTCGATCTCAACGCGCCAGTTCGGGTTGAACCGATAGCCCAGGCGAGCGAAGGCCGCCCAGCCGTCGTTGATTTCCCAGTTCCAGTTGTTCCCGGTGACCTGAGACTCGGTATTGATGGCGTCGATGTTGTGCCAGCCGGCGTCGATCGCGCCGTACCAGCCGTCCGGCTCAGCCGACGCCGCGCCGGCCGACAGGGCCAGGGCCGCCGCCGCGCTCGACGCCAGGATCAAACTCTTAACTCGCATGGGTGTGAGCCCTCCGCAGCCAAATTTCCAAATGCGGCGGTTTCGCCGCCTTCTCGGGTCATAACAGCGTTGCTGAACGAGGTCGAGCCGCCTGACCGCCATAATTACCTTAGCCGTAAAAAGCGTGGCGTTGAAGCTACAGGCAAATCTTTCACCCAAGTCCCGCCCGGCGCAAGGCCGACGAGGGGGGAGGTGATCTGGACGCCAACGCGCGGCAGAGTGTCGCCATGCCGTTCCCCGCTCCCCGCGCCGCCTGTGAGATCATCGCCGAGGCTGGCGTCAATCACGATGGTGACGTTGTTGTCGCCATGGCTCTGGTGGAGGCGGCCGCCTCGGCGGGCGCCGACACCGTCAAGTTCCAGACGTTCGATCCCGAGTCCCTGGTGACCTCGGCGACGCCGAGCGCAGCCTATCAGAGGGCGGCCGGAGAAGGCGCGACGCAGGCGGACATGCTGCGCCGCCTGGCCTTGCCCCGCGACGCGGTGAAGCGGCTGGCACGGGTCGCGGAGGACGCGGGGATCGCCTTCCTGTCCACTCCGTTCGACCTGCCCTCGGCGCGCTTCCTGGTCGAGGAGATCGGGATGACCCGGATCAAGGTGGGCTCGGGCGACCTCACCAACCTGCCCTTTCTCCTGGCCCTGGCGAGAATGGGCCGGCCGATCCTGCTGTCGACCGGGATGGCGACCCTGGCGGAGGTGGAGGAGGCGCTCGGCGTGATCGCCTTCGCCCACCTGGCGGCGGTTGCGGAGCGGCCGTCGCTCAACGCCTTCGCGGCGGCTCGCGAAGCGCCCGAGGCTCGTCAGATCATAGCTGAAACCGTCGTGATGCAATGCACGACCCAATACCCCGCCCCGCATGACCAGGCGAACCTGAGGGTTATCGACGCCTACCGCGATCTGGGCGTCCGGCCAGGCTATTCCGATCATACCCTAGGGATCGACATCGCCCTGGCGGCCGTCGCCCGGGGAGCCGAGGTGATCGAGAAGCATCTGACCCTGTCGCGAGACCGGACCGGACCGGACCACCGCGCCTCCCTCGAACCGACGGAGCTGGCGGCCCTGGTCGCCGGGGCGCGACGGGTGGTCGCCGCCCTAGGCGCGCCCGACAAGGCGCCCGTTCCTGCCGAGCGCGAGAACCTCGCGGTCGCCCGGCGCGTGCTGGTCGCGGCCCGACCGATCGCAGCCGGGAGCGTCCTGACCGAGGAGGATCTGACCGCCAAGCGGGCCGGTCGGGGGATGGAGCCGGGCAGGCTGTGGGACCTCGTAGGACGCCCCGCGTCGCGCGCCTATGCCGCTGATGAGCCGATCCGCGAATGACCCGATCCGTCCGTATCGGCGTCTTCACCGCCACCCGTGCCGAATACGGCCTGTTGCGTCCCGTGCTGCGCGCGCTCGACGCGAGCCCCCGGCTGGAGCCCCTGCTGATCGTCTCCGGGACGCATCTGTCGGAGCGTCATGGCCTGACCGTGCGCGAGATCGAGGCTGACGGGCAGGTGATCGCGGCGCGAGCGCCGATCCCGCTCGCGGGAGACGACGGCCTGTCGGTGGCGCGCGACATGGCGGCGGTGACGGCCGGGGTGGCCGAAGCGGCGACGTCCCTGCGGCTCGACACCCTGATCCTGCTGGGCGACCGGACCGAGGCCCTGGCGGCGGCCGCCGCCGCCGTTCCCCTGCGCCTGCCGATCCTGCATCTGGAGGGCGGCCACCTGACGGCCGGGGCGATCGACGACGCCATCCGGCACGCGATCACCAAGCTGGCGGCCGTCCACTTCACCGCCGCCGAACCCTATCGCCGGCGCCTGCTGCAACTTGGGGAAGCGCCGGAGCGGGTGTTCACCGTCGGATCGACGGCGGCGGACAACCTCATGGCCTTCGGGCGGCGCACCCGGGCGGAGGCCTCGGCCGCCCTTGGCGTCGATCTGGAGCCCGGCTTCCTGCTGGTTGCGCTGCATCCCGAAACGCTGGCGACGCACACGCCGGAACGACAGGTCGGCGCCCTGCTGGAGGCGTTGGCCGAGGTCCGCGGGCGGCGTCTGGTCTTCACCCTTCCGAACGCCGACGCCGGGGCCGAGACGATCCGCCGCGCCATCAGGGCCTTCGTCGATGACCGGCCCGGTAGTGCGCACGCCTTCGATTCCCTGGGTTCGGAGCGGTTCTGGACGGCCCTGACCGCGTGTGACGCCATGGTCGGCAATTCGTCGTCCGGCCTGATCGAGGCGCCGATGGCAGGCACGCCCACGGTCAATATCGGAGAGCGCCAGGCCGGCCGACTGCGCACGCCCGGGGTCATCGATGTCGCCTTCGACGCAGGCGAGATCCGACTGGCGATCGATCGCGCCCTGTCGTCGGAGATGCAGGCGGCGGCGCGCGACCAACCGCCTCCGTTTGGCGACGGCCAGTCGGCTCCACGGATCGTGAAGGTGCTGGAAGGGCTGGATTTCGCCGACCTGGCCCGCAAACCTTTCGTCGACCGGTCCTAAGCGCGCGCGAGGAGCAGAGCCTCGGCGATCCTGAAATCGAGGTCGTCGTCCACGTCCCCGCCGCGCTCGGGCGGCATGACATGGGCAAGGGTCCCGGCGGGACGGAAGCTGCGCTCCCGAACCAGGGCGTCGACCGCGACCACATAGACCGCGCCGTTGACGATCACCGGCCGCCCGGCGGCGGGGTCCGCGACGTTCAGAGTCAGCCGCTGCTCGGCGTCCAGCCGGCCATGGAAGGCCTCAGGCTTGGAGAGCGGCGAAACTCCGATCACCGCCGGCGCCTTGCGCCCGACACACAGCTCGATCGCGGCGTCGATGTCCTCGGCCAGACGCAGGGGCGAGGTGGGCTGCAGCAGGACGAGATGGTCCCAGTCGCCGCCGACCTGGTCCAGCACATGCAGGGCCGCGTCCACCACGGACGCCTGGGCACCGGCCAGATGCTCCGGACGCGCCAGGGGCGGCTCGCAGCCCAGGCTCTCGGCGATCGGCGCGATGGCCGGATCGTCGGTGCTGATCACCAGCCGGTCCAGCAGGCGCGAAGCCTTCGCCGCCTCCAGGGTCCAGGCGATCATCGGCTTGCCAGCCATGGGCCGGGTATTCTTGCCCGGCAGCCGTTCGGAGCCCGCGCGGGCGGGGACCAGGCCCAGGATGCGCTTGCCGTCGATCATTCCGCCGCCTCCACTTCCTGCCTTAGATGCCCGTCGGCGGCCATGCTGGTAAAGTCGCCGAATCAGGCGGGGACCCCATCCATGCTCAAGGACAGCGCCGCTGAACTCGCCGGCCGCGAGGTGCTGGTCACCGGCGCGGGCGGCTTCATCGGCAGTCGGCTGACAGAACGTCTGGTCGAGGCGGGCGCGACGGTGCGGGCGCTGGTGCGCTACACCTCCGACGGCGAGGCCGGCTGGCTGGACCGGTCGCCTGTGCGCGGTGCGATCGATCTGCGGCGCGGCGACCTGGCGGACCGGGACAGCGTGGCCGAGGCCATGCGCGGCTGCGACCTGGTGTTCCACCTGGGCGCCCTGATCGCCATTCCCTATTCGTACCTGGCGCCCGAGAGTTACGTCCGGACCAACATTTTCGGCACGCTGAACATCCTGCAGGCGGCGCGGGAGCTTGGCGTCGGCAGGGTGGTGCACACCTCGACCAGCGAGGTCTACGGCTCGGCCCAGTTCACCCCGATGACCGAGGCCCATCCGCTGGTGGGCCAATCCCCCTACTCCGCCACCAAGATCGCCGCGGACAAGCTGGCGGAAAGCTATCACCGCTCCTTCGGGGTGCCCGTGGTGACGCTGCGCCCGTTCAACACCTTCGGCCCGCGCCAGAGCGCCCGGGCGGTGATCCCCGCCGTCGCCATCCAGGTGCTGGCCGAGCGAACGGTGCGGCTGGGCGACGCGCGGCCGACGCGGGACTTCGTCTTCGTCGACGACACGGTCGAGGGCTTCGTCCGGGCGGGGCTGGCCCCGGGGGTCGAGGGCGAGACCCTGCATCTGGGCACGGGACGAGAGGTGTCGATCGGCGACCTGCCAGCCATGATCGGGCGGGCGGCGGGCCTGCCCGTCGATGTCGAGCATGACGTCAACCGCATGCGGCCGCCCGCGAGCGAGGTCGAGCGGCTCGTCGCCGACGCCTCGAACGCGCGCGAGCGCCTGGGCTGGGCGCCGAAGGTGTCGCTGGAAGAGGGGCTGGCGCGCACCGTCGCCTTCATCCGGGAGAACCCCGGCCTCTATCGACCCGCCGAGTACGCGGTTTGAAGCGCGGGGCCGACATCGCAGACAACCTCCTCGGGCCCGAGGCGACCCTGCTGGAGGCCGTGAGGCGGCTCGACGCCGTGCGCCGCAAGCTGGTGCTCGTGGTCGATCAGGAGCGCCGGCTGCTCGGAGCCCTGTCGGACGGCGACGTCCGCCGCGCCCTGATGCGCCAGGCCGACATGGCCGGCCCCGTCGCCGGCGTGATGAACGCCGAGCCCGTGGTCTTGGCTCCCGGCGTGTCGGAGGCCGAGACGGTGCGCCTGCTGGCGGAGCGCGGCTGGTCGCTAGCCCCGATCGTGGACCGACGCGGTCGGGTGATAGGCCTCTATCCCGACGCCCTGCCCTCCTCCGCCGAGCGGGACGAACTGGTGGTGATCATGGCCGGCGGACGGGGCGCGCGCCTGGCTCCCCTGACCCAGAACACCCCCAAGCCCATGCTGAAGGTGGCCGGCCGCCCGTTGCTGGAGGCCATCATCGAGCGGCTTCGGGCCCAGGGCTTCCGGCGCTTCCGACTGGCGGTGAACTATCTGGCCGAGGTGATCGAGGACCATTTCGGGGACGGCTCCGGCTTCGGGGTCGAGATCGAATATCTGCGCGAGGACCACCCGCGCGGCACGGCCGGCGCCCTGTCGTTGCTGCCGCAACGCCCGGACCGGCCGCTTCTGGTGATGAACGGCGACGTCCTGACCCGCGTCGATTTCGGCGAATTGCTGCGGTTTCACGAGGATCTTGGGGCCGCCGCCAGCCTGTGCGTGCGCGAACAGACCTTCCAGGCGCCCCACGGGGTGGTCGAGGCGGACGGACCGCGCCTGACCTCGCTGCGGGAAAAGCCCACCTTCCGCTGGCTGGCCAACGCCGGCATCTACGGGCTCAGCCCCGCCGCCCTGGACCATGTCCCCTCGCAGGGCCCCTTCGACATGCCTGAACTATTGGCCGCCCTGGCCGACCGGGGCGAGGTCGTGGGCGTCTATCCGATCCACGAATACTGGCTGGACATCGGCCAGCCCCCCGATTTCGAACTGGCCCAGACCGAGGCGACGCGCCTCTACGGATGAGCGCGATGGGCGTCCAGCTGACGCAGGAGCCAGCTGCCGGCGTCCGACACCTTACGGGCCCCCCTGACGCCCAAGCTCGACAGAAGTCGCTCCACTGGCTGGAGAAGCCGCCTCGCCCTTAGGTCGAGGGCCAGGCGTCGGTATACCGGATTGGCCGGCGCCAGGGCCTGCGCGCGCAAGATGCTCGCCAGGGCCATGGCGAAATCACCCCGCATGGCCTGAAGTTGCGCCAGCCAGTGGTGGGCGGCGGCCAGCTCGGGCATCCGCTGGACCGACTCTTTCGCCACCTCCTCGGCGCGCCCCGCCTGGCCGGCGGCGAGGAGGAGCCGGCTGAAGGGCAACAGGTGCTGTATCTGGCGGCCCGACCCGGCCAGAAGGCTTTCGTAGATGGCGATGGCCTCGGCGTGCTCTCCGGCAGCCGCCAGGCCGTCGGCCAGCATGCGCTGGGTGATGTCGTTGTCGGGCTTCAGCGCGACCGCGCGTCGGGCCAGCGCCACTGCGGTACGCCTGCGATGCGGCGGCTGGCGCGACGCCAGCTCCGACAGATAAACGCCGAGCCGCTTGCGCTGCTGCCGCAGGTGCTGCTCGAACTGGGCGGCGTCGAACTGGCCCTTGAGGACGTCGAGCGCGAGGTCGCCCAGCACCCCGGCCTCGGCCAGCAAAGCCGCGACCGAATGTCCGGCGTGCGGGGCCCGCAGCTGGACCACCGGCGTATCCTGCTCGATCCGTTCGACATGCTGGCGGTCGGTCGAGGTGGGATCGTAGACGACGATGCATTCGGCGTCGGTCGTGATGGGCCCGTCCAGGTCGTCGAGGAACCGGATGCGCGCCGCGTCGTCGATCCAGCGCCGTTCGAACGGGGCCTTGGCCGGATCGATCGAATATTGCGGCGACAACGCCAGGGCGACATGAGCCCCGACCCGCTGGGAGAATCGAAGCGCCGCATATCCCCCCATGCTCACGCCATAGGTCATCACCCGTTCGGCCGGCTGGACCGCCTCGCGGATGCGGGCGAAGCCCTCGATCAGTTCGGGATGCTGATACCAGTCGTTGTCTCGGCTGAGGACATGGATGGCGGTCACCCCGTGGCCGGCGAAGAAGTCCTCGCCGAAACCCTTTCGATCCAGAGTGCGGTGATCCGAATAACTGTCGAAGGTCACGACCTGGCGGGCCGCGTCCGCCGCTCCGACGCGACGGACGAGCACATCGTCGGTCTTCAGGAGCGTGTCTGCGGCGGAGCTGTGCAAATCCGACTCGGCAAGGTCCCGTGCGGGGACAGGCGAAGGAAGGCGCGCTTACGCCAGCCGCGCGCACCTCGCAAACATCGTGCCGAAATCGGCCGGCCGCAGGGTGCGACTTGCGCCGGTCGCGAGGGGACCGGTATGTTCGCATCTCCGGCCCGCGCGCCCGTTTCCCTGATGCCGGCTCATTAACTCGATCGATCGTCCCGGCATGAGCGTCGAACCCGTCACCAAGCACACGCGCATCATCGGTGCGCTGATGCTGCGAGAGGTCATCACCCGCTATGGGCGTGAAGGGCTTGGCTTCATCTGGCTGGTGGGCGAGCCGCTGCTGTTCTGCTTCGGCATCCTGATCCTCTGGAGCGTGATCAAGCCGGCGTATGAACACGGCATCCGCCTGGGGCCGTTCGTGATGACGGGCTACATGTGCCTGATCCTGTTGCGCCACCAGATCAGCTTCAGCATGAGCGCGCTCCAGGCCAACGTCGGCCTGATGCATCACCGCCAGGTCTCCGCCCTGCACCTTTTCGTGGCCCGCAACCTGCTGGAATTCGCCGGCACGACGGCGGCGTTCATCGTCGTCTACACGGTCCTTCTCACCTTGAGGCAGGTCAGCCTGCCGCACGACTATCTGCTCCTCTACGCCGGGTGGTGTCTGATGGGCTGGATCGGCATGGGCCTGGGCCTGACCTTGGCTGGCCTGGCCATGCAGTTCGACATCCTGGAGCGGCTGGTGCCGGTTCTGACCTACGCCCTCATTCCTCTTTCGGGCGCTTTCTTCATGGTCGAGTGGTTGCCGCCGCACGTGCGCGAGACCTACCTGCTGATCCCCATGCCGCACGGAGTCGAGATGATTCGCGCAGCGGTCTTTGGCGAGTTCGTGAAAACCCACTACAATCCGCTCTACGCGGTGACGGTTGGCGCGATGTTGAACATCGTCGGCCTGCTGCTCATCGCCAAGGGGAAGAACCGCCTCGATGCCGAATAACGCTTATGGCGGCGTGGTCGCAACGCGACGCGCAGGGACCGCTCAATGACCGAACCCAAGCTTACCTACCTGGGTCCCATCCCCAAGACCCTGTCCGGCACTCGGACGGAAAAGCCGTTCTGGCGGAGGTTGCCGATCGCCGCCTTGGTGGTCGTGGGCGTCCCGACGCTTGTCGCGATGATCTACTATCTCGGCATCGCCTCGCCGCGTTACGTGTCTGAATCGCAGTTCGTGGTGCGTGCGCCGAATCAGGCCGCCCAGCCGTCCGGGTGGGGCGTCGCCCTGCAGGGCGTGATGCCGGCGGCGCAGAATGACGCCTTTGCGGTTCACCAGTACGTCCGCTCGCGCGACGCCATGAACCAGTTGATCCGCCAGGGCGTGCCGATCGCCGAGATCCTGTCGCCGGAGGGCGTCGACCCGTTCTCGCGTCACCCCGGTCCCGGGCAGAAGGTCACGCAGGAAGCCCTGCACAAGGGGTTCCAGAAAATCGTCAGCGTCGGCCACGACTCGACCACCGGCATCAGCACCCTGCGCGTCCAGGCTTTCAAGCCGAGTGACGCTCGAATGATCAACGAGGCTCTGCTCGCCGGGGGCGAGCAGCTGGTCAACCGCCTGAACCTGCGCGCCGCCAATGACGCGGTGGCCGAAGCCGAGGTCGCCAGGCAGGAAGCCCAGACCCGGCTGTCGATCGCGCAGCAGCAGCTGACCGCCTTCCGCAATCGCGAACGGATCATAGATCCGGGCGAACAAGCGGCGGAAAGCGCCAAGCTGATCGGCGAACTGATGGTGACCGTCGCCACTCTGAGAGCCGAGCGGTCGCAACTGGCCGCTGAGGCGCCGCAGAGCCCACAGCTTGGCATCCTTGACGGTCGCATCCGCGCCTTCGACCAGCAGATCGCCGCCGAGCGTGCCCGCGTCGTGGGCGGCCAGGCGTCCCTCGCGCCGATGATCAGCGTCTATGAAGATCTGACGATGGCCCGCGAACTGGCCGACAAGGAGCTGGGCCAGGCCACCGCCTCGCTGATCAGCGCCCAGCAGGAGGCGCGTCGCCAGAAACTCTATCTCGACCGGATCGTGAACCCGAGCCTGCCGGACGAGCCCTCGCTGCCGCGCCGGTGGCGGGCGATCTTCAGCGTCTTCGCCAGCGCCGTGCTGGTCTATGCGCTGGGCTACCTGGTGTGGGCGGGCGTTCGCGAGCACAGGCAGGTCTGATGGAGGCCGAAGCCGCGGCCCCGCCGCCGGGGCTGCGCGTCAGAGGGTTGAGCAAGACCTACCCCAAGGCGCGCCGCCCATTGTTCACGAACCTCTCGTTCGACGTCGCACGCGGCGGCCGTCTGGGAATCCTCGGCCGCAACGGCCAGGGGAAGTCGACGCTGATCAAGATCCTTGGCGGCGCCCTGGCCGCGACCGAGGGCAGCATCGAATGGCATATGACCGCCAGCTGGCCGATCGGTTTCGGCGGCGGCTTTCAGGGCAGCCTGTCCGGGCTGGACAACATCCGGTTCCTGGCCCGCCTCTATAATCGCGATTTCGAGGAGGTGCTGGATCGAGTCGACGGCTTCGCCGAGCTCGGCCGCTCCCTTCGCCAGCCCGTGAAATACTACTCCTCCGGCATGCGGGCCCGACTGGCGTTCGGCCTGTCTCTGGCGATCGAGTTCGACTGCTACCTGGTGGACGAGGTCGTGGCCGTCGGCGACGCTCGCTTTCAGCGAAAATGCCGCGAAGAACTGTTTGAGTCCCGTCGCGAACGCTCCTTCCTGATGGCGTCGCACCAGACCGACCTGATCCTGGCCCATTGCGACCAGGCCCTCATCATCGAGAGCGGCAAGATCAAGATTTTCCAGGACGTCAACGAGGCGGTCGACATCTACACCTGGCTCCGCGCCGCATGAGCTTCCCTCGCGTCTGCCTGCTCACCACGCCGTCTCCGCTTGAGGTGGCCTGGCGGCTCTCGGCCGTGCGGGCCGCCAACCTGGCGGGCTGGGCGATCGTCGATCCGGTCGACGACCCGACGGCGCGACCGCCTGACGACCGTCCGACGCTCATCCTGAGCTTCAACCTACCCGGTGCGGCGGCTCTGAACCCCACCGACTGGGTCATTTTGACCGACACGCCCTGGCGCGCCAGCCTGGCCCTGGCTCCGACCGTGAACGACACGCCGGACGGCAAGCTGACACTCCTGCACCTGTCCATCCGTTACGCCGACGCCGCCTCGCTGGCGGCCCAGGGTGTACCGGTGATCGACGCCCGCGCGCCGGCCCTGACCCTTCCTGGCCTGGGCGAGATCAGTCCAGCGATCGATGTTCCCCCCTCGGTGCCCGACGCGCCGGTACGGCCAACCCCGCTGGACATGTACAGGCGACTTCCGCCCATTCCCGGCGACGAGGTGGAGTGGAAGCCGAGCATCTTTTCCTACTGTCTCCGCGACAAGGACTACGGGGGGTCCCCCCGGATCGATCTCACAGGTCGGGGGCGGCTGTTGATGCACGGCCCCGCCCTGCACCTGTCCCCGGGCCACTGGAGCGCCGAACTGAAGCTGTCGGTCGAGCGTGAGGACAGCAGTCCGGTGTTGCGCTTCGAATGGGGCCATGACCCTGAATTCGCCGTCGTCGAGGCCGTCGTGACCGCCGACGGCTTCTACAGCGTTCAGTTGGACAGGCTCTGGACAGCCGCCGGCCCCGCGCACTTCCGGCTCTGGATCGTGAACTCGGTGTTCGAAGGCCGTCTGGACGTTCTCGGCTGCTCCGTGCGAAGGCTCGCCGACGGCGGACTGGACGCCAACTAGACTTCTGACAAGGAACTGCTGATGCAGATAATGGGGGATCTCATCCGCCAGGTTGTCGCCTTCGCCCAGGCGACCAACCCGGAGGATCGCAGTCGCGCTCAGGCGGCCATCTCGAAGTTGATGGGCGACGCTGATTGGCCGACGCCCCTGGAGGCCGCGGTTCCTCTTCCGGGCACTCAGCAGGTGCTGGCCGGCCGAGACTATCCGCTGCGGCATCTGTCGGACGACGCGCTGGCCGAGATCAACGCCCTGCTGCCCTGGGGAGGAATGACCGCCGACCTGGATGGTCGCTCCTTCGGCCGCTTCTGGAGCGGAGAGAAGCGTTCCAACCAGCAGCCCCTGATCGACAAGAGGCTGCAGCGCTTCGACGCTCGCTATCCGCTGAAGGGCGCTCACGTCCTGGAAGTCGGTTGCTTCGAAGGCATCCATACGATCGGAGCGCTGTCGCTGGGCGCTCGCGTCACCGCCATCGACGGCCGGGTGGAGAACATCCTCAAGACCCTCGTGCGCCTGTGGGCCTACGGCTACTCGGCCGACGTGCAGCTGTGGGACTTTGAACAGGCCGAGTCGCCAACGACGGTTCCAGCGTCCTGGGACATCCTGCATCACGTCGGGGTGCTCTATCACCTGACCGACCCGGCCGGGCACCTGGCGGCCCTGGCGGATCGGACGGAGCGCGCGGTCATCCTGGACACCCATGTCGCCGGCGGGCGCTTCCCGACCACGAAGGCGTATGAAGCTCTCGGACGTTCCATCCCCTACGCCTTCCAGGCAGAGGATATCGTCTCGCCTTTCGCCGGGCTGCGGGACCACGCGAAATGGCTGGAAGGGTCCGAGCTCGAACGCATCCTCACAGACCGGGGCTTTAAGATCACCCTCTCCGAGCTGAGGGAGGAACGGAACGGCCACAGGATCATGATCTGGGCCGAACGCTGAGGATGCGGTCTCGGTCGGGTTGAGCGGATCAAGGCGCGCCTGTCCTTTGACCCAGCTTGGCGTCAGGCGATAGACAACAGCCTCGTCGGAGCCATCGACGGGGACGGCGGGGGCCAAATGGAAGCCGGAATGAGAAACATCTCGCGTGGAAAGCGACCTTCCGCGTCCCTCTCCGGTCCGAATCCGCCTGCGGCTCGACCATGAGCCGCAAACCCCAGACACCGGCTGGCTTGGCGAAGAAGACGACCATCGCCGGCCGGGCCCGAAGCATGCCGGACAAGCCGGCGGCGGCTCGACGCGAGCCCGTGCGGCCGGTCGTGATCGTCGTCGGCATGCACCGCGCGGGCGCCGCGACGATCTCGAACGTGCTTCACTTCCTCGGCTGCGACATGACCGAGGCGCGCGACGTGGAGGCCGGCGAGGCCGGGGCCCTGTGGGAACGGGCGGAGATCACCGCCCTGAACGACGAGGTTTTGGCGGCGCTCGGGCGTCCGCTGGACACCCCCGCCCATGTGTTGCCGTTCCCCACCGGTTGGTGGCGCCGACGGGACGTCCAGGCTGTCAAGCAGCGGATCATCGAGGCGGTGTCGGGCGTCCTGGCTCGGAGCGGACCACTCGTCGGCTTCAACGACCCGCGCATGGCCCGCCTCCTGCCGCTATGGGACGAGGTGTTCGCGGCGCTGAACTTAGAGCCGCTGTTCGTCCACGCGATCCGCAACCCTGACGCCTATTCGCTGCCGCTGGTGGAGGGGGAACTTCCGGACCGGCCGATCTCCATCCTCGAAACCGAACTCACATGGCTGGCCTACAACCACGACGTGGTCCGGCACCTGGGTCACCGGCCGGCCGTCATCGTCGACTACGACGACTGGGCGTCGCGGCCCGAGGAGGTGGTCATCCGCCTTGTCGAGCGCCTGCCGCTCGTCACCGAACTGGGCGACGAGGAGTTGCTGGAACTGATCGGAGAGATCGCCAGCGACACCTTCGGCAAGCGGAACTTCCTGGACAACCCTCTGAAGCGGAGGTCCTTCGCGCGCGCTTTCTACGAGAAGCTCCGCGAGGCCCGGGACGCGGGCGGCGCCCTCGCGGCGGGTCAGGCGTCCTTCATCGACCTGCTGTTCCGCTCCATCGCGCCTTTCATGGGCCTGCTGGAACAGGGGCCCCGGTTCTATGAGAAGATCCTGGAAGGCGAGGCGGTCGCAACCGAACTGGAACAGCGACGCCGCCAGGTCATCCAGCTCAAGGAAGAGCGAAACGCCGCTCAGGCCGCGCTTGAACAGGCGCGTACGGACATGGACGAGGCCTTGGAAAAGGCGGCCCGGGCAGAGACCGCCGAGGCGGTTCTGTCCCAGCACGTCGCTGAGGCCGAAGCCCTGCGACGTCGCATCCAGGACCTGGAAGCCGCCTGGGCGGAGGCTGTCGAGAACGGCGCGGCCAGCGCGGGCAAGGCGGAGGCGCTTCAGGCGGAGGTCGCTCTGGCGACGAACGGTCTGGCTGCGGTACGCGGTGAGTTGGAGGCGACCCGCGAACATTCGGAGAGCGAACTCGCCCGTCTGAGCCAGGAACTCGCCACCGCCACCAAGGCGCTTTTCACCGCCCGAGTACGGAGCGCCGCGCGGGCCCGCGCCGACCGGGGTCGGGTCCGGAAACTGGCCGAAACCTTGCGTCGCGAGCGACAGGACGTGCGGTCGCGCGACGCTGAACTGGCCCAGGCGCTTGCCGCGATCGATCCGGACGGCGATGAGGTTGCGTCTCTGGATGAGGCCTTGGCGACGGCGGCTGGCGGCGGTCTCCATGCCCTCGCCGAGAAGGCGCGGCAGCGCTGCCAGTCGCTGGCTGAGGAACTGGAGCAGACCCGTCGGGAGTTCGCCGAAGAGGGCGGGCGACGCGACGAGACCCTGGCCGACGCCGAATCCGCTCGAGCGCGGCAGGCGGCCGAACTGGAAGCGGCGCTGGCCGAAGTCGAAGCCCTGCGATCACAACAGGCTTCCGAATTGAAGGCGGCGGAGACGGAGCTGGAAGTCCTTCGCGCTCGGGCGCGTGGACTGGAGCATCGGATTCGCGATCTTGAGGCCAACCCGGTGGCGGCGGCCCTTGAACCCCGACCCGAGCGGATACCGCACCTGCTCGACCTGGACGACGTCCTCCAGGGTCCGCTGATCCAGAAGGCCGAGGTCTGGCCGGATGACGAGGGCCTTCATGGGCGGCTCAAGATCGAAGGGGATGCGACCGTCCTGGTGGACGTGCGCTGCGACGGCCGCACCGTCGCCTCGGTGATGACCCAGCCCGCCCGGCGCCGGTCCGCAGCCTTCCTCATTCCGCGCGAGGCCGGCGAGTTCTCGATTCCATGGGCCACGCTGCCCGCAGAGCTCGCCGGGCGGACCTTGCGTCTCGTGGCGGCCGGACTGGACACGCCCGTCGGTGAGGTGATCGCGCCAGACCCGCTGCCTCGCGTCCCAGCGGTTCGCCAGGACCTCGCCTACCACGCATGGCTGACCGAGCACGAAGGAACCGACCCGCATCAGAACGACCGCGCGCGCGCCTTCAGGGACAGCGGAGATCCGTGGCCGCTAATCAGCGTGGTCCTGATCGGTGCGGGATCGGAGGACGCGAGACAGCTTACGCTCGAATCGCTGACCGCTCAGGTGCACGACCGATGGGAGCTCATCGCCACTGAGCCCGCGGGAGACGATCCGCGTCTGCGAACGGTCCAGGGGACCGATCTGTCCAGCCTGTTGCGCGAGGCCCGTGGCGATCTGACCACCTTCGTCGAGGTCGGGGACCTGCTGGCCTCTGACGCGCTCCTGGCGATGGCCCATGCGCTCCGGGAGTCTCCGGACGCCGCCTTCGTCTATTCCGACGAGGACGCCTATTCGCCGCGCACAGGCGCGCGTGCGCGGCCATACTTCAAGCCGGATTGGAGCCCCGAACTGATGCGCGGCCAGGGGTACGCTGTCCGCATGAGCCTGGCCCCGACCGCGCAGCTGCTGGAGGTGGCTGAGGGAGACGCGGATTGGACCGCCATCCGTGAGACCCTGCTTCGTCTCGCATCACCGGATCGGCGCGTCCTGCATCTGCCACACCTGCTTTATCATCGCTCGGAAACGGCGCCGGCGGACATTGCCGCCCGTCGAGAAGCCCAACCCGCCGAACCAAGCGGAGGCTGGCCGCGTGTCAGTCTGATCGTGCCCACGCGCGACCGGCTGGAACTGTTGCAGCCCTGCGTGGACGGCTTCCTTCACGGCACCGACTATCCCGACCTTGAGGTCGTGATCGTCGACAATGACAGCACCGACCCCGCCACCCTGGCCTATCTCGACGCAGTCTCGACCGACCCGCGCGTGCAGGTGCTGCGGTCGCCGGGGCCGTTCAACTTCAGCGCCTTGAACAATCAGGGCGCGACCGCGGCGACCGGCGCCGTGATCGGCCTCATGAACAATGACCTGAAGGTGATCGGGCCGGACTGGCTGAAGCGAATGACCGCGAGCGCGATGCAGTCCGACGTCGGCGCCGTCGGCGCCCGGCTGCTCTACGGCGACGGCACGTTGCAGCACGCCGGTGTGACATTGGGCATCGGGGTCGCCTCGCATCGCTACAAGGGTCTTGAGGCCGACCACGAAGGGCACGGCGGCCACCTCCGGTTCGTCCACGAGGTGTCGGCCGTGACCGCCGCCTGCCTGGTCATGCGTCGGGACGTCTGGAACCAGGTCGGCGGTCTCGCGGAGGATTTCCCGGTGGCCTACAACGATATCGACCTGTGCCTGGCGGTTCGGGCCGCGGGGTATCGCATCCTGCTGGAGCCGGCGGCCCTGCTGTATCACCTGGAATCGCAATCGCGCGGCCTGGATCGCGACGAAGCCAAGCGCGAACGCCTGGCGGTCGACGCCGAGCGCCTCAGGCTAAAGTGGGGAGCGGCCCTTGATCAGGACCCCTACTACAATCCCAACCTGTCGCTGAAATCGACCGGCTTCCGGCTGGCCGATGCGCCGCGCGCGCGGCGGCCCTGGCAAGACGACGGAACGCCGGCGGGAGACGCCGCATGAGCGCCATTGTCCTGCAAGTCGACGCGGTGGCGCCGACGCTGAGCGGCTGGGCGGGCGTGCGAGGCGACCCGACGTTGGATGCCGGTCTGCGGCTGGCCGCCGCCATCGGCGGCGTTCGCGTGGGCGGGGTCAGACGGACCGTGAACCGCCCGGATGTCGACGCTCACCTTGGATATGGCGACGGCGCCAAGGGTTTTTCGGTCGCCCTGGTCGCGATCTCCGCCTTCGCGCGATTGTCCGGCGCGGGCCCGGCCGTTCTGGTTGGGGAAGGAGACGCGCTGGAGCCCGCCACCGCTTCCATCGAGGTCGCATCGGCGGAGCAGCCGTCCCTGACCCTGATCCGGGGGCGAGAGTTGTCCGTGCTCGACGCCTGGTTCTCGGCTGCGCACCGCCTGACCCTGCGCCTGGAAGGCGGCAAGGGCGCGTCCGGGCGGATCGCGCTCTACCAGACAGCCCTAAGCCCGGAGACTCGACTGGCGAAGCTCGGGGAGACGGAGTTCAGCGCCGGAGCCGGCGCCGTGTCGATCGATCTGGTGAATCCATACCTGCCCGTCCTGATTGTCGTGACGGACGACGCCGGCGACATCATCGCCGCGGACTACATCGCCTTCCCCTCCCTGCTGCGAGGCGGAACCCATGCCCTCGAGGCGGTGGCGATGGGAAGGGGCGGCGATGCGCTCGGCGAGGCCGCGGCGCTGATGTCGCGCCTGTCGGCCCTGACAGCGGCCGGCGGGGACGTGCGCAAGGACCGGATCACGTCCATCCGCTTCGACCCCTGCGGCTGTACCGGGGCCGAGCCGATCTTCAGCCGCCCCCTGCTCGAGGCCGTGGTCGCCTGGCTGAAGGTCCCGATCGAGCTTGCTCCGCCCCAGCCGGGCGATGAGACAGGCTCCGCCCGTAATCTGCTCGAGCGCCGGCTGAAGGCGATCCCAGGGCCTCGCCGGACAGCGGGCTGGACGCTGGAGCTTCACGGCGGTGCGGCGCCGACGCTATCCGCCCTGATCGCGCCCCTGATCCTGGCTGACGAACAAGGGACCGAGCGGTCGCTGAGCCAAATCGTTCGCCGGCCGGTGGACGACGGGCGCGCCTGGCTCGTCACCCCTCCGGCGGTGGACGCCTTCGCCTCGGCGGGTCCGAAGCTGACTCCGCCGGCCGGAATGCGCGTGGCCGCCGTGACCGCCGGGCCCGCCGCGATCGTCACCGCCGAGCCCTCGACGCGCATGGAGGCCAGCGCCGCCTTCCCCAGGGCCGTCGATGCACCCTCGCCGCCGGCCTCCGTCACGCGGGCGGCGTCGGTTCTGGTCTGCGCCACCCCGTCCGGCGCGCCGCCGGCGGGCCTGTTGCAATCCATCGCGGATCAGGAGGGGTTCGGCCACGCGGAGGTCCTCTACGCCCTATTGAGGGGGCAGGATCGGGCTGCGGCCGAGCATGTGCTGGAGACCACGCTTCCTGGGCGGCACCGCATCGTCGGACTGCCGCACGGGCTTGGCCGGGCCGGCCAGGTCAGGGCCATGGCCGAGGAGGCGCTGGAAGGCGACGTGGTGCTCACCACGCCGGACGCCGTCCTGCATGACCCGCGCGCCCTCGCCCTGCTGGTCCGTCCGCTCGTCGAGGCCGGCGTGGGCTCGGTCTGCAGCATGCTGGTGCGCCAGGGTCCCGCGGGTCCAGCCTTCGCCTCGGCCGGATATTACTTCAGCGGCCTGAGCCACCGGGCCGCCCCGAACCTGCTTTTCGATACGCCCGACACGCGCGACGTGATTGAGGGCTGGAGCCCCGTGGCCGCCCCGACGCTGTCGGTCGCGGCGCTGCGTCGGCAAACCCTGCTCGCCCTGCCCGAGTTGCCGGATGGCGGCCTGCTCAGCCACGACGAACTTCGGCTGGGACTGGAGCTGATCCGCCAGGGGCTGAGCAACCTCTGCACGACGGCGATCTCGGCGACGACGACCCGGACCGACCTGGGTCCAACGGGTCTGCACGCCTCCCTGCCGGTCTATGTCGGCGGGCCGTTGATGACGCGGCTGGCGGATTCGGCCGTGGGTCTGACCCTGCTGCGATGAGCCGGATCTGCATCGTCACCCAATCGGCGGCCTTCGCCTCCTCGGCGGGCATGCGGGTGCGCTATGATCGCTTCATCGCGGGAGCGAACCGCCCTGGCGTCGAGATCGTGGTCGAGCCGATCGCCGACATCCTGGAAAGGCGCGAGCTGGAGGCGGACGCCTACATCTTCTGCAAGACCTTCACGCCCGAGGCCGTGGTGCTGGCCCACGCCGCGCGCCGGGCCGGCAGGGCGGTCGGCCACGACCTGTTCGACGACTATTTCTCGCAACGCGAGGACCAGCGCCTGTTCGTCTATCGCGACTGGATGCGACAGATGGCCCCGGCCACCGACTTCGCCATCTGCGGCACCGAGCGGATGAAGGCCGTGGTTCAGCCGCTGCTGCCGAACTGTCCAATTCATCTGGTCGAGGACCCGGTCATCGGCCACGATCCCTTTCGCATCGCCGCCATGGTCAGCGCCAAGGCCGAGCGGGCGCGGGCCAGCGGGCGGCTGCGGCTCGCCTGGTTCGGGATCGGCGACAATCCCTTCTTCCCGGTCGGCCTGCAGGACCTGACCTCGCCCCAGGTCGCGGGAGAGATAGACCGACTGAAGGCGCTGGGCTGGGATCTTTCGCTGACCATCGCCACCAACACCCGCGCGCTCGACGCCGATGGTCTGGCCGGCCTGCGCCGCCTGCCGATCCAGCCTGAGGTGGTGGAATGGACCGAGGAGGTCGAAACCGAGGTGCTGGCGGCGGCGGACGTGGCCATTATTCCCGTCAACAGCCAGGCCTTCAGCCGCGCCAAGTCGCTGAACCGGGCGCTGACGGCGCTGGAGCAGGGATGCCAGGTGCTGAGCCTGGGCGAACCGCTCTACGCACGGCTGTCGGAGGTCATCTATGACGATGTCGACCGGCTGAGCGCCGATCTGCGGGCCGGAACGCCCCGGCTCAACGCCGACAGCACGCTCGTCCTGACCGGCCTCCTGCGTCGGATCGGCAATGCGTTCGAGGCCGGCAACCGCTTCGTGGACGCCACCCTGAACGCCCGTCGCGCCGAGCCCGGAAGCCACGCCCCGCTGCTGATGATCCATGGCCGGGACAGCAGCGCGCCCCTGCACAAGCTGGTCAACCGCTTCGGCGGCCTGTCCGTCAGGTCCCCCTACTCGTCCGCCAAATGGGCCGGCGACATCCGGTTCGACCTGGTGGACTGGCGGATGGTCATGCGGGTCTCCGAGGCGGTCCAGGGGAAACACGGCCTGCCCCTGGCGCCGACGCCGCCCGTGCCGATCGGCGACCGCAGGTTCGTGGAGGTGGATGCCGCTGGGCTCGGCTTGGCGCTCGGCGTGCTCGCCGCCCCGGTGGCCGACCCGATGCTGATGTCGGTCGGCAGCTACCGCCGGGTGATGGAAACCATCGCCGGCGCGTGCCGCAGGATCTTCCCGGGCCACCATCTCGCTCTCAGCGAGAAGTCGGGCCTTCGTGGCGCCTCGCCCGAGTTCGTCCAATGACCAAGACGAAGCCGGTCATCGCCCTGCATTTCGACCTGCTGCAGGACGTAGCGGTGCTGCGGCCGCTGGCGCGGATGGCCGCCAGGCTGGACGTGGAGCTTCTGTTCCTGGTCTCCTCGGGCTTCGTCAAACTAGACATCGACCGAAAGTGGCGGCGTCAGATCGACACCCTGGCGGGTCAGTCGAAGGCCACGATCCTGGCCTATGAGGCGGTGTTCGACGTCTATCGCGCCCTGAACGGCCGACGCGGCCTCTGCATCGCCGGCAGCGAGTCGGAAGTCCCCGCCCACGCCCGCAGCCACGCCCTGTTCCGCGCCCTCCCGCCGGGGATACTGAAGGTCACGCTCCAGCACGGGTTCGAGTGCGTGGGCTTCCTGCACAACGAGCGCCACTCCGCGACGGCGGGACGCGATGTGCGGTTCGCGGCGGACATCCTGGTCGGCTGGTTCGCGCCGCACCGGCTGCTGGACGTGTCGCCGGCCGAGCGCCCCAAGCTCCTGGTCGCCGGTCCGCCGTCCCTGATCGGCAAGAGCGTAACGCCCGTCCTCAAGCAACCCGCCAGTCCTTTCCTCGGCCTGGTTTGCGAGAACACCCATTCGGTGCGGTTCGCCTCCGGCGCCATGAAGCGCGATTTCCTGGACGACGTGGCGGCTCTGGCCGAGCGCAGCCGTATGGCCGGGGCGCGCGTCCATCTCCGCCCCCACCCGGCGGGCCAGTTCCTGAAGCGGACCGGCTACGCCCCCCCCCCCGCCATGCAGGTGGCGGACAAGCCTCTCTACAAAACCGACCTGACCCAGTACGCCTACGCCCTGTCGGCGCCCTCGACCATCCTGTTCGACTGCGTCATGGCCGGGGTGCCCAGCGCCATCTGGGGCGCGGACCATGTGGACACCCGCAACTACGCCGGCCTGTTCGCCGTGCGGAGCGCCGAGGAGGCCTGGCGGTTCGCGGCCGCCTCCATGCCGGCCCGTCGCGCCATCCTGGAGCGGCAGCAGCGATTCATCGACGGCCTCGGCCTTCCGCCCGATGTATCGCGACGCTATCAGGAGCTGATGGGGCTGGCCTTCTCATGATGGATGACGCGAGCGAGGACCGTCCGGCCGACGCCGAGGCCGAACTGGTGCGGCTGCGGGCCGAACTGATCGAGGCCGGCGCCGACCGGGCCGAGCTGATCCGCGCCGCCGCCGCGG
>JAEWJI010000006.1 GCA_023386645.1 Pseudomonadota bacterium
CCAGAGTTGCATCTGCTCAGTTCCCGCGTCCCGGATCCGAAGATCGGTCGCGGCCCGCTGCCTTCACTCCCGCCGCCGCTTCGGATCGCCGGCCGAGCGAGCCTCCCTGTGCGACAGGACGCGGAAAGCATGCCCCAGCGCCAAAGGCTGGGGCGCCAAATGGGTCGAGACACGGGACGAGCATTGATCGGACAGGGGAATCCGGCGCGAGCGCCCGGATCATCGGGGAGATGCGCCCGTATTCCGCGATCTGGGAGGCCGGGCGGACTACTCCGCGGCCACCGGCATGCGATCGTTGGCCGTGACCTCCTGGGCCTCCCACTCCTCGATCTTGCGAGCCGTATATTCGGGCGAGCGGGTGAATCGGGCGAGGACGCCGTAGATCACCGGCACCACGAACAGGGTCAGCAGGGTGGCGAACATGGCTCCGGCGAAGATCACCACGCCGATGGTCTGGCGGCTGCCCGCGCCCGCGCCCTGCCACAGCACCAGCGGCAGGGCGCCGAAGGCGGTGGCGATCGAGGTCATGATGATCGGGCGCAGGCGGAGCGCCGAGCTCTCGATGATCGCTTCGCGGATCGTTCGACCCTGGTCGCGCAGCTGGTTAGCGAACTCCACGATCAGGATGCCGTTCTTGGCGGCGACCCCGACCAGGATGATCAGACCGATCTGGCTGTAGATGTTCAGGCTCGAGCCGGCCATGACCAGGCCGAACAGGCCGCCGGCCGCGGCGAGCGGCACGGTCAGCATGATGACCGCGGGCGTGATCCAGCTCTCGAATTGGGCCGCCAGGACCAGGAAGACCAGCAGCAGCGCCAGGCCGAAGGCCCAGCCCACCGCCCCGCCGGCTTCCTGCTGGTCGCGGGCCGCGCCGCCCCAGCGGATCGTGGCCACGCCCTGCGGCTGCTTGGCCGCCTCGGCGTTCAGGAAGGCGACCGCGTCCGCGATGGTGGTGCCGGGGTTCAGGTCGGCGCTGAGGGTGATGGCGCGCTGGCGATCCAGGCGACGGCGGTCCGGCGTGTCGCCCGAGGTCTGGGTGGTCACCACCGCCGACAGCGGCACCAGTTCGCCCGCGCCGGTGGAGACGTAGAGGGATTCGAGGTCCGCAACCGTGCGGCGGTCGTCCCGCTGGGTCTGGAGGATGACGTCGTATTCCTGACCGCCCTTGATGTACGTCGTGGCGCGGCGCGAGCCGAACATGGTCTCGAGCGTGCGGCCGATCTGCTGGGAGCTCACCCCGAGCGCAGCCGCCTTCTGAGGATCGACATCGACCAGCAGGCGCGGCGCGTTGGGCTCATAGTTCAGGCGTGGGCGCGAGAAGCCGGGATTGGCCAGGGAGGCCGCCAGCATGGGCTGGAGCCACTGGTACAGGGCCTCGTATTCCGAGCCGGTGACGATCATCTCGATCGAGTTGGAGTTGCCGCCCCCGCGCTGGAAGGCGCCGGGGGTGGAGGCGTTGACCTGGGCGTCGGTCTGGCCGCGCAGCTTGCCGTTCAGTTCCTGCGCGATCTCGTCGGCCGAGCGGTCGCGTTCGGACCAGTCCTTGAGGATCAGGCTGGCGTTGCCCGAGTTGAAGCCCGAACCGCCGAAGCCGGGGGCCGAGATCAGATAGCTGTCGACCTCTCCTGCCTGCTTGTATTCCTCGAGGATGGGCTCCAGGCCCAGCATGATCCGGCGGGTGTAGTCGAAGCCCGCGCCCTCCGGCCCCTGGACGCGGATGCCGACCCGCCCCCGGTCCTCTGGCGGGACCAGCTCGTCCGGCAGGGTCATGAACATGGCCGCAGCCCCGCCCCCGATTAGCAGGATCAGGGCGCTGACGCCGAAGACGGCTGCGCGGCGGCCCAGCAGCATGTCCAGCGATCCGGCGTAGGAGCTCTTCAGCCCGTCCATGGCCCGGTCCACCTGGCGCGCCAGCCAGCCGGCGCCGGAGGCGGGTTTCAGGATCTTGGAGGCCAGCATGGGCGACAGGGTCAGGGCCAGGAAGGCCGAGAAGGCCACCGCCGCCGCGATCGCGGCCGCCAGTTCGACGAACAGCCGGCCGACGTAGCCGGGCAGAAACAGCAGGGGCGCGAACACCGACAGCAGGGTGATGGTGGTGGCCACCACCGCGAAGAACACCTGACGCGTGCCGCGCTCGGCCGCGACCAGGGGCGGCTCGCCATGGTCCAGGCGACGCTGGATGTTCTCGACCACCACGATGGCGTCGTCGACCACCAGACCGATGGCCAGCACGAGCGCCAGGAGGGTCAGCAGATTCAGCGAGAACCCGAGCGGGGCCAGGACGATGAAGGTCGACAGCAGGCAGATCGGGGCGACGATGGAGGGGATGAGCGCGGCCCGGAAACTGCCTAGGAAGATGAAGTTCACCAGGGCCACCAGGACCATGGCGATGCCGATGGTGATCCACACCTCGTCGATGGCGTGCTTGGTGAAGACCGAGTTGTCCGAACCGATGACAAGCTCGGTCCCGGCCGGAAGGGTCGGCTGGATTTCCTTGAGGAGTTCGGCCACGCCCTTGGAGATGGCCAGGTCGTTCGACTGGGCCTGGCGGGTGACGGCCAGGCCGATCTGGTCCAGGCCGTTGCCGCGGAACAGTCGGCGGTCCTCGGCGGGGGCTTCCTCCACGCGAGCGATATCGCCCAGGCGGGTGACATATGTCGGGGCGCCCTGGATCACGCCGGCGGTGGTCGAGGCCGAGCCGGTCGTGTTGATCGGGAGCTGGGCGAAGTCCTCGGCGCGGGCGTAGGTGCGGGCGACGCGGACGGTATAGTCCTTCTGGCCAGACTCCAGCTGGCCGGCCGGCAGTTCGACGTTCTGGCTGGTCAGCGCGCTCTCGACGGCCGTGACCGTGATGCCGCGCGCGGCCATGGCCGAGGCGTTCAGCCAGATGCGCATGGCGTAGCGCTGCTCGCCATAGATCTGCACCTGGGCCACGCCCGGCACAGTGGCCAGGCGGTCGACCAAGTAGCGGTCGGCGTAGTCCGTCAGCTCCAGCCGGTTCATGGCGTTGGAGCGGAGGAACAGGATCATGATCGGCTGGCTGTCGGAGTCGGCCTTGGCGACCTCCGGCGGGTCGGCCTGGTCCGGCAGTCGGCCGACGACGCGGCTGATGCGGTCGCGCACGTCGTTGGCGGCATCGTCGATGTCGCGATCCAGCGAGAACTCGATGTTGACGTTGGACCGGCCGTCGCGGCTGGTCGAGTTGATCCGCTCGACACCCTGGATGCCGGCGATCTGCTGCTCGATCGGCTCCGTGATCCGGCTCTCGATGACCTCGGCCGAGGCCCCGGCGTAGCTGGTGTTGACCGACACGATCGGCGGGTCGACGTCCGGCAGCTCGCGCACCGGCAGGAAGAAGAAGGCGGCCAGGCCGACGACGCACAGCACGATGGCGGCGACCGCGGCGAACACCGGGCGCCGGACGGCGATGTCGGAGAGCATCATCGGGCGGCGCGCCCCTGGGGCTGGCCAGCGCCGCCCTGCCCGGCGACACGGATTGGCGCGTTGGGCTGGATGCGGTTCAGACCCGAGCCGACGATCCGGTCATTGACGTTGAGGCCGGACAGGATTTCGACGAAGCCGCCCTCGACCGCCCCGGTTTCGACCTCGACGCGCTGGGCGGTGGAGCCGCGCTCGCCCGGCGCGATGCGATACACGAAGGCTCCGTCGCCTTCGTACTGGACGGCCGCCTCGGGCGCCGCAAGCGAGTTGCGAAGGCCCTGCTGGACCGCGACCCGCACCAGCATGCCGGGCCGGATGCGGCCGCCGGGGTTGGGGAACTCGGCGCGGGCGGTGACCGAGCGGGTCTGCTCATTCACCCGGGTGTCCACCAGGGCGATGCGGCCCTGGAACTGCTCCTGCCCATAGGCGTCGGCGGTCGCGATGATCGGCAGGCCGGGCCGCAGGACCCCGAGGTAGCGCTCCGGCACCTGGAAATCGACGCGGATGGTGGAAATGTCGTCCAGGGTGGTGATCACCGCGCCCGGGTTGATCAAGGTGCCGGGCGTCACGGTCGAAAGGCCCAGAACGCCCGCGAAGGGCGCGCGGATGGTCCGGTCGCCCTGGCGGGCCTGGGCGGCGGCGAGCGAGGCTTGAGCGGTCTCCAGCGCCGTCTCGGCGTCCTCGGCGGTCACACGGGGCGCGATCCCCCGCTCGGCGAGTTCGCGATAGCGGTCGTATTCACGTTGAGCCTGGGCGACCCGGGCGCGGGCTTCGATGATGCCGGCGTCCTCCTCGCGTGCCTGAAGCTGGACCAGGGGCGCGCCGGCAGCCACGCGCTGGCCATCGGTGAACAGGACCCGGGTGATCAGCTCCGTCGTCGAGGAGGTGATGTTCACCGACCGCTGACCCCGCGCGACGCCCAGCACGCGGATCTCGTCGCTGAAGGGACGGGTGGCGACCACGGCCGCCGAGACCGCCTGGCCGCCGCCCCGACCACCGCCAGGGCCGCCTGGGCCGCCCTTCTCATCGCCGGCAAGAGCGACACGGAGGACCACCGCCAGGATCATGAGCACCAGCACGCAGCCGGCGCCGATCAGAAAAAAGTGGCGCTTGATCACTCGACGGCTCTCCGGGACGGCTGGCGGGATGGCTTAACGCCCCGGGCCGACGACGCAACTAAAAGACCTGTAACGGACGATGTTTCCCATCGCCGTCGCGACCTGTGGTCGCCGCGGAATTCATGAGTTCAGAAGCGCCGCCAGATAGCGATGACCGCGCCCTCCGCCAAGGGCGTCTCGCGCCCGGCGACCGTGCGTCGCCATCCCGCCTGGAGGCTCCAGTCGCCCAGGCGCCGGACGACGGAGGTCTCGAGCGAAAGCCACCGCGCGCCGTCGCCGTCGGTCTGGCCGGCGAAGGCCTGGCTGAGCAGCATCCAGTCGTCCGACAGGTGGGCGCCGAAGGTGACGTCGGCGCGGGTCTCGTCCGGGAGACCGTCGCGCATGCGGCGCGCCGTCTGCACCTCGACGAACGACCGCTCCGGCGACCACGGCAGCTTGAGCCGGCCGAGGGAGCGGCCGACGGAGGCGCGGACCTCCCAGTCGCTGTCGCCTTCGCCCGGGGGGGCGTAGCCGGCGTTGCGCCCCTCTCCTCCCTGGGCATAGCCAGCGTAGAGGCTGACGGCGGTCGCGTCGTCGCGCCACACCTGCCAGGTCGCCCCAATCTCCAGCGGACCCCGCCCTTCGTAGTCGATGAAGAAGTCCTCGCCCTGCTGCCAGTCACCCTTGAACTGAAGCGTCAGGCGGTCGGTCAGGCCGTACTCGGCGAGGACGCCCAGCGCGGTGTCGCGGCGATCGGCGGGCAGCGGCCGCTCGATCCCATCCGGGTCGAACCCCGTCGAGGCCCGCATGTCCTCGTATTTGACGATGACCTGGCCCTTGCCCTTGGGCAGGGTCCAGGCGCCGGCATGAGCCGCGCCCGCCACCGCGAGGGCCGCGAGCGCGACGGCGGCTCCCAGCCTCAAGCGTCGTAGCCGGGCAGGCGCCGTTCGACGAGCCTCAGGGCGCCGGGCCAGGCCAGGGCGGAGATGAAGCCGATGCCCCTGCCCTGCTCCTTCGTTTCGGCCTGGGCGGCGTCCGGGGCCATCAGCACGTGGTCGCGCCCGACCGACAGGGCCGCGATCTGCTGCTGGCAGGCCCGCTCCAGGAAGAACATCCCGACCCAGGCCTGGGCCGCCGTCTGGCCGACCGCGAGGGTGCCGTGGTTGCGCAGAAGCATCAGGGGCTTGTCGCCCAGGTCCGCGACAAGCCGTTCCCGCTCGTCGTGGTTCAGGGCCAGGCCCTCATAGCCGTGATAGGCGACCTGGTGCTGGAGCAGACAGGCGTTCTGGCCCAGGGGCAACAGCCCCTCCTTCTGCGCCGCGACGCCTACGCCCGCGACCGTGTGCAGGTGGATCACGAAGTGAGCGTCCTCCCGCGCGGCGTGCACGGCCGAGTGGATGGTGAAGCCGGCCGGGTTGATGAAGCTGGTCGTCTCTTGGACGATGTTGCCGTCCAGATCGACCTTGACCAGCGAAGAGGCGGTGATCTCCTCGAAATACAGGCCATAGGGATTGATCAGGAAGTGATGCTCCGGCCCCGGAACGCGGGCCGAGATGTGGGTGAAGATCATGTCGTCCCAGCCGTGGATGGCCACCAGCCGGTAGAGCGCCGCCAGGTCGCAGCGCGCCTGCCACTCCGCCTCCGACACCTGCGCCTTCAGGGAGGGGGTCTTCATCGAAGGGATCGCACCGTCGGGCATGGCCGGATCTCACGAGGGGGATGAGACCGCCAGACAAGCGCAGGCGTCGAGCGGCCGTCAAGCCAACGTGGTTAACCGGTGCTTTACGACGTTCAGGCAAAGCTGAGGATGTCGCATCCGACCATGGCCTCGGGGAGCCCAGAGTGTCCGCAGCCGTCCAACTGCAAGCCCCGCCTTCCGAGGACGTGGCGCTCGCTCCCTCCGATCTTCTCGAACTGGCCCGGAGCCGATCCAGCGAGGATCGGCAACGACTGCTTCTCGGCATCGCGGCCCTGTGTGACGCAGCCCCCGCGGCGGTGCAGCCGTCGGAGGTGCTGGTCGACGTCTTCATGATCCTGGCCCGGCAGGCCGAGCGCGAGATCAGGGCGGCCCTGTCCCAGAGCCTGGCCGGCGCCGAATGGGCCCCGCCCTCGCTGATCAACATGCTGGCGCTGGACGAGATAGAGATCGCCCGGCCCGTGATCGCGCGCAGTCCGCTGCTGAAGGATCACGACCTGCTCCGCATCCTGGTGGAGTCGACCATCGAGCATCAGATCGAGGTGGCCCGCCGGCCGCGTCTCAGCGGACTGGTCGCGGACGCCATCATCGACAGGGCCGAGCCCGCCTGCGTGACCGCCCTGGCCACAAACCGGACGGCCGAGATCAGCGAGGCCGGGCTTGGCCGGCTGGTGGAGCAGTCCCGCCGGGTCGCCGCCCTGCGCGCGCCCCTGACCCGCCATCCCCGACTCAGCACCATCCACGCCCAGCAACTCTACCAGTGGGTCGGCCAGGCCCTGCGCCAGGCCATTGGCGAGCGTTTCCGGATCGACGAGGGACGGCTGGCCGGCGTCGTGGACCAGGCGGTGACCAATGCAGGCGCGCCCCAGACCGCCGATACGGTTGCGGACGGCGTCGATCGCGATGAGATGGAGCGCCGCCTCGTGGCCAAGCTGCAGAGCGCGGGCCAGCTGCGTCCCGGCTTCGTGATCCGAGCGATCCGCGAGAAGCGCCTCGGCCTGTTCGAACATGCGCTGGCGGCGCTGTCGGGCTTCCCCCTTGCCCAGGTCCGGCGAGCCGTCCGCATGAACACGCCCGACGCCCTGTTCCTGCTGTGCACGGCCGTCGGGATTGACCGGGCGGTGTTCCAGCCGGTGCTGGACGAAATCCGCAAGCTTTCGGACGGTTGGCCGGGCGACGCGGGCGAGGCCTACTGGTCGCGGATGTCCCATTCCCCCAACGCGGCGGCGCGGGAGTTCCGGGCCCTGATGGGCGGACTGCATTAGGTTTGACTTCCGGGTCGGTCTCGGCTTGCGTTCGGGGGTGACCGCCACCCCCGCCCTCGCCTTCGTCGCCAGCGACCGCCCAGAGGCGGAGGCGGCTCGACGCGCCCTGGCCGCGCGCTACGGCTCCGTTTCCGAGGACGATGCCGAGGTCATCGTCGCCCTGGGCGGCGACGGCTTCATGCTGGAGACCCTTCACCGCCACCTGGAACGCCGAACCCCGGTCTATGGAATGAACCGGGGCTCCGTCGGCTTCCTGATGAACGACTACGAAGAAGATGGACTGCCCGAGCGGATAGCCGCCGCCGGACGTGCCGTGATCCATCCCCTGCAGATGGACGCCTGGACGGTGGCCGGCCAGGTGCATTCGGGGCTGGCGATCAACGAGGTGTCCCTGCTGCGTCAGACGCGACAGAGCGCCAAGCTCAGGATCAGCGTCGACGGCAAGGTGCGGCTGGAGGAGCTGGCGTGCGACGGCTGCATGGTGGCCACGCCCGCCGGATCGACGGCCTACAACCTGTCGGCCCATGGCCCGATCATACCGCTCGAGGCCCGCATCCTGGCCCTGACGCCGATCAGCGCCTTCCGGCCCCGGCGCTGGCGCGGCGCCCTGCTGCCCCATCAAGCCCAGGTGAGGTTCGAGATCCTCGAGGCCGACAAGCGGCCGGTCAGCGCCACCGCCGACAGCCTGGAGGTGCGCCACGTCGCGCGGGTCGAGGTCCGCGAGCGTCGCGATGTCGGGTTGACCATGCTGTTCGACCCGGACCGCTCGCTGGAGGAACGGGTGCTGGCCGAGCAATTCGCCAGCTAGGTCACCGCTTCTTAAGGCGAACGTCGGATGGTGGTCGTGTTTTCCTCAGGAGTCGCCGTCCCGTGAGCAACCCGGCCCAGGTCATTCGCCCGCCCAACACCCTTCGCATGAAGGTCGGCGGCGGCTTCGGCGGCATCGACGCCAACGCCATCGCCAAGGCCGAGGAGGCGCTGAAAGCCATGTCGGCCCAGTTCGGCCAGTGGCTGGAGGACGAAATCACCAAGCTGGACGCCGCCCACGCGCAGGTGCGGGCCCAGGGCGTCAACGCCCAGACCACCGAGGCGCTCTATTTCCGCGCCCACGACCTCAAGGGTCTGGGGGCGACCTACCAGTATCCGCTGGTCACCCGCCTGGCCGGCTCGCTGTGCAAGCTGCTGGACGACCCCGCCCGCCGGCTGGCCGCCCCGGCCAAGCTGATCGACGCCCACGTCGACGCCATCAAGGCGGTGGTCCGCGACAAGATCCAGACCGACGACCACCCGACCGGCCGCGCCCTCGCCGAGACCCTGGAAGCCCAGGTCGCGGCCCTGCGGTAAGATGACCGAGGCGTTCGGGTCGTCCTTAGGTTCCGACCCAAATCCCTGATCAGACGCGTCAGGCCGCCGAGGCCGTCGGGCCGCGAGCCTCCGCCGGCGGCCGATCCAGGCGCTCCATCAGATAGGCCAAGTCCTCGCGGGGAGCGTTGGGGCGCTGGGTCATGAAGCGTTCCAGCATGCGGTCGCGGAAGGCCTCGCTGGAGGTGTCGGCGCCCTCCGCCTGAAGCGCGCGCCAGGTGTCGACGCCGGCGCGGAAAGCCTGGAACAGGCGCGGCGGCAAGCCCGCCCGGTCGTAGATGGCCCGGAGACCCAGCGGCCCCGCGTCGTGGATCATCAGCCAAGCGCGCTGGTGCGCGGCGCCGGCCAGTTCGGCCAGACCATGTTCGAACAGGGCCATCTGTCCCCGGGCGAGGGCCCGTAGCAGCAGAGAGGCGTTCAGGGCCTTCCTGGCGTTCAGCTGGGCGACGAACTGGCTGAGGTCGGCGGCCGACGACGCCTGGTCGACCAGGTCCACCGTCGCCCGTTCCCGGGCGAAGCCGGCCAGACGGATCGCGGTCTCCGGCGCCACGGCGTGGCGGGTGAACAGGTGTTCGCGCACCGCGTCGGAGGCCAGGGCGATCAGGCGCTCGCTGACGCTCAGCGGGAGGACCTGGCGATAGGCCAGGGCCGCGACAACCTCGGGCGAGCCGCCGAAGCGGTCGACCGACCGGTTCAGCGCGGTCTCCGAGATGTCGGCGTTGTCATTGGCCGCGAGCGTGCGGACCGCTTGTTCACATCCGTCGGACGCGAGGACTTCGGCGACGTCGCGGCCGACGCGAGGGCGGGCGGCGACGGCGGTCTGGCGGACAGCCGAGCCGGCCCGAACGATCTCGATCAGGTCCTCGTCGGTGAAGGCGGGCGAGAAACCGATGATGGGCAGGGCCACGCTGTCGACGTCCGCGGCCAACCGGCGGGCCACGTCGCGGGGGATGAGGTCGGAGGACTTCAACGTCACCGCCATCGCCCGGCGGACCAGTTCGGCGGCGTCCTCGGCCAGGACTCGCAGGATCTTCTGGGCCGCGGCGCGGTCGTCCTCGCTCAGTTCCGTCCGCTCCATGCTGCGGCACAGCTTGTGCGCGGCGGCCGCCCGGTCGTCGTCATCGGTCGCCTTGATCAGGCGTCGAATGTCGACCTCGGTCAGACGGGCGCGAAAAGCGGTCATGGGCGAATGTCTCGGCTGAATCGCGGATCAGCGGAAGGTGCGCCCGTCGTGCTTAACGGCGGTTTACCATGCGGCGCTCAGCCCGCGTTCGCCTCAGGGCCGAAAACGCCGTAGCCCTTGGAGCCGTCCTTGGTCTCGAGCAGCAGGGCGAGCAGGCTCTGGTCTTGCTTCAGCCGGTCCAGGCGGGCGGCCAGGGCCATCTCGCGCTCGTCGAGCGCCACCGCGGGCGGACCCTCGACGGCGGGCAGACCGCCCCCGGCGCTGCGGGACAGGTTCGCACGGACTTCCGCCACCGTGGCCGGCCGCCCCTCTTTGTAGAAGATCGACCGGTTGGCGCTGGCGGCCTCGGGAAACAGAGCCGCCGCGCTGATCCCCGGACGGGCGGCGGCGGCCTCCATCAGGGTGGCCGCGCCGGCGGGGCCCAGGAAGTGGGCGGCGTAGAGATCGCCCGCGGTCGGCTCCTGTCCCGTCCGGCCACGCAGGTAGGCGGCGTTCGAGGCAGTGAGTTCGGCGGCCATGGCCGAGGCCGCCTGAGGATCGAAGCGGAGGTCCAGCACCATGTTGCGCGAAGAGCCCGCGACCCGGTAGCGGCCGTCGGCGCCACGATGGATCAGGTCCGCGTACTGGCCGTACCCGTGGCGGGCTCCGGCCTGTTTCACGGTGGCCAGCCAGGTCTGCTCGATGAACTGGAACAGGCCCGCCGCCGAGGAGGTCCGCGCTCGCGCATTCGGGTTGAAAGCGCTTTCGCGCCGCGCGGTCTTCATCAGGAAATCGAAGTCGACGCCGGTCGCCTGGGCGGCGCGACGGATCGCGGCCTCAACGCCCCCAGAACCTGGGCCTCCCGAGCCTCGAATCGCTCCGACGGTCATGCACGAAGCGTCGCGCTGCGAGAGTTAACGAGACCCTAAGATCGTTCACAATCACTAACAGCCAAGGCTGCGCTGCCGCCGTAAAGTTGCCGTAAGGGAAGCGCCACCTCCTCGGGCGGGAAAATCCGCGTTCCGAATGGGAGGACTTCCAATGATGATGCAGGCCGCCGCCGGGCCGGGCGCGATCGTCCCGATCGATCTCGGCGATCGACGCCGCCCCATGTCGCGCTGGGCATGGCTGGCCATCGGGGCCTCCGTGCTGGCTCACGTCGGGATCGGTGTGGCCCTCTATCACCAGCGGTTCGAGGTCGCGCAGCCCGAGCCCCTGCCGGAGGGCCCGGTGATCCATGTCGAGACCTATCGCCGTCCGCCTCCGCCGACCCCCACGGTCGTCAGCGAAACCCCGCCCGCGCCGAACGCCCCGATCCACCAGACCCCGCTGCCGACCCAGCCGGTCGAGACCCTGGCCGCCGTGCCGATCGATGGGCCCGTGGCGCTCGACGCGACCGTCGTGACCCTGACCCGGCCGGTGGAGGAGCCGACGGTAGGACTTGTCACGAACGAGCCGGTCGTCACGCCTCCCGGTCCGCCCGTGATCGTCAATCCACGCTGGATATCCAAGCCTACCGGAGATCAGTTGATGCGGGCCTATCCGACGCGGGCGCTGGAGCGGGGCATCACCGGTTCGGCCACCCTGTCCTGCCGGGTGCGGGTGAACGGTTCGATCAGCGACTGCTCGGTCGTGTCCGAGACGCCTGGAGGCCAGGGCTTCGGCCGGGCGGCGGTGCAGCTGTCGCGCTACTTCGCCATCAGCCCGCGCACCGAAGACGGTCGCGTGGTCGACGGAGCGCGGGTCAACGTCGGGGTCCGCTTCACCCTGCCGGAGCAGTAAGAAAGCGAAGCGGATCGAGGGCGTCGGCGTAGGCTCCGCGCGGACGTTCCTCGACCGCATCGGCAACCGTATGAGCCACGAGCGGAGCCAGCAGCCAGCCGTTGCGGCGGGGAGCCAGGGCGGCGAACAGGCCGTCGGTCCCCATGGCGCCCGCCATGGGCAGGCCGTCTGGCGTCGCCCCCCGCACGCCGACCCGCCATTCGACCGGCTCTCGCAGTCGGCGCCCCAACAGAACCTCGGCCGCATGAACCAGGGCCGCGCAGGTCGCGGGATCGGGCTCCAGGTCGCGGCGTCCGGCCTCCATGGTTGCGCCGATCAGGGTTCCGCCCTCGGAAGGCGCGAGGTAGGCGCCCTGTCCTCGCACGACCCGATCGACAAGGGGCTCGGCGATCCAGCCGATCTGGCCGCGGATCGGTTCGATCGCTTCGATCAACCGGGCGGCGGGGAGCGGCGGACCAGCGATTGCGGGGGCCGCCCCGGAGGCCAGGATCACCTGCCGGGCTCGCAATTCGCCGCCGCCCAGGAGGAGGATCCAGCCCCCCTGTTCAACATGTGCTGAGACGGCGCGGCCCGCCCGGAGCGTGACCCTCTCGGACAGCCGGGCCATTGCGGGCGCGACGTCGATACGCCGGTCGGCGGTGGAGACCTCGTCCCCCTCGAGCCTTGACGGAAAGCCCAGGTGTCGCAGGCGCTGGTCGAAGAGCGAAGCGTTCGGGCCGCGCCAGACGGCGGGACGAGCGTCGAGGCGCAGGCCGTGCCGCTCGGCGAAATCGGGCCACAGGGCGGCGGCGTCGCGCAGCAGACGGGCTCGCTCGGGCGTCGCACCGTCGAGCACGCTCTCGAAACCCGGACCGATCATGCCGGCGGCGACGGACGAGGCGTTGGGGCCGCCGGGATCGACCACCGTCACCCGATGGCCGCGCAGGGTCAGCTCGGCGGCCGTCGCCAGGCCCAGGACGCCGGCGCCGACGACGACGATCTCTGAATCCACGAGTTGGGAGGGAGCGGACACGGGCGCCTCATCCCCCTCCCCTCGTCGGATGGCAAGCGGCTATTCGGCCGCGATGACCTCTGGCCGTTCCGCCTCCAGCCGCTCGACCAGGGCGGCGTGCTGAGCCCACAGGGCCTGGGGCAGCCGGTCGCCGAAGGTGCGGTAGAAGTCGGGGATCAGGGAAGCCTCCTCCGCCCAGACCTCGGCGTCGACCTCCAGCAGGGTCGATAGGGCGGCGGCGTCCAGGTCGAGCCCCGAAAGATCCAGGGCCTGCGGGGTCGGGACGCGGCCAATGGCCGTGTCGACCGCCTCGGCCTCGCCGTCCAGCCGCTCGGCGATCCACTTCAGGACGCGGGCGTTGTCGCCGAAGCCCGGCCAGACGAAGCGACCGTCCTGGTCCTTGCGGAACCAGTTCACGAAGAACATGCGCGGCAGCTTCGCGGCGTCGCGGCCTTCGCCCATCTTCAGCCAATGGGCGAAATAGTCGCCCATGTTGTAGCCGCAGAAGGGCAGCATGGCGAAGGGGTCGCGGCGCAGGGCGCCGATGGCGTTCTCGGCCGCGGCGGTGCCTTCGGAGGCCACGGTGGAGCCCATGAACACCCCATGCTCCCAGTCGAAGGCCTCGGTCACCAGCGGCACGGCCGAGGCGCGGCGGCCGCCGAACAGGATGGCGTCGATCGGCACGCCCCTGGGGTCCTCCCACTCCGGCGCGATGGTCGGGCATTGATGGGCGGGGGCGGCGAAGCGGGCGTTGGGGTGAGCGGCGGGCTCGCCCGAGGCCGGATCGTGCGGATGGCCTTTCCAGTTGGTGAGGCCTTCCGGCGCCTCCTTGGACAATCCCTCCCACCAGACGTCGCCGTCGGCCGTGAGGGCCGTGTTGGTGAAGACGGTGTTCGAGGCCAGGGTCTCGAGCGCGTTGTGGTTGGTGTTGCGGCTGGTGCCGGGAGCGACGCCGAAGAAGCCGGCCTCAGGGTTCACGGCGTACAGGCGGCCGTCGTCGCCGAAGCGCATCCAGGCGATGTCGTCGCCGATGGTCTCCGCCTTCCAGCCGGTGAGGCTCGGCTGGAGCATGGCGAGGTTGGTCTTGCCGCAGGCCGAGGGGAAGGCGGCGGCGACGTATTTGCTCCGCCCCTTCGGGTCCGTCAGCTTGAGGATCAACATGTGCTCGGCCAGCCAGCCCTCATCGCGGGCCATGACTGAAGCGATGCGGAGCGCGTAGCACTTCTTGCCCAGCAAGGCGTTGCCGCCATAGCCCGAGCCGTAGGACCAGATCTCGCGGGTCTCGGGGAAGTGAACGATCCACTTCTCATCGTTGCAGGGCCAGGGGGTGTCGGCCTGACCCTCAGTCAGGGGGCAGCCCAGGGTGTGGACCGCCGGAACGTAGTCGCCGTCCTCGCCCAGCTGCTCCAGGGCGGGCTGGCCCATGCGCGTCATGATGCCCATAGAGACCGCGACATAGCCGCTGTCGGTGATCTCGACGCCAAGCGCGCTGATCTTCGAGCCCAGCGGACCCATGCAGAAGGGCACGACGTACATGGTCCGGCCGGCCATGCAGCCGTCGAACAGGCCGTTCAGGCGGGCGCGCATCTCGACCGGATCGGCCCAGTTGTTGGTCGGCCCGGCGTCGACCTCATTGGCCGAGCAGATGAAGGTGCGGCTCTCGACGCGGGCGACGTCGCGCGGGTCGGAGGCGGCGTAGAAGCTGCCCGGCCGCTTGACCGGATCCAGCGCCTTCAGGGTGCCCCGGGCGACCAGGTCGGCGGTGATGGCGGCCTTCTCGCCTTCCGATCCGTCGCACCAGTGGACGCGGGCGGGCCTGGTCAGGGCGGCGATCTGCTCGACCCAGGCGATCAGACCGGCGTGGCGGGTCGGGGCCGGGTGAAGACCCGGGATGGAAGCGGTGGTCACTGGTCGTCTCCTGAACGCTTTTCAGGCCGGGCGATCTCACGCCGCCTCGGCCGCTACGCTGCGCGATCACGCAGTGTTACAACCAGGAGAGAGCATCGCGGGCGCCCCGGCGTCAACCGGCGCAATAATCGACCCCGGAACGGTGACAGCGTGTCCGACCCGTGCATTTCGCATCGCCAAGTCGGCGGCTGGGAGATATCGACTCCCCCGTGATCGAAACAGCTTCCTCCTCCTCTCCGCCGCCCGGCGCCCTGTTCTCTCAGGCTGCGGAGCGGAACGCCGAGCCGATTCTGGCGGTGCTGCGAAGCGCGCTGCCGAACCGGGGCCGGGTGCTGGAGATCGCCGCCGGGTCGGGACAGCATTCCGTGCGGCTCGCAGGCACCCTGCCCCATCTGGACTGGACGCCCAGCGATCCGGACGCCGAGGCGCGCGCGAGCATCACGGCGTGGTCGGCGCAGGCCGGTCTGACGAACCTGCGCCCGCCGCTGGCCCTGGACGTGCTGGACGAGGCCGGCTGGCCGGAGGGCCCGTTCGAGGCCGTGGTCTGCATCAACATGATCCACATCAGCCCATGGGCGGCGACCGAAGCGCTGATGCGGCTGGCAGGGAGCCGGCTGGTGCGGCCGGGCGGCGTGCTGGCGCTGTATGGCCCCTATCTGGAGCCGGAGGTGGAGACCGCGACGTCCAACCTCGCCTTCGACGCCAGCCTGAAGGCGCGGAACCCGGTTTGGGGCCTGCGCCGACGCGAGGTGGTCGTGGCGGAGGCCGAGAAGCGGGGGCTGGACTTCGCGGAGCGGCACGCGATGCCGGCGAACAACATCATGCTGCTGTTCCGGACGGTCTGAGCCATGACCTTTTCGCGCAAGTACGAGGGCGAGGAGCCGATCCGGCTGAACAAGTGGATGGGCCAGTCCGGCGTCTGTTCCAGGCGGGAGGCCGACGGCCTGATCGCCCAGGGGCTAGTGTCCATCGACGGCGAGGTGGTGCGGGACGCCGGTCGCAAGGTCGAACCGGGCCAGACGGTGTCTATGGGCGAGCAGGCGGCCGAAGCCCTGGATGGGATCACCCTCGTGATCCACAAGCCGGTCGGCTACGTCTCGGGGCAACCCGAGCCGGGCAAGGCGCCCGCCGTGCGGCTGCTGACGCGGGACCGGCTGGACGGGCCGGGCGAGCCGCCGGGGCGCGACGCCTCACTGCCGCCGATCGGGCGGCTGGACGAGGACTCGCGCGGGCTGCTGCTGCTGTCGTCCGACGGCGTGGTGGCCAAGGCCGTGATCGGGCCGCAGTCGGAGCTGGACAAGGAGTACCTCGTCACCGTGCGGGGTCATCTGTCGGAGAGCAAGATCGCGCGGCTCCGGCACGGGCTGAGCCTCGACGGCCGGGCGCTGAAGCGGGCCGAAGTCGAGGTGGTCGAGGGCCAGACCCTGCGCTTCGTCCTGCGCGAAGGCCGCAACCGCCAGATCCGGCGCATGTGCGACCAGCTGGACCTGCGGGTCACGGACCTGTTCCGGGTTCGCATCGGGCCGCTGCGACTCGGCGACCTGCCCGAAGGACGCTGGCGGATGCTGACGCCCCAGGAACGGGCCGCCCTGGTCGGCTGAGCCCCTAGTGCGCGACGGCCACCATCCAGACGGCCATGGCGATCATCATCAGGTTCTCGGTCAGGGAGACGAAGCCGAGCGGCACGTTCGACGACCCGCCGACGCAGGCGCATTTCAGCTGGCGCCTGTCCACATAGACGGCCTTGAACACCGAAACCGCGCCGATCCCGCCGATCACCAGGGCCACCGGGGCCGAGAGCCAGGTCAGCACCCCGGCCAGCATCAGCACCCCCGCGCCCAGTTCCGCGAACGGATAGACGTAGCCATAGGGCGGCCAGCGCTGGGCCAGCAGGTCGTAGTTCAGGAACATGGTCGAGAACTTCTCGATGTCCTGAAGCTTGAGCATCGCCAGCAGGCACATCGAGAGGGCGATGAAGGTCGGCGGGAAGCTGGCCACCACCCAGCCCTCGCGCCACCACACCACCACCGCCGCGATCACGGCGGCGACGGCGAAGACGGCGATCACCGGCACGTAAGACGTCGCCCCCGCCTCCGGGACCCTCTGGCCGAAAAAGCGGCGAAGGTCGTCATGGCCGCCGATCCGCACCCCGCCGATGAAGGTCTGGGGCGTGGTCTTCACTCCATGCTCGGCCTTGAAGGCGTCGACCTCGGCCCGCGTCGTCAGGTGGCGGTCGTCCACCGCATAGCCCTTGGCGCGCAGCAGCCACAGCGACTTGCGGCCATAGGGGCAGACATGGTCGGGCATGACCATGCGATAAAGGACGGCGGTCTTGGGCGGCGGAGACATGGCGGGTCCGGCAGGTGGGTCCAGCGCATCATATAGGACCGGCCGCCTCGCATCGCCCCAGGCCGCACGGTGCCGTCCGCGAAAAACACGGCGTCGAGGTGAGCGCCAGCAAGGGCTTCATTCATCTCGGCGAGGAACTTAGCATCGCACGTTACAGCGGTATATTATCGTGCTTCTTCCAGGGGTTCTCCTGCACCTTCCCCTTCAGCGTCCGTAGCGCCTTGATCAATCGCCGCCGCGTTCCGTGGGGCATGATCACGTCGTCGATGTAGCCGAGGCCCGCGGCGACGAAGGGGTTGGCGAACCTCGCCTTGTATTCGGCCTCGCGCGCCGCCAGCGCGTCCGGGTCGCCGGCTTCCTTGCGGAAGATGATCTCGACCGCGCCCTTGGCGCCCATGACGGCGATCTCGGCCGAGGGCCAAGCGTAGTTGACGTCGCCGCGCAGGTGTTTGGAGCTCATGACGTCGTAGGCGCCGCCGTAGGCCTTGCGGGTGATGACGGTCAGTTTCGGCACGGTCGCCTCGGCGTAGGCGAACAGTAGCTTGGCGCCGTGCTTGATCAGGCCGCCGTACTCCTGGCGAGTGCCGGGCATGAAGCCGGGGACGTCGACGAAGGTGACCAGGGGGATGCCGAAGGCGTCGCAGAAGCGGACGAAGCGAGCGGCCTTGCGCGAGCTGTCGATGTCCAGGACGCCGGCCAGGACCTGGGGCTGGTTGGCGACGACGCCGACGGGCTGGCCATCCAGGCGGCCGAAGCCGCAGACGATGTTCTTGGCATGGTCGGCGCCGATCTCGAAGAAATCGGCCTCGTCGACCGTCTTCAGGATCAGCTCCTTGATGTCATAGGGCTGGTTCGGATTGGCCGGGACCAGGGTGTCCAGACTGGCCTCGTCGCGCTCCGGATCGTCGTAGGAGTCGCGGACCGGCGGCTTCTCGCGGTTCGACAGGGGCAGGAAGCCGATCAGACGACGGACCTCGCTGAGGGCCTCGAGGTCGTTCTCGAAAGCGCCGTCGGCGACGCCCGACTTGCCGGCGTGGACGCGGGCGCCGCCCAGGTCCTCGTGGCTGACGACCTCATTGGTGACCGTCTTCACGACGTCCGGGCCGGTCACGTACATGTAGCTCGTGTCCTTCACCATGAAGATGAAGTCGGTGATGGCGGGCGAATAGACGTCGCCGCCGGCGCACGGGCCCATGATCACGCTGATCTGCGGGATGACGCCCGAGGCCAGGGTGTTCTGCAGGAAGATGTCGGCATAGCCGGCGAGCGACTCGACCCCCTCCTGGATGCGGGCGCCGCCGGCGTCGAACAGGCCGATGATCGGCGCGCCATTGGTCAAGGCCATCTTCTGGATCTTGACGATCTTGGCCGCGTGCGCGCCCGACAGCGACCCGCCGAAAACGGTGAAATCCTTGGAGAAGACATAGACCAGCCGGCCGTTGATCGTGCCGCGGCCGGTCACCACGCCGTCGCCGGGGATGCGCTGCTTCTCCATGCCGAACTCGTGGGAGCGGTGCTCCACGAACATGTCGGTCTCCTCGAAGGAGCCCTCGTCCAGCAGGACCTCGATCCGCTCGCGCGCGGTCAGCTTGCCCTTGGCGTGCTGGGCGGCGATGCGGGCCTCTCCCCCGCCCAGACGGGCGGCGGCCCGGCGGGCCTCAAGCTGTTCGAGGATGTCTTGCATGCGGGTCGGCTCCTGGTCGTCGCGCGAGGCTTAAGGAGGGGCATGCGGACTGGCAAGCGAGGGACGCCCGACTCGCGGGAACGGCCCGGGCGCTGTGGCGATTGGAGGGTCGAAGCGGAACGAACCGCCAAGCCTGAGACCTGAGTGAGCATGAGCAACGCATTGACCATCGACCCCTCCCTCGAGACCGCGCTGAAGGCGCCGCAGGTGCGGCTGTACGGAACCGTCGACGACAGCTGGCTGGCCCGGTTCATCGACCAGTCGAGCGCCGCCGATCCCGGCGCGCCGCTGGTGGTGGAGGTCACAACGCTGGGCGGGGATGCCGAGATCGGCCGGCGGATCGCAAAGGAGGTGCAAATCATGCGGTCCTGCGGCCGGCGAGTGGCCTTCCTGGGCAAGACGGCGGTTTATTCCGCGGGCGCCACGGTGATGAGCGGCTTCGCGCGTGAGGACCGCTATCTTACCGAGGACGCCACCCTGCTGATCCACGAGCGGCAGCTGACCAAGACGGTGGAGTTGCAGGGCTCGCTGGAGAGCTGCCGGCTGCAATGCCAGGCGGTGCTGAACGAGATCGCGACCGGCGTGCGGCTTCAATGCGAGGGGTTCCAGGCCCTCATCGAAGGGTCGTCCGTCAGCATGGACGAACTTCTCGAACGCGCCGCGACCAACTGGTACGTGCCAGCCGTCGAGGCGGTTGAGCGCGGGCTGGTCGCGGCGATCTGGCCCTAGGCGGCCAGGGCCTCGAACCACCGCTGGATCAGGACGGCCTCGGCGCGGCGGGCGGCGGTGCGGGCGGCGTTCTCCTCATCGACGCCCCAGCGGCTTTCCTGAAAGGCCTCGTCCAGGCGCGACAGTTCGAACGCGTCTTCGCCGGACAGGGCCGCGCGGCTCAGCGCCAGGGCCAGGACGGCGGAGCCCAGCAGGGGCGTCGCCGCGGCCAGGCCGGTCAGGGCGAAGTCGTCGAGCTCCAGCGCCAGTCGCCTCACGCGGGCGACCGAGGCGGGGTCCTGGGCGCGATGGATGATCCCCTCGGCCGGCTCAAGCGCCACGCCCAGTTCGCGCGCCGCCCACTCGCGCCACGGCGCCCACCGGCGGGCCTGCTGCTCGACGAGGGAAGCCGGCTCCTCGGCCAGGTAGCAGAGGGCGTCGGAAGCCGCGAAGGCCGCGATCTCATCGGCCACCGCCTCGCGGGCCTGGCCGATGCGGTCTATGGCGGTGGAGGCCAGGCGGGTGGCGGGCATGGTCGCCGGGTCGAGGAACTCGCCCTGGGCCGCCCACTCGTCGGCCACCAGGCGGGCGGCGGCCTGGGTAGGCAGGACCAGTCTCCGGCCCGCAGGAGTCCTGGGCGTGCGGCCATCCAGTCGGACGGCCCAGCCGCCGTCGACCGCGGCGACGTCCACGGTCTTCCAGAACCGCTTCAGCCGCTCCTCGGACTCGCGGAAACCCTTGCGGGCGGCGACATTGGGATCGAGCGGCGGGATGTGGGTCATCATTTCGAAATGCGGAACTAGCGCTGGCGCTTCACGCCGGCGAACGGATCGACGCCCGCCTCGTGCTCGTCGAAGCCGAAGTGGGCGAAGCCGGCCTGCATCTCGGGGTTGAGGGGCGCCTCGACGATCAGCTTGCCGCCGCCGGGGTGGTCCAGTTCGATGCGGCGCGCGTGAAGCTGGAGCTTCAGCAGGCCGGACAGCTCGGCGGATTTCTCATCGCCGTATTTGGGGTCGCCAAGGATCGGATGGCCGATGGCGGCCATGTGGGCGCGCAGCTGGTGGGTCCGGCCGGTGAAGGGCCGCAGCGCCATCCAGGCGGCGCGGTGGGCGGCGCGGGAGATGGTGGCGTAGGCCGTCTCGGCCGGTTCGGCGCCGTGTTCCTTGGGATCGGCGGGGCGCATCATCTCGAAGTCGTTGATGCCCGACTTCTTCAGCGCCATGTCGATCTGGCCGGCAGCGGGCTTGGGGTTGCCGATGACGATGGCCCAGTAGGTCTTCTTGGCCTGACGGCGGGCGAAGGCGCCGGCCAGGCGCTTGGCGGCCTCCGGTCCCTTGCCCAGCAGCAGGACGCCGGAGGTGTCGCGGTCCAGCCGGTGGACCAGGCGGGGTCGCTCCATCCCCTCCCCCCAGGCCGACAGCAGGCGGTCGACGTGCTTGGTGGTCTTGGTTCCGCCCTGCACCGCCAGGCCGTGCGGCTTGTTGAGCGCGATGACCAGTTCGTCCTCATAGAGGACCAGGGACTTGGCGTAGGCGACGTCACGCTCGTTCAGCTGGTGCAGGTCGCCCGGCTGGCGCGGCGTGGCGTCGGGGATGGGCGGCACGCGGATGGCGGCGCCGGCGGTCAGCCGGTCCTGAGGCTTCGCCCGACCGCCATCGACCCGGATCTGGCCGGAGCGGGCCAGCTTTTCGATCTGGATATGCGACAGATGCGGCCAGCGGCGCTTGAACCAGCGGTCCAGGCGAATGCCGTCCTCGGCCTCGGCGACATAGAGGGTCTTGACCTCTCGCGGGGCGGGCGCGTCGGTCACAGCGGCGCTCCGACAAGGCGACGAGCGATCGTCAGGCCGGCGAACAGGGCCGCGACGGAAAGCACCACCGACAGGACGGCATAGGCGAAGGCCAGGCCGAGCTGGCGGCGCTCGATCATCAGGGCGGTCTCCAGGGAGAAGGCCGAGAAGGTGGTGAAGCCGCCCAACACGCCCACTGCGGCGAACAGGCGGATCGCCTCGGTCGAAGCGCCCGCCTTGAGGGCCAGCCAGCCCGCGAGCAGGCCGATGGCCAGCCCGCCCGCGACATTGGCCGCGAAGGTTCCCCAGGGCCATCCGGCGTTCGGCGCGAGGCGGGTGGCGGCCAGGCCCAGGGCGTAGCGGGCCGAAGCCCCCAGCGCCCCGCCGGCGGCCACGAGGAGAAAGCGGGTCATGGCCCGCTTATAGCCCTAGCCACGCCGAAGCGAAGGCCGCGCGCCCCTCCCCTGACCGAAACTTCACTTGCCCACAACGATGGTTAACGGCGATAGCTGAGCCGTGGCGTTCGCGCGCCGGGAGAAGGCGGCTTGGCCGGACCGCGTTATCCCTCATACTGCCGGTCGGGGACGTCAGGAGCCGAACGCACGCCATGTCGCACGACCACTCGCACGACGGGCCTCACAACACGCCGAGCCAGGGGACGGCCCAGGTCGCGCAACCGGATCCCGGACCGATCGCGCCTGCCCCCAATCCGCCTCCCCCCGGCGCCGAGGACAGCCCCAACCGCGCGGTTCCGGGCACTACGCCGCGCGGGGAAAGGGTCGAACGCCGGGCCGACGGCATCCTGAGGCCAATCCAGGACAGCGAGTATTTCTCGCACAATCCGGCGGCCGAGGCGGCGGTGTCCTCGCACATCAACGAGTATTTCAACCAGCCTCTGGACATCTTTCCGTTCTGGGAGACCGACGGGAAGCCGGACCGCTTCCATGTCCTGTTCAATCGCCAGATCGAGGAGCGTTTCCCGGTCGATCAGGACCTACGCAGCCACATTCACTCATATGGGCGCGGCGTGTTTCGGGCGTTGTGTGTCCACATCGGGGTCAAGCGACTGACCCAGGCGGGATCGTTGATCCTGCTGACGGTGCTGGCGACGCTGGGGCCGACGTGGTTCGCCCAATGGACGGGCAATCCGCCCCTTGGCTGGGCGCTGGCGGCCGGGGCGATGCTGGTGACGTTGGGGGCCTTCTGGGCGATCCAGGCGATCCTGTTCATCCAGTACCGGTTCCGGCTCGAAAACGATTCCTACGAGATGTCGCGCGAGATCGTGCAGCGGACGCGCGAGCTCCAGAACCTGTTCACCAGCGCGCGGGCCATGGCGGACCAGGCCGAGACCCAGTTCCAGATGGACGGCAAGGGCTGGGGCCGGCGCGCCCACTACCTCACCCGCCTGACCATGTGGATCGGGGCCCGGATGGAGTACCTGGAGAAGTTCGTCCAGATGGAGCTGTGGCGCGTGCGACGTGAACGCTACTGGATGCGCTGGATCGGGCGGATCACGACCCCGTTGATCCTGGTGGTGTGGCTGGTGCTGTTCGCGCTGGAGCCTTCGCCCGCGGACCAGGGGCCGTTCCGGGCGTTGCAGGCCCTGGCCGTGGTGATCGGGATCGCGATCAGCTGGATCAGCTATTTCCGCTGGCAGACGCCGGTCGCGGCCATACAGGAGAAGCTGGGGGTCGAGGGCTGGGTGCGCTATGCCTCGCTGGACGTCGACGACGCGGTCGCCGATCAGGTGCGGCGCGACAAGGAGCGGCTGGTGGAATATCGCGCGCTGACGCGGGGGCGGTAGCTCTCTTTCTTCCGCCCATCCCCGCTAAGGCGGGGTCCAGCCTTTGCCGGGATGAGCGGCGTGGAGGCCTTGGTGGTCAGTACGGCCTGAGCGCGTCCTGCACCTCGCGCGCGTCGTAGACCTCGGCTCGGTCGGGGCGCTGGCCGCGGCCCAGGCGGACCTCCAGCACGGTCGAGGTGGGCGAAGGCCCCGAGAAGTTCAGCCCGACCCCGACGCCCACGCCGGAGCTGCGATAGGGCCCCCAGCGCGAAGAGCCGCCGCCGATCGAGACCGACGGGCGGACACCGCCGGCGCTGTCGGGCCTGCCATCGATGTAGCGTTGGGTCACCTCGAACCAGTCGTAGCCCTGCTCGGTCGTCAACTGGGCGGCGCGCAGCAGGGCTAGGTCGGCGACCGGCCCCGGGGCGCCGACGCCGTTGTATGTCACGCGGAAGCGATCGCTCTCGATCCTCTGTTCGGAAAAGCCCTGGCCACCAGGGCCGCGCTGGGGGCCGTAAGGGGCGAGGCTGGCGCAGGCGGTGAGCGCGAGGGCGGATGCGGCGATGGCGAGGGTGCGGATCATGGGGCGGCTCCTGGTGCAGGAGAAGCGCTAGGCAGGCGGTCGGGGTTCCGTTGGCGTCGACCGCGCTAGGCGGGGGAGGATGGGCTGAGACCAGCCGCGTCCGCCAGCGCCTTGAAATCCTCAGGGACCGCCGCCTCAACCACCTTCCGGCCGCCCTCGGGGTGCGGGAAGTCGAGGCTCGCGGCGTGCAGCATCAGCCGGGGCGCCGACTTTCCGGCGAAGGTGAGAGCGCCGCCGTAGCGGGCGTCACCGACCAGGGGGCGGCCGATGTGGGCCATGTGGACGCGCAGCTGGTGCATGCGCCCAGTGAAGGGCTGGAGCTCGACCAGGGCCCCCTCCTCCGAGGCCGCCAGGGTGCGGTAGCGGCTGCGGGCGCCGACCGCGCCCTTCGCGTCGAAGGCGCAGACGCGCATGTAGCTCTCGCGGCCGATCTCCTGGCGCAGCAGGGGGGCGTTGATGTCGCCCTGAGGCGGCTCGGGCGCGGCGGAGACCAGCGCCAGATAGGTCTTGGTCAGCTCGTGCGCCTGGATGGCCTTGCCGAGGAAGCCGGCGGCCGGCTTGGTCTTGGCGGCCAGGATGACGCCGGAGGTATCGCGGTCGAGCCGATGCACCAGATCGGGGCGCTTGCCGTTCGACCGCATGAAGGCCCAGAGCAGGTCGTCCAGCGTATGGACGCGGATCCGCCCCCCCTGGCTGCTGAGCCCGGCCGGCTTGTTGATGGCCAGGACATGGGCGTCCTCGAAGATCACCCAGGAGCGGACGGCGGCGATCTCGTCGTCGGACAGGGTGACGGGCGGCTGGACGCTCATTCGCGCCCATCGCCCGTGAGGGGCATCAGGGTCAAGGCGTCGCCGAGCGCGGCGGAGCCAGCGGTGTTGTCGAAGACGCACCAGACGGGGCCCGACGTCGACCACGTTCGGAGCCGCTCGGCCAAGCCGGCGAGCCAGGCCGGGTCGTAGGCGGAGTAGTACATACGCGGCGAACCGTGCAGGCGGACGTAGGTCAGGCCGCGCCAGCCGCCGGGACTGTCGGCGCCAAGGGGCTTGGCGGGATCGGCGACCACGCGCGCGACCCGGCGCTCGCTCAGGAACTGGTCGGCGTCGGGCGTGAACCAGCTGGCGTGGCGAGGCTCCCAGACCATCTGGACCGGCAGGCGGGCCGCGATCGCGTCGAGGAAGTCGCCGACCCGCGCCGGGTCGAAGGTCTGGCTGGGCGGGGTCTGGACCAACAGGACAGCGAGCCGGTCGCCCAATCCCGCGACCTCCTGCGCGAAGCGGTCGAATACGTCTCCCGGGTTCAGCAGGCGCTGGTCGTGGGTCAAGGTCTTAGGGACCTTGGCTGCGAAGCGGAAATGATCCGGCGTCGCGGCAGCCCAACGCTCATAGGTCGAACGGCGGTGGGGCCGGTGGAAGGACGAGTTGATCTCGACCACCGGCATGCGGCGCGCGTAGCGCTCGAGGTGCGCCCCTTCGCCGGGGAAGACGTCGGCGACGGCGGACGGAATGCTCCAGCCCGCCGTGCCGATCAGGATGTCGTCCGCACCGTCAGCCATTCAGCGCCAAGGCGCGGAACGGGCGGCGGGTTCCTAATGGAGCACGCCCCGTTTGCCCATCGTCCAGGCGTACCAGACCAGGAAGGCGGCGATGATCACGATCACCACCGGCATCACGATCATGCCGACGCCCAGGGTCTGGACCATGTCGGAGATGAGTCCGCAGTAGATGAGGCTGACGGTCGCCCCGACCAGGGAGGCCAGCCAGGCCCAGCCGGCCAGCCGGTTCCGCAGCAGGAGCAGGACCGCCCCGGCCAGACCGCCGAAGACGCCCACGAACCAGACGAGCCACATCCAGTCCGGATAGGTCGCCATCAGTGCGATCTGATCGTCGGTCATGCCCATAGACCGGTAGTAGGCCTCGCCGCGCGTGTAGCTCTGGACGAAGTCGAAGCAGCCGAAGCCGTTCCAGAGCAGGCTCACCACGCCCACGAGCCACAGGTGCCAGGGCGTCTTCGTCGTCAAATCGGCCATCATCCCCTCCCAAGGTTGATCAAGGAGAGAAGGTTAGCGGGGGAACAAGGTTACGGCAACGCTTCGCGCAAGAGGCCTCTCCTCCCGTCGCTCTTGCGACGGAGGGGGACCACGAAGTGGTGGAGGGGCTCCTTCGTGGAGCCTTCATCGTCGGAACGCATGCGTTCCTCCTCCACCCCTCCGTCTCGTCGGCTTCGCCGCCGGCCCACCTCCCATCCGCTGCGCGAATGGTGAGGAGACGTCAGGGCTTGTTCAGTCGCTCCCTCATTTCCGCCCAGCGTTCGAGGCGCTCTTTGATCTTCGCCTCATGACCCTCGCCCTTGGGCTTGTAGAAGGTGCGCCGCTCCATCTCGTCGGGGAAGAAGTTCGCGCCGGAGAAGCCTTCCTCGGTGTTGGGGTCGTACTGATAGCCCTTGCCGTAGCCCAGCGACTTCATGAGCCGGGTCGGGGCGTTGCGGATGTGGGCGGGCGGCATGAGCGAGCCGGTCTCGTGGGCCGCGCGCTTGGCCGCCTTGAAGGCCTCGTAGACGCCTACGGACTTGGGCGCGGTGGCCAGATGGACGATCGCCTGAGCCAGGGCCAGTTCGCCCTCGGGGCTGCCGAGGAAGTCGTAGGTGTCCTTGGCGGCGTTGGCGACCAGGATGGACAGGGGATCCGCCTCGCCGATGTCCTCGACCGCCATGCGCACGATCCGGCGGGCCAGATACAGCGGGTCCTCGCCGCCGTTCAGCATCCGCGCCAGCCAGTAGAGCGCCGCGTCAGGATCGGAGCCACGCACCGACTTATGAAGGGCGGAGATGAGGTTGTAGTGCTCCTCGCGCGACTTGTCGTAGGCCGGGGCCCGGCGCTGGAGCACGCCGGCGAGGCCCTGGACGTCCAGCGACGGCTCTGCGGGCAGGGCGAACAGGGTCTCGGCCATGGTCAACAGGTAGCGGCCGTCGCCGTCCGCCAGGGCGGTCAGGGCCTGGCGCGCCTCGGCGGTCAGCGGCAGGGGCCGGCCCTCGTGGGCCTCGGCGCGGCTCAACAGTTGATCCAGCGCGGCGTCGTCTAGCCGCTTGAGGACGAAGACCTGAGAGCGGGACAGCAGTGCGCCGTTCAGCTCGAACGAGGGGTTCTCGGTCGTGGCGCCGACCAGGGTGACGATCCCCTCCTCCACGAACGGAAGGAAGCCGTCCTGCTGGGCGCGGTTGAAGCGATGTATCTCGTCGACGAACAGCAGGGTGCTCTGCCCGGCCGCGCGGCGGACGCGGGCCTGCTCGAACGCCTTCTTAAGGTCGGCGACGCCGGAGAAGACGGCCGAAATCTGCTGGTACTGATAGCCGGATGCCTGGGCGAGCAGGCGGGCGATCGTGGTCTTTCCCGTGCCCGGCGGTCCCCACAGGATCATGGAGCCCAGGCGGCCGGCCTCGATCATGCGGCGGATGGGCCCGCCCTCGCCCAGGAGGTGATCCTGCCCTACCACCTCGTCCAGGGTGCGCGGCCGCAGGCGGTCGGCGAGGGGCGCATCCGGCGGCTGGACGCCCGCGGCTTCAAACAGGTCGGTCATCGCATTGCAGATAGGCGTTCGATGCGGCCAAATCATCCGCCTTCGCCGCGCCTCATCGGGCGCCTAGATTGCGGTGAAGCAGGAGCGACGCATGAGCGACATCAAGGCGACGGATAACCAGGGGCCCGAGGGCGGGGTGACGCCTCACCTGACCATCACCTCGCGCGGAGGTCAGGCGGCGCTGCAGTTCTACGGCCTGGCCTTCGCGGCCGAGGAGCTGGACCGGAAGTACGCCGAGGACGGCGAGCGGCTGATCCATGCGCACCTGCGGATCAACGGCGCCAGCGTGATGCTGCACGACGAGTTCCCGGAGTACGGGCACCAGACCGACCTGCGGCCGCAGGGGGTGATGCTGCACCTGCAGGTATCGGACCCGGACGCGTGGTGGGCGCGGGCGTTGGGGGCGGGCGCCGAGCCGATCATGGAGATGGCCGACCAGTTCTGGGGCGACCGCTACGGCCAGGTCCGCGACCCCTTCGGCCATTGCTGGTCGATCGGGGGACCTGCAAAGGCCTAGTTAGGCCCAGGCTTAGCGCAACACGCCCGATAGCTGACGACCGCCCCGATTGATGGTGATTTCAGAGCCTCGGGCCAGGCTTTGAAGCGCCTGGGGCGAGGTGACTGGCCGGCCGTTCGCTGCCACGATGATGTCCCCACGGCGCAAGCCCGAGCGGTTCGCGTAGCTGCCACGCTCCGCGCCGCTGACGATCAGCCCCGTGGCGAAGGGGTCGGCGCCGAGGGCGTCGGCCAGCGCCGGCGTGATCTGGATCACCTGCGCGCCGGCGAGGATGCCCTGGCGCACCATCACCGCCTTATCCAGGTCCGGATCGCCCGGCAGGACCTGAACCCGGGCGCTGACCGCCTGTTCGCGGCCGTCCCGCATGATCGTCAGGCGAACCGTCTCGTTCGGCGCCTGGGTGCCGACGCGGAAGTTCAGGCCGCCCTGGTCGTTGATCTCGGCGCCGTCGACGGCGGTGATGACATCGCCTTCCCTCAGGCCGGCGCGCTCGCCCGGACCACCAGGATACAGCTGGGTGACGAGCAGACCCTGGGGCCGTTCAAGGCCAAGGCTGCGGGCGATGTCGGCGCTGACGGTTTCGCCCTTCACGCCCAGCCAGGGGCGCACCACCCGCTGCTGGCCGCCCACGGCGGCGTCCACCACGCGCCGGACCATGGTCGCCGGCACCGCGAAGCCGACGCCCGACGACGAGCCCGAGCGCGAGAAGATGGCGGTGTTGATGCCGATCAGGTCGCCGTCCATGTCGACCAGGGCGCCGCCCGAGTTGCCGGGATTGATGGCCGCGTCGGTCTGGATGAAGGAGCCGCTGTCGGAGATGCCGGTTTCCGTCCGGTTCAGGGCCGAGATGATGCCGTTGGTCACCGTCTGGCCGACGCCGAACGGATTGCCAATGGCCAGCACCAGGTCGCCGATCTGCTGCTCCTCCTGATCGTCGATGCGCAGGAAGGCGAAGCGCTCGCCGGGCGCATCGAGCTGGAGCACCGCGATGTCGGACCGTTCGTCGGCCAGCACGACCCGGGCGGCGAACTCGCGTCGGTCGTTCAGGGTGACGCGTATCTCCTGCATGCCGGCGATGACGTGGTTGTTGGTGACCACCACTCCCTCGGGGCGCACGATGACGCCGGAGCCGACCGAGCCGGTCTGACGCTGCCCCGGGATGCCCCAGAAGGGGTCGCGGTACTGCTGCACGCCTCGCGCGGCGATGTTGACCACGGCGGGCGCGGCGGTCCGGACCACGGGCGCGAAGCTGGTCTTCATCGCCCCCGCGTCGGAGGGCGCCTGACGCGGGCGGGCCTCGGCGAAGACGCCGTCCTGGTCCTGGGCCCGCGAAGGGTCAGGCTGTCCGCAGGCGGACAGGGTCAAGACTACGGCGAGGAGCAGGCTCTTGGGCTTCATCGGCATCCGGGGAAAGCGTGAGCGTGAACGCCACTTCTGCCCGGCTTTTCGGCCGGATCATGGCGGAGGCGTGCGTCAAACGGCGGCGCTCTCCGCCCGTTCCGCCGAGCGGGCGACGCGCCAGCCGAGGATCGCCGCGAGCGCCAGGACACCGGCGGCCAGGAAGAAGGCCAGGCCCGGATGGCCGAACCCGCCCCCCTCGGCCACCGACAGGGAGTAGACCCAGCCGAAGAACAGGGGCGAGGCGATGCCGGCGACCGAAGCGACGCTGTTGTTCGCGCCCTGGAGCTGGCCTTGCTCGTCTTCACCGACGCGGCGGGTCATGAGGGCCTGGATCGTCGGCATGGCGAGGCCCCACAGGGCGTTCGGGAGCATGGCCAGGCAGAAGATCAGGCCCGTCGGCGCCCAGCCCATCAAGGCTATGCCCACAGTGCCGCCGACCAGGCCCAGGATCATGGTCGTCCGGTCGCCCAGGCGCTTTGCCACCGGTCCGACCACGGCGCCCTGGACGACCATGTCGAGCACCCCGACCGCCGCCAGCAGCAGCCCGACCTCGCGCGGACCCCAGCCATAGCGGTGCATGGCGTAGAGCACGAACACCGCGGAGAAGACGTGGTGGGCGAAGTAGAGAAGGAAGTTCACCGCCGCGAGCCCCTTGAGCTCCGCATGACGCATCAGCAGCGCCATGGCGCCGAGCGGGTTCGCGCGTCGCCAGCTGAAGGGCATCCGGCGTTCGACCGGGAGGCTCTCGGGCAGGATGAACAGGCCGTAGAAGAAGGCGAGGGTCGACAGGGCGGCGGCGAACCAGAAGGGCGCTCGCGGGCCGATCTCGCCCAGGAAGCCGCCAACGACCGGCCCCAGAACGAATCCGCCCGAGAAGGCCGCGCCGATCAGGCCATAGGCGCGGGCGCGGTTCTCAGGCGCGGTGATGTCGGCCATGTAGGCGTAGATGGCGGTGAAGCTCGACGAGGTCAGCCCGCCCAGGATGCGCCCGACCGCCAGCCACCACAGGTTCGGCGCCAGCGCCATCAGCATCCAGTCCAGCGCCAGTCCCGCGCAGGAGATCAGGATCACCGGACGGCGGCCGTACCGATCGGACAGGGAGCCGATCACCGGCGAGGCCAGAAACTGCATACCCGCCCACATCGCCACGAAGGCGCCGTTCCAGACGCCGGCAGAGGCCTCAGATCCCGCGAACTCCCTGATAAGGGACGGCAACACCGGGATGATCACCCCCATCGACAGGATGTCGAGCACCGCCGTCACGAAGATGAAGGCGATGGCGGCGCGGCGGCGTTTCGGGTGCAGGATGGACATGGGGCGGCGGTTCTAGCGGCCCCGTATACCTGCGTCATCCCTGGCGGCGCCGGGCGGGGCGCATTGCCAAAGCTTTAGTTGCGGACAGGTCGCGACCCCGCCAAAGCTCCCTTGCATGAACGCTGTGATCGAGACCCGCGCCCTGACCAAGACCTATGGGACGGTGCGCGCCCTGGACGGCCTGACCCTTAGCATCCCCAAGGGCGGGGTCTATGGGGTGCTGGGCCCGAACGGGGCGGGCAAATCGACCCTGTTCCGGGTGCTGCTGGGCCTGATCCGTCCGACCGAGGGCGAGGCCTTGGTCATGGGCGGAGCTGTCCGCGACCCGCAGGCGATGCGGCGCATGGGCTGCATGATCGAGACGCCCCGCTTTCCGCCCTACATGACCGCCCGTCAGGTGCTGGAGTGGCTGGCGCGCGGCCATGGGATGAAGGAGGCCGGGGCGAGCCAGTGGCTGGCGCGCGTCGGCCTGACGGAGGCGGCGGATCGCCGGGTGCGCGGCTTCTCGGTCGGCATGCTCCAGCGTCTGGGGGTCGCCGCCGCCCTGATGACCCGACCGGAGCTCGTCATCCTCGACGAACCGACCAGCGGCATGGACCCGCCCGGCATCCAGGAGATGCGGGCCCTGATCCGGTCATTGGCCGACGACGACGGCGTGACCGTGGTCCTGGCCAGTCACCAGCTGCTCGAGGTCCAGCGCATCTGCGACCGGGTGGCCATCATGAACCGGGGCAAGGTGGCGGCGGAAGGGCTGGTATCCGAGCTCACGGCCGGCGGTGAACGCCTGCGGCTGTCGGTCACGCCGTTGTCGCGGGCCATGGCTGTGCTGGGCGACAGGGGGCGCATTGAGGGCGACGCCGTGGTGGCGACCGTGCTCCGAGCGGAAGGACCGGCGGTGATCCGCGCCCTGGTCGAGGCCGAAGTTGAGATCGACGAGGCCCATTGGATCGGCGCGGACCTGGAGAGCGTGTTCATGACCCAGACGGGAGCGAACCATGCTGGCTGACGCCTTCCGAGCCGAGGCCTATCGCTTCGTCCGCAATCGCACCGCGGTGTTCTGGAGCATCGCCTTCGTGCCGATCCTGGGGATCGTGTTCAGCATCGGCGGCAATCTGATGCTCAGGGCCAATGCCTCCAGACTGACGGCGGACAATGCGCCGCCGGAGGTTACGGCCCTATTGGCCGGCGGCCCCATCGACCTAGGCGCCAAACTGGTCGAGCGGGCCGGCGATCTGGCCAACCCGATGATCCTGCTCTTCGTCCTGATAGGCGCGGCGACGCTCTACGCCGGGGATTATCGCTGGGAGACCTGGCGGCTGATCAGCGCGCGCAACACCCGGCCCAACCTGTTGATGGGCAAGATCGGAGTGGTCGGCCTCACGGCTCTGGTCGCCATGGTCCTGCTGCTGATCGCCTCCGTCATCGGCGAGGCCATCAAGGGCGCGATCCTGGGCCAGCCCCTCGGCTTCTCCCTGTCGGGCGAGGACGGCCTTCAGATCCTGACTCAGGCCGGGCTCTCCTGGCTGAGGATCATGCAGGTGACAATGCTGGCCCTGCTGGCGGCGACGGTGACCCGTTCGCTGCTGGCCGCCCTGCTCGTGCCGCTCGTGGTGTCGGTCTCCCAGTTCTTCTCCCCGCAGATGCTGGGAGGCACGGGACTGGGGCCCGACAGCTGGGTCGCCATCCTGGTCAATCCCGGTGCGGGGGTCGACGCCATCCGCGCGGCCGTCAAGGGCGGGGCCGCGGCCCAGATGCTGCCGGACGGTCTGGTGATGAAGGGCTGGATCAGCCTGATCCTCTGGCTGCTGTGGCCCCTCGCGGCCGCCCTCGCCTGGTTCCAGAGGCAGGACCTGTCCAAGGAATAGGGCGCCCGGTCTGACCGGTCAGAGGCGCTTTTCCATCCAGACGTTGCAGCGCGCGTAGGGCGAGGGCTGGGCCGGCAGATCGACGAAGCCGAAGCGCCGGTAAAGCGCGATGGCGTGGGTCTGGGCGGCGTTGGTCTCGAGATAGAGCCGAGGGGCGCCGGCGCGCCGCGCATGGGCCTCGCACGCATCAAGCAGACGCCGGCCCAGCCCCAGGCCCTGGGCCTCGGCGGCCACGGCCATCTTGCCAACTTCATAGCCGCCGTCGGCCATGACCATCAGGGAACAGCAGCCGACCGCGCGGCCGCCCCACTCCGCCATGAAGATCACGCCGCCCCGGGCCAGGATCGCGCCCTCGGGGTCGTCGAGCACCAGCCGATCCTTGGCTTCGATCGCGTAGCCGCCCGCCAGGATCCAGTGCTCGTTCAGGCCCACCCACGCCGATGCGTGCTCCGCCCGGTAGGGCATGATCTGGATCGAAGGCGCGTCGCTCATGGGGTTCGGATCCAAAAAAAGAGGCGACCCGGCACCCGGATCGCCCCTTTATATTCATTCGCTGAAGGAGGATCAGTCCTCGGCGTCGTCGCCGCCGGCGAAGACCGGGCCCGAGTCCTGGCCTTTGGCGTCCACGTCGCGATCGACGAACTCGATCACGGCCATCGGCGCGTTGTCGCCGTGGCGGAAGCCCGCCTTCATGATGCGGATGTAGCCGCCGTTCCGCTCCGCATAACGCGGGCTGATGGTGTCGAACAGCTTGCCGACCTGGGTCACGTCGCGGACCTGGCTGATGGCCTGGCGACGGGCGTGAAGATCGCCCTTCTTGCCGAGGGTGACCAGCTTCTCGACGAAGGGACGCAGTTCCTTCGCCTTGGGCAGGGTCGTCGTGATCTGCTCGTGCTTGATCAGCGAGGCGGCCATGTTGGCGAACATGGCCTGGCGGTGGCTGACCGTGCGGCCGAGCTTACGATAGGCGGCGCCGTGGCGCATCGGAGTCTCTCCTACTCAACCCGGTTTCCAGAGGTCTGGACCTGGGCCTTTTCATTCTAACCGCTCCGCGTCCCGTGGCCGGGACCGGGCGGAGGGTTGAAACTAGATCTGGTCGTCGAACTTCTTGGCCAGGTCGTCGATGTTCTCCGGGGGCCAGTTCGGCACGTCCATGCCGAGCGACAGACCCATGGAGGTCAGCACTTCCTTGATCTCGTTCAGCGACTTGCGGCCGAAGTTCGGGGTGCGAAGCATCTCGCCCTCGGTCTTCTGGATCAGGTCGCCGATGTAGACGATGTTGTCGTTCTTCAGGCAGTTGGCCGAACG
>JAEWJI010000018.1 GCA_023386645.1 Pseudomonadota bacterium
GGCGACAACGCCGAGCTGAACGTCGAGCTGATCACCCCGATCGCGATGGAAGAGAAGCTGCGCTTCGCCATCCGCGAAGGCGGCCGCACCGTCGGCGCCGGCGTGGTGTCCAAGATCGTCGAGTAAGGCGTCTTTCTGGGCCTGAGGCCCGGAAAACCAGAACAAGCGGCCCGGGAGCGATCCCGGGCCGCTTTTTCGTGGCCTTCATCCGTCCCAGCCAAGCGGGGAGCGCAAGTGGCGAAGGGGCGGAAGCTGAGCCGAGCTTTAGGAGAGGACTCACCGGCCGCAGCCCTCACCCCCTCGATCGCTGACGCGGTTACCCTCCCCGGGGAAGAACAGGGGAGGAGAGGGTTTGCCCGAAGGCGCGACGCCCACTAGACCAAGCCCTTCCGCCACGCCTGCCTAAAAGACCTGCCATGCACGACATCCGCGCCATCAGAGACAACCCCGACGCCTATGTCGCGGGCTGGTCGTCGCGCGGCGTGGAGGATGCGCGCTCCATCGTTGATCAGGCCTTGGCGCTGGACCGCGAATTGCGGGCCGCCCAGACGGCCGCGCAGGACGCCCTGTCGAAGCGCAACGCCGCGTCCAAGCTGATCGGCGCCGCGATGGGCCGCAAGGATATGGCGGAGGCGGACCGGCTGAAGGCCGAGGTCGAAGGGTTGAAGGGCGAGATCGCGGCGCAGGAGGCGATCGAGGCGGAGAAGGGCAGGGCGCTGCGCGACCTCCTGGCCGCCCAGAAGAACCTCGCGGACGCCAGCGTGCCAGACGGCGAGGACGAGGCCGGCAACCTCGAGCAGTCGCGCTGGGGGGAACCCCGCACCACTGACCCGGCCAAGGATCACGCCGACCTAGGCGAGGCGCTGGGCCTGCTCGACTTCGAGGCGGCGGCGCGGATGAGCGGCGCGCGTTTCGCGGTGCTGAAGGGCGGCCTAGCGCGGCTGGAACGCGCCGTCGGGCAGTTCATGCTGGACATGCAGACGACCGAGCACGGCTACCTGGAGGTCAACCCGCCCTACCTGGTGCGTGACGAGGCGATGTTCGGCACCGGGCAACTGCCGAAGTTCGAGGAAGACTTGTTTCGCATAGGGGAGCACCTGCTCATCCCGACGGCCGAGGTTTCCCTGACCAACCTCGTGCGCGAGCAGATCCTGTCCGAGGACGAGCTCGCCACGCCGATGCGGCTGACGGCGCTGACGCCCTGTTTCCGGGCCGAGGCGGGGTCGGCGGGGCGGGATACGCGGGGGCTGATCCGTCAGCACCAGTTCTACAAGGTCGAGCTGGTTTCGATCACACGGCCGGAGGATTCGGACGCCGAGCACGAACGGATGACCGGGTGCGCCGAAGCCGTTCTGAAGGCGCTGGAGCTGCCCTACCGCCGCATGCTGCTGTGCAAGGGCGACATGGGGTTCTCGGCGCGGAAGACCTACGACCTGGAGGTCTGGCTGCCGTCGCAGGCGACCTATCGCGAGATCAGCTCCTGCTCCAACTGCGGGGACTTCCAGGCGCGGCGAATGGATGCGCGGTTCAAGCGGGCGGGGGAGAAGAAGACCGAGTTCGTCCATACCCTGAACGGCTCGGGCCTGGCGGTCGGGCGGACGCTGGTGGCGATCATGGAGAACTACCAGGACGAGGGCGGGCGGATCGCGGTGCCGGAGGCGTTGCGGTCGTACATGCCGAAGGGGATGACGCATGTGGGCGGGTGACTTTCGTCATTCCGGCCGCAGCGCAGCGAAGAGCCGGAACCCAGCGGCGCGCGGGAGCGCGAACCTGCTGCAACGGCCGGTGGTGGATTTCGCCGCTTCGCGGCGCCGCTGGGTCCCGGGTCTGCGGCGCTGCGCGCCTTCGCCCGGGATGACGAAAGCATGAGAATCCTCCTCACCAACGACGACGGTATCGAGGCCGAGGGCCTCGAATGCCTGGAGCGGATCGCTCTCACCCTGTCCGATGACATCTGGGTCTGTGCTCCGGCGGTCGAGCAGTCCGGCAAGGGGCGGGGGATCACCCTGACCGAACCGTTGCGCGTGCATCGGCTTGGCGAGAAGCGGTTCGCGGTCACGGGCACGCCGACCGACTGTGTCGTGCTGGCGGTCAACGACCTGATGCCGGAGCGGCCGGACCTGGTGCTGTCGGGCGTGAACCGGGGGCACAATGTCGGGGAGGACTGCTCCTATTCCGGCACGGTGGCGGGCGCGCTCCAGGGCATGGCCTTCGGCATCCGTTCGGTTGCGCTGAGCCAGTCGCTGGAACGGTTCCACGACGAGGTGACGGCGCATTGGGAAACGGCCGAGGCCTTCGCGCCAGGGATCATCGCCCGCCTACTGGAGCAGAAGTGGCAGCCGGGGGTGGTAATGAACGTCAACTTCCCCAATCGCCCGCCCGAGGCGGTGACCCAGGTGGAGGTGACGCGCCAGGGCTTCCGTGACGTGGGAGAAATGCACGCGGTGCGGCGCACCGACCTGCGCGGGCGGCCGTACTACTGGATGAGCTTCCGAGGAGAGAAGCAGGAGCATCCGGAGGGCACGGACCTGCGGGCCATGGACGAGGGAAGAATCTCGGTCTCGCCGCTGCACATCGACCTGACCCATATGCCGAGCGTGCACGACCTGAAGGGCCTGTTGGGCGGCGCGCCTCCGAAGGTGGCCGGGTGAAGCTGAACGACGAGCGGGCGGGGCGGCTGATCCTGTCGCTGCGCCAGCAGGGGGTCACCGATCCCCGGGTGCTGGCGGCGATGGAATCGATCGACCGCGCCGTCTTCGTGCACGAGAAGTTCCTGGACCAGGCCTGGGAGAACCAACCGCTCCCGATCGACTGCGCCCAGACGATCAGCCAGCCCTATATCGTCGGACTGATGACCCAGGCGCTGGACGTCCAGCCGCGCCATCGGGTGCTCGAGATCGGCACGGGCTCGGGGTATCAGGCGGCGGTTCTGAGCCGGCTGGCGCGCTATGTCTATTCGGTCGAGCGCTACCGCAGCCTGCTGACCGAGGCGGAGAAGAAGCTGCGCCAGCTGGGTATCGACAATGTCATCACCCAGCACGGGGACGGCGGCCTGGGCTGGCCTCAGCAGGCGCCGTTCGACCGTATCATGGTGACGGCCGCGGCTCCTGGCGAACCGACCGAACTGCTGAAGCAGCTGAAGCCCGGGGGAGTGCTGGTGGCCCCGGTCGGCCGCAGCTCGGTGCAGATTTTGCATCGCTATGTCGGCCAGGCGGACGGTAGCTTCCGGCGCGAGAGCCTGACCGAGGTCCGGTTCGTGCCCCTGGTCGAAGGCCCGGCGAAGGAAGGTTGAGACCGTCTGCGGCCTTGAAAAGCCCGCAGTGGTGGGGCATACGCGCCGGTCTGGCGAATGCATGCGCGGCCGATGGCCGAGCGGGCCTTTGTCTAGGAGTTTAGCTCAGCTGGTAGAGCACCGGTCTCCAAAACCGGGGGTCGTGGGTTCGAGTCCCCCAACTCCTGCCATTTCCTCCCCTGTCGCCGCCGGATGGGACACCCCATCTGGGGCGGCAGGTTCAATTGCGTGAAGAGCTTCCGATGGCCAAGGCGAAGACACCCGGCGCACGACGCCCCGCCCAGCGAGGCGCCGTGCAGGCCGCGGGGGCCGGCTCGGCCCAGACCGTGACGGTCGACGCCCCGGCGCCGAAGAAGCGCACCTCGCCCATCCAGTTCTTCAGCCAGGTCCGCGCCGAGGGCCGCAAGATCACTTGGCCGAGCCGCAAGGAGACCTGGATCACTTCGGTGATGGTCTTCATCATGGTGCTGCTGGCCTCGATCTTCTTCTGGATCGTGGACTGGAGCCTGGCCAAGCTGTCGCTGGTCGTCCTCGGCCTCGGCCAATAAGATTTCGAAGGAACCGCCCGTGACCGACGCCGCGCCCGCCAAGGCCGCCAACCCCCGCCACAAGTGGTACATCGTCCACGCCTACTCGAACTTCGAGAAGAAGGTGGCCGAGCACCTGCGCGACCAGGCCCGGCAACGCGGGCTGGAAGACGCCTTCTCCGAGATCCTGGTGCCGACCGAAGACGTCGTCGAGATCCGTCGCGGCCGCAAGGTGAACTCCGAGCGCAAGTTCTTCCCGGGCTACGTCCTGGTCAAAATGGAGATGACCGACGAGGCCTACCACCTGGTCAAGGACACCCCGAAGGTGACGGGCTTCCTGGGCGCCGCGGGCGGCACGAAGCCGCTGCCGGTCTCGGAGCGTGAGGTCCAGAACATCATCGGGGCGGTGGAAGAGGGCGTCGAGCGTCCGAAGCCGACCATCCGGTTCGACATCGGCGAGACGGTCAAGGTCATCGACGGCCCATTCGCCAGCTTCGACGGTCAGGTCGAGAGCGTCGACGAGGACAACGCCCGCCTTCGCGTGGCCGTGTCGATCTTCGGCCGCCCGACCCCGGTCGACCTGGAATACAGCCAGGTGGAGAAGGTCGCGGCGTAAGGCTGCGGGGGGCGCTAGCCGTTCCCCTTCTTGCGGCGGGTTTCCCAGCCCTTCTTGGCGGCCGCCGAACGGTCGGCCTTGGACCGGGCGGCGGAAGCCGCGCCGCCCTTGTGGGCCGCCGGATTTCCGGTGCGTTTGCCCCGGCCAGAGCCGGACTTGTTGCCGCCGCCGTCGTCCTTGTTGACGGTCGCCCAGGCCCGGCGTTCCGCCTCCTTGGTCGAGACGCCGCGGTCCTTGTAGCCCTCGGCGATGTGATCGGCCTTGCGTTCCTGCTTGGCGGTGTAGCTGGACTTGTCTCCACGGGGCATCGGTCAGTCTCCCTGTCTGCCGAGGCCATAACTGGCGACGGCGGCTTGGGTTTCCGTGGTTTGCCTTTCCGACCCGCCTCCGCTATAGGCCCGCCTCCCTCCGGCTCCGGCCGGAGGCAAATCCGTGGGAGGCAGCCATGCCGCACCACGGCTCATCCGTTGGGATTGATTTCCCGGCTTCATAGGAGAGACCAATGGCCAAGAAGATTCTCGGCTATATCAAGCTGCAGGTGCCGGCCGGCAACGCCACGCCGTCGCCGCCGATCGGCCCGGCCCTGGGTCAGCGCGGCGTCAACATCATGGGCTTCGTCAAGGAGTTCAACGCGCGGACCGAGAAGGAAGTGAAGGGCACGCCCCTGCCGACGGTTATTACCGTCTATCAGGACAAGAGCTTCACCTTCGTCACCAAGACACCCCCGGCGACCCACTACATCAAGCAGGCCGCGGGCATCACCTCGGCCTCCAAGGCCCCGGGTCGCGAAGTCGCCGGCAAGATCAAGCGCAGCCAGCTGCGCGAGATCGCCGAAAAGAAGATGAAGGATCTGAACGCCAACGACCTCGACGCGGCGACCAAGATCATCGAAGGCTCGGCTCGCGCCATGGGCCTCAACGTGGTGGAGGGCTAAGCACATGGCCAAGCAAACCAAGCGCTTCAAGGCTCGCCAGGGCGTGACCCAGACCCCGATGGCCTTCAACGAGGCGATCGCGGCGGTCAAGCAGAACGCCACCGCCAAGTTCGACGAGTCGATCGAGATCGCCGTCAACCTGGGCGTCGACCCGCGCCATGCCGACCAGCAGGTCCGCGGCGTGGTCCACCTGCCCTCGGGCACGGGCCGTGATGTTCGCGTCGCCGTGTTCGCCAAGGACGCCAAGGCTGACGAAGCCCGCGCGGCCGGGGCCGAATACGTCGGCGCCGAGGATCTGTACGAACAGATCAACGGCGGCCTGATGGACTTCGACCGCGTCATCGCCTCGCCCGACATGATGGCCCTGGTGGGTCGTCTGGGTAAGGTGCTGGGCCCGCGCGGCCTGATGCCGAACCCCAAGGTAGGCACCGTGACCCCGAACGTCGGCCAGGCGGTCAAGGACGCCAAGGGCGGCGCCGTCGAGTTCCGCGTCGAGAAGGCGGGCATCGTCCACGCCGGCATCGGCAAGGCGTCGTTCACCCAGGAAGCCCTGGAAGCCAACGTCAAGGCGATCGTCGACGCCCTGACCCGCGCCAAGCCGTCGGGCGCCAAGGGCACCTACGTCAAGAAGATCAGCCTTTCGTCCACCATGGGCCCGGGCTTCACGGTCGATCCGGCGTCGCTGAACGCTTGATCTACGGACCATCACTGGATTGCGGCGGTGGGGAGCGATCCCTGCCGCCGTTTTCTTTTGCGTGGAGATCCCGCCGCGAACCGATTGACCGGCGCGTCATTACCGTGGACGGACGATTGCGACGCGATTCAGGGAGGGCTCCCGCATGCTTGGCTGGTTTCAGGCGCTGCTGCCGAAGGAGGAAAACTTCTTCCGGCTGTTCGACGCCCATGCCCAGACCCTGGTGAAGGGGGCCGAGGCCCTGCGCGACATGCTGGCGGGAGGCGACGGGGTTCCGGCCGCCTGTCAGCGGATCGTCGAACATGAACATGAGGCCGACGCCGTAGCGCGCGAGGTGTTGTTCGCCGTCCGCCGCAGCTTCATCACGCCATTCGACCGGTCCGACATCCGGGGGATGGCGAACTCGCTGGACGACACCATCGACCAGATGCAGAAAACGGCCAAGGTCGTCAGCCTCTACGAGGTCCGCGAGTTCGCACCGAAGATGCGGGAGCTGGGCGAGCTGGCGGTCCAGTGCGGCGCCCTGACGGTCGAGGCGGTCTCGCTCCTGCCCGCCATGCGCCGCAACCACGAGCGGCTAAACGTCCTCACCGAACGGATCGCGCGACTGGAGAGCGACAGCGACGCGCTCTACGACGAGGGCATGAAGGCGCTCTATGAGGCGCACCGCGACGGCGACGCCATGGCGTTCATCATCGGAGCCGAGATCTACGACCACTTGGAGAAGGTGATCGACCGGTTCGAGGACGTCGCGAACCGGATCAACGGCATCCTGGTCGAGCACCTGTAGGCCGGCCGTGGATTATGCGCTTCTGATCCTGGTCTTCCTGATCGGCGTCGCCCTGCTGTTCGACTTTCTGAACGGCCTGCACGACGCGGCCAATTCGATCGCGACCATCGTGGCCACCCGGGTGCTGCCGCCCTTCTATGCGGTGGGCTGGGCCGCCTTTTTCAACTTCATCGCCTTCCTGTTCTTCGGCCTGCATGTGGCCGACACCATCGGCCGGGGGATAATCGATCCCGGGATCATCTCCGACCAGGTGATCTTCGGAGCCCTGATGGGCGCGATCCTGTGGAACGTCATCACCTGGCTGGCGGGCATTCCGTCCTCCAGTTCCCACGCCCTGATCGGAGGTCTGCTGGGGGCCGGCATGGCCAAGGCCGGGGCCGGGGCGGTGGTGGTCGGAGGCGTGACCAAGACGGTGGCGGCCATCTTCCTGTCGCCAGCGGTCGGCTTCGGCCTGGCGCTGCTGTTGGTGTTCCTGGTGTCCTGGACCTTCGTGAAGGCAAACCCGTCGTTCGCGGACAAGGTATTTCGCCGTCTGCAGTTCGTCTCCGCCTCCGCCTATTCCCTGGGACACGGAGGCAATGACGCCCAGAAGACCATGGGCATCATCGCGGTGTTGCTGTTCTCGCGCGCGCCGCCGGGGTCTGAATTCCACGTGCCCTTCTGGGTGGTGATCACCTGCCAGGCCGCCATCGCGCTCGGCACCCTGTTCGGCGGCTGGCGGATCGTCCACACCATGGGCTCGCGCATCACCCGGCTGAGCCCTCAGCAGGGCTTCTGCGCCGAGACCGGCGGGGCGATCACCCTGTTTCTGGCGACGGGCCTGGGCATTCCGGTGTCCACCACACACACCATCACAGGCGCCATCGTGGGGGTCGGGGCGGCGCGCCGGGCGTCGGCCGTGCGCTGGGGCGTGGCGCGCAGCATCGTGACCGCCTGGTTCGTAACCATGCCGGCCGCCGCGCTGATCGGCGCCGTCGCCTACTGGCTGAGCGGGACCTTCCTCGACTGATGGCGAAGTTGAAGCGAGACGGCAGCAAGGCCGGGGGCAAGGAACGCCGCCAGGTCGCGGCCCTGCCCTGGCGCCGGGGCGTCTCGGGCGTCGAGATCCTGCTGGTCACCTCGCGCGACACCGGCCGCTGGGTCGTGCCCAAGGGCGGGCTGATGGCGAAAATGACCGAAGCCGAGGCCGCCGCACAGGAGGCGCTGGAGGAGGCGGGGGTCGAGGGATCGATCGCTGCCGAGCCCGTAGGCGTTTTCCACTACCTGAAGCGGCTGAAACGCCGGGCGGCGAGACCGATGGTCGTTTCGGTCTTTCCGCTGGAGGTCTTGCGCGAGCGCGACGCGTGGCAGGAGGCCGCGGAACGCGAACGCCAGTGGATGGCCGCAGACGATGCGGCGCGGTCGGTCGATGAGCCAGACTTGAGCGCCCTGATCCTGGCGTTCGCCTCGGGCGCGGACCCGGATTGATCTTTCCGCCCGGGCGTGTATAGAGCGCCGCTTCCCGTCATGGCCCTGGCCGTGGCGGTCCTGTCCGAGAACTTCGGGGTCTGGGGGTCGCCCAGACCGTAAATGCTGGAGAGCCCTCCAGCGCCGTGGGGAGATGGGTCGCAGACGATCCCGAGACGCCGTATCGGCGCTCCAGGGGCCGTGAGCTTCCTTTCGGACAATTGAGACCGGCCTGAGCGTGCGAACGCGCGGGCCAACCGGCGTCGGGGTCGTCCCGCCGCCGGAACGACTGACTGGAGACCGCAATGGACCGCGCACAAAAGGCCGAGTCGATCGAGACGCTGAAGGGCGTCTTCGCCGACGCCGGCGCCGTGGTCGTGACCCACAACCTGGGTCTGACCGTTGCGGAAATGGAAGACCTGCGCGGCCGTCTTCGTAAAGAAGGCGGCGCGTTCAAGGTGATCAAGAACCGCCTGGCGCTAAAGGCGCTCGAAGCCGAGGACGGCAGCGACTACCACCCCCTGTTCAAGGGCCCGGTGGGCATCGCCTACGCCAACGATCCGGTGACGGCCGCCAAGGTGTCGACAGAGTTCGCCAAGGGTAACGACAAGTTCGTCATCGTCGGCGGCTTCATGGGCCAGACCGTGGTCGACGCGAAGGGCGTGGAGAGCCTCTCCAAGCTGCCGTCGCTGGACCAGATCCGCGCCTCGCTGATCGGCCTGATCAACGCTCCCGCGACCAAGATCGCGGGCGTCGTCCAGGCGCCGGCGGGCCAGCTGGCTCGCGTGTTCAACGCCTACGCCACCAAGGACGCGGCGTAATCGCCGGACCTTCCATCTCTGCAAGAACCAACCCAACCATCCTCCGAAGGAAGAACTGAAATGGCCGACCTGTCCAAGATCGTCGACGACCTGTCGTCGCTGACCGTCCTCGAAGCCGCCGAACTGTCCAAGCTGCTGGAAGAAAAGTGGGGCGTCAGCGCCGCTGCTCCGGTCGCCATGGCCATGCCGGCCGGCGGCGCCGCTGCTGGCGGCGGCGATGCCGCTCCGGCTGAAGAGCAAACCGAGTTCACCGTCGTCCTGCTGGACGGCGGCGACAAGAAGATCAACGTCATCAAGGAAGTCCGCGGTGTTCGCTCGGACCTGGGTCTGAAGGAAGCCAAGGACCTGGTCGAAGGCGCTCCGCAGAACGTCGTCGAGAACGTCTCCAAGCAGCAGGCCGACGAAGTCGCCAAGAAGCTGACCGAAGCCGGCGCCAAGGTGCAGGTGAAGTAAGCCTCTCGACGCCTCTTCGGGCTTGAGATCGAGGGCCGGTGGGAAACCACCGGCCCTTTTCTCTTGGTCGCCGGAGGATCAGTCTTCGATCGCGGTGACGCCCTGGCGATCCAGTTCGGTCAGGCGAGCCTTCATGATCTCGACCTGTCCGGGCGGATGGCCCTGCCAGCCCGCCACCTCTCCCAGCACCCGCAGCGGTTCCCGGGTGCGATAGGACATGGAGGGGTTGCCCGGGAATTTCTGGTTGGTGAGGTTTGGATCGTCCTCGAGAGGGCCGGTCGGCTCGACCACATAGATGCGGCCCGGGGCCGTTCCCAGCGCCAGCTCCGCGCCCCAGATGGCGGCGTCCAGGGTGGCGGTCACATATGCGAAGGTGGCGATCTCACGCCTGCCGAAGTTGGAGGCGCGGCCGGCGACGATGGCGTCTCCTGGCCTCAGGTCGGCGCGGGTGCCGTGGAAGAAGGCCTGCACGAAGGGAGTGGCGGCGGCGGTCATGGAAGGAGGGCCCCTGGTGGAAGGCGGGATAAGGTCCCGCGGGGCTCCGCAGACTGCGCATATTCTGGCGACCCGCAATACTTGAACGGAAGACGCTTCTTCCCATTTCAATGCAGAGGCCGGGCGCCGCGACGCCGATGTCGTCCGCTCCCGGCCTTTTGCGTAGGCTATCGGCGGCGGGGTTCCAGGATGTCGCCGATGCGGTCGCGCCTTCCCTCGATCCGCTCCAGACGCGGGTAACGAAGTCCGCCAGTGTAGGTGAGATCCAAGGTCCGGAAGCGCTGGCCGTTCTTCAGGATCAGGCGGATGGGCGTCCCGTCCTTCGCCGCAGTGACGGCCTCCCGTAGCACTTCCGCGGAAGCGGCGCGGTCGCCGACGGCGATCAGGTCCCAGCCCGCGCCGATGCCGGCCTCATATGCGGGACCGTTCCACTGGATCGAGACGATGCGGTTGTTGGCGCCCGACAAGGCGAAGCCCAGGGAATAGCGGAAATCTGAGCCCCAGCTGGAATGCATGGCCTTGGCCTCCGCCGTAGGGGCCTCGTCATAGACCAGTCGGTAGCCGCCGCGCTCCAGCCCATCCAGCGGCGCTCGGGCCTCCGGACCGGAGGCGTCCAGCCGTTCGCGCAGGAAGGTCGCCCAGTCGTGCGGGGCGACGGCGTTCAGGGCGGCGACCACGTCGTCGAAGGTATAGGGCCGAGGGGTCCAGTCGCCGTCCGATCCCACCGGGCTGAAGAAGGTCCGCGCGAAGTCGTCCAGCGACTTCCGATCGCGCGTCAGCTCGCGGATCAGGGTGTCCGCGTCCAGCCAGATCAGCGCCGCCTCGTCGTAGTAGTCACCCGTCCCCCGCATCCAGGACGTCCACTGCCCCGGGACCCGGTAGCCGAGCAGGTTGTGGTTGTTCACGTCCTGCAGATTTCGCCACTGGCGACCGGCCTGGTTCTCGTAGAAGGCGGCGCGGTCGGCGAGCAGGACGAGAGCCTCGGCCTTGGTGTGCAGGCCCGAGCGCGCCGACAGGACGTCGCCCCAATACTCCGTCTGGCCCTCATAGACCCACAGAAGGCTGTTGCGGGTGGGGACATTGTAATTCGGCGTCAGCTCGTCGGCCGGCCGCATGAACTTGCCGTTCCACGAGTGGGTGTATTCGTGGGGCAAGAGCGCCCGGCCACCAGCGGACTTGGACCAGGCGGTGAAGAAATCTGGGGCGTGGGTGTTTTCCGACGAGCGGTGATGCTCCAGCCCGATGCCACCCATCTGGTCGGTGAGACCCAGCAGGAACTCGTAGCGGTCGAAGTGGCGCGAGCCGAACAGGCGATCGGCCTGCTGGACCATGGCCTGGTAGAGGTCGAGCTGTTCTTCGGTGGGCGCCAGGTTCGCCGCCTCATCGGCTACGATGTTGAGGTGGACGTCGTCCCCATCGGGATCGATGTCGATACGGCGGTAGTGGGCGCCGGCGAACATTGGGCTGTCGACCAGGGTATAGAGGTCGATCGGGGCGAAGGTCGCCAGGCCGTCCTCGAAGGAGGTGGTCTCCAGCGCGACGCCGTAGCTCCAGCCTTCGGGCAGGCGGACCGACGGGGCGAAAGTGATGCCCGTCGCCTGATAGCCGGCGGGATAGAGCAGGGCCTTCTCGAACTGCAGGTTCATCATGGCCGGGGTCATGACCACCCGCCAGTTCGAGCTGTCGGACTGGGTCAGCCACTGGAAGTCGACCTGGATCTCAGACACGCCCTCGGGGATATTCAGGTGGAAGGCGTAGGGGTCGACGGCGTCGCGCCGCCATTCGATCCGCCGGCCGCCCGCGGTGACGGTCAGGCCCGCTAGCAGCTGGATGGGCCCTGCGATCGCGTGATTCCCCGGCAGGTACTTCGGATAGAGCAGGGTCAGGGTGCCAGCGGCGACCGGCATGGTCTGGCGTACCGAGACGATACGGCGTTCGATGTCGGTGGCGTCGACTTCGTAGCGGATGACCCCCGGATAGGCCGCCTGGGTCGGGGCGGGGATGGGCGGGCTGTCAGGGAAGCCTCCGACCCCCGAGGTCTGGGCCAGGGCCGGGGCCGACGCCGTGGCCAGAAGCAGGGCCAGGCCCAGGGCGGGGGATCGGAACATGCGGACGCTCACGGAACTGGGGACAGGGGCGGCTTAGCGGCGGCGGTGCGCGATGATGTCGCCCAGGCGGTCGGGGGTTCCCTCGATCCGCTCAAGATGCGGGTACCGCAGGCCGTCGTGGTAGGGGATGGAAACGACGCGGAAGCGTTCGCCGTCCTTGACGATCAGCTGGATCGGGTCGGTCCCGCCCTTGGCTGCCGTCACCGCCCCGGCGATGGCGTCGGCCGAGGCCGCGCGGCCGTTGACGGCCACGATCTCCATGCCGACGGCCAGACTCTGATCGAAGGCGGGACCCTCCCACTGGACCGCCGTGATGCGGTTCTGACCGTTGGTTTGGAAACCCAGGGAATAGATGAAGTCGTTTCGGCCGTATTCCGCATAGAGGGTCTTCTGCCAGGCCGACGGTTCCTCGCGGTAGACGAGGCGATAGCCGCCGCGCTCCAGCCCATCCAGCGGTGCGCCCGGGCCGTGGCCGTCCAGCCGTTCGCGTAGGAAGGTCGCCCAATCATGAGGGTAGACGGCGTTCAGGGCCGCGACCACGTCCTCGAAAGTATAGGGGGTCGCGTTCCAGTCGCCGTCGGTTCCCTCTGGTCCGAAGAAGGCGCGTGCGAAGTCGTCGAGGGATTTCCGGCCGTTGGTGCGCTCGCGGATCAGGGTGTCGACGTCCAGCCAGATCAGCTGGCCTTCCTGATAATAATCTTCGTCCCGCTGCCAGCTGAGCCAGCCCTTGGCCTGGCGACGGCTGATGATCGGGTCGTTGGTGGTGTCCTGCATCGGCCGCCATTCACGGGCGACGCGGTTGTCGAAGATGGCGGCCATCAGGGCCAGCGCGTCCAGGCTCTGCTGCTTGGTATGGAAGCCGGACCGGGCGGCCAGGACGTTGCCCCAGTACTGGGTCTGGCCCTCGTAGACCCAGAGCAGGGAGTTCTGCAGCGGGGTGTTCAGGTTAGGCACCAGTTGGTCGGCCGGCCGGCGCCACTTGCCGTTCCAGGAGTGGACGTATTCGTGGGCCAGGAGGTCGCGGTCGCCGACGTGGCTGTCCCAGCCGGTGAAAAAGGCGGGGTCGGCGCTGTTCTCCGACGAGCGATGGTGCTCAAGCCCGATGCCGCCCAGCCTGTCGGTCAGGGCGAACAGGAAGTCGTAGCGGTCGAAGTGGCGCACGCCGAACAGGCGGTCGGCCTGGTCCACCAGCTCACGCAGATGGCCGATCTGTTCGTCGGTGGCCTCCAGGCTGGAGGCCTCGTCGGCCACGATGTTGATGCGGACAGGCGAGCGGCCGCCGGGATCCATGTCGATCTGGCGATAGTGACGGCCCGCGAACATCGGGCTGTCGGCCAGGACCTCCAGGTTCACCGGGGCGAAGGTGGTGGTGGCGCCGGAGGTCGAGGCGGGCTCCAGAGCCACCCCGAACTTCCAGCCCTCGGGCAAGGTCACGGACGGGGTGAAGGTGATGTTCCGGCTGTAGCGGCCCGCCGGGTAGAGCAGCATCTTCTCCCACTGAATGTTCAGCATCTCGGCGGTCATCGTGATCCGGCCCTGGGCGTCCGTGGTCGGTGACAGGTGCTGGAACTCGGCCACCACCTCGGTCGCGCCGGCGGGGACATCAATGTGGAAGGCCCAGGGATGCAGGGTGTCGCGCACCCATTCCACGCGCTGGCCGTTGGCGGTGAAGGTCAGGCCGCCCAACTGGGCGACGGGCCCCACAGGACCGTGGTTGCCGGGCAGCCACTGCGGGAAGAAAAGGGTCAGGGGCCCGGCGCCTTCAACCGGGATGGTCTCGCGCACTCGGAATATCCGTCGGTCGGTGTCGGTCGCGTCGACATGGATGGTCAGCGTGCCGGGCCAGGCGAGGTCCTGGACCTCAGGGATTGGGGAGAGGGCGATCGGCAGGGCCGGGCCAGCCGTCGCCGGAGAGGCCGCGACCTGCTGGGCCATCGCCGGCGCGGCGGCGAACAGCAGGGCGGCTAGGGCGGCGGAGGCGAGCGGACGGCCGTGACGCGACATGGAAGGCTCCTTCGAGGGAGCCGGAGGTGACCCCCGCGAGAGGCCTGCGTCAAGCGTGGGTGGGGTGATCGAGCGGTGCGGCCGCCTCCGTCGGGCCAGTTCAGGCGCCGGGATTGACCTCGATCAGTTCGACCGTGAAGCGAAGGGCCGAGTTGGCCGGGATTTCGTCACCCATCCAGCGAGCGCCGTAGGCGAGATCGGCGGGGATGACGAACTCGAATGTCTCGCCTTCGCGCATCAGGGCCACGCCCTCGGTCCAGCCCTTGATGACGCGGCCCAGCGGGAAGGTCGTCGGGGCGTTGCGGGAATAGGAGCTGTCGAACTCGCGCCCGTCGATGAAGGTCCCGCGATAGTGAACCTTGACCGTGTCCGCGGCGACAGGCTGTTCGCCGTCCGGGCGGGCGTCACCGACGCGGCGGTATTGCAGGCCTGAGGCGGTGGTGGTCCAGCCACGACGGGCTCCGTTCCAGGCCAGGTATGCCGCTTGGCCCGCCTCCCAGTTCGCCTGGCTGGCCTCCCCGACCGGCGTGCGAACGCCGGCGACCGGATCGACGCTGCTCGTGGCGCCGTTGGCGCAGGCCGCGAGGGAGAGGGCGAGGACGGAGAGGGTGAGGATGCGGATCATGGGGTCAAGGTAGCAATCCGGAGGCGATGAGGCCAAGCCGGCAAGCATGTCGTAATTCTACGGCGCCCGGCCTTTATTTCGTCGAAGAAGCGAGTATATCAGCGCGTTCCGCAACTCCGTCATGAGTCCGCGCGAAAGCGTCGAGGCCCGGTCCGTCGCCCTCCGACCGGTGCGAAGGCGTGCTCCTCCCCAAGGGAGCCGACAATCTGCGTCCTGATCCGAAAGGGTCGAGGGTGGACGCGAGAAGAGACCTCGTCACGGGGCGCCGTCTGGCGCGCCGTGGCTGCTGCATTGAACGCGGGTTCCCCGGCCCGCGCATTGGGAACATCGAATGGCCAAGTCCACCGCCGATCTCGCCGTCAACGGTCAGATCGCCTCCGCCACGACCTTCACCGGCAAGAAGCGCATCCGCAAGTCCTTCGGCCGCATCCCCGAAGCCGTGCAGATGCCGAACCTGATCGAGGTTCAGCGCGCCTCCTACGAGCAGTTCCTGCAGCGCGAGGTCCGCGCCGGCGAACGTCGTGACGAGGGCGTCGAGGCCGTCTTCAAGTCGGTCTTCCCCATCAAGGACTTCAACGAACGCGCTGTGCTGGAATACGTCTCGTACGAGTTCGAGCCGCCCAAGTACGACGTCGAGGAGTGCATCCAGCGCGACATGACCTTCGCGGCGCCGCTGAAGGTCAAGCTGCGCCTCATCGTGTTTGAAGCCGACGAGGAGACGGGCGCCCGCTCGGTCAAGGACATCAAGGAGCAGGACGTCTACATGGGCGACATCCCGCTCATGACGGACAAGGGCACCTTCATCGTCAACGGCACCGAGCGGGTCATCGTCTCGCAGATGCACCGTTCGCCGGGCGTATTCTTCGACCACGACAAAGGCAAGACCCACGCGTCGGGCAAGCTGCTGTTCGCCGCCCGCGTGATCCCGTATCGCGGCTCGTGGCTGGACTTCGAGTTCGACGCCAAGGACATCGTCTACGTCCGCATCGACCGCCGCCGTAAGCTGCCGGCGACGACCTTCCTTTATGCGCTGGGGATGGACGGCGAGGAGATCCTGCGGACCTTCTACGAGACCGTGCCTTACGAGAAGCGCGGCGAAGGGTGGGTCACGCCTTACAAGCCGGAACGCTGGCGGGGGGTGAAGCCCGAGTTCGACCTGATCGACGCCGACACCGGCGAAGTCGTGGCCCAGGCCGGGACCAAGATCAGCGCCCGGCAGGCCAAGAAGCTGGCCGACGGCGGCCTGAATTCGCTGTCGCTGGCCCAGGACGCCCTGATCGGCAAATATCTGGCCGCCGATGCGGTCAACATGCAGACCGGCGAGATCTACGCCGAAGCCGGCGATGAGCTGGACGCTCCGGCCATCGCCCTGCTGGAAGAGCAAGGCTTCACCACCATCGACGTGCTGGACATCGACCACGTCACGGTCGGCGCCTACATGCGCAACACCCTGCGGGTAGACAAGAACACCGGCCGCGAGGACGCTCTGTTCGACGTCTATCGCGTGATGCGCCCGGGCGAGCCGCCGACGCCGGAAGCGGCCGAGGCGATGTTCCAGTCGCTGTTCTTCGATTCTGAGCGCTACGACCTGTCATCGGTCGGCCGCGTGAAGATGAACATGCGCCTGGAAAGCCCGGAGGTCGGCGACGATATCCGCGTGCTGCGCAAGGAAGACGTGCTGAAGGTCCTGCAGATCCTGGTGGGCCTGAAGGACGGTCGCGGCGAGATCGACGACATCGACAACCTGGGCAACCGCCGGGTCCGCTCGGTGGGCGAGCTGCTGGAGAACCAGTACCGCGTCGGGCTGCTGCGCATGGAACGCGCCATCAAGGAGCGCATGAGCTCGGTCGATATCGACACGGTCATGCCGCACGACCTGATCAACGCCAAGCCGGCCGCGGCGGCGGTGCGTGAATTCTTCGGCTCGTCGCAGCTGTCGCAGTTCATGGACCAGACCAACCCGCTGTCCGAGATCACTCACAAGCGCCGCCTGTCGGCGCTTGGACCGGGCGGTCTGACGCGTGAGCGCGCGGGCTTCGAAGTCCGCGACGTGCACCCGACCCACTATGGCCGCATCTGCCCCATCGAGACGCCGGAAGGTCCGAACATCGGCCTGATCAACTCGCTGGCCACTCACGCCCGCGTCAACAAGTACGGCTTCATCGAGAGCCCGTACCGTCGCGTGGTCGAAGGCAAGGCGACCGACGAGGTGGTCTACATCTCGGCCATGGAAGAGGCGAAGTACGTCATCGCCCAGGCCAACATCGAGCTGAAGGACCGCGAGATCGTCGAGGACCTGGTCCCCGGTCGGATCAACGGGGAATCCCAGCTGTTGACCAAGGAAACGGTCGACATGATGGACGTGTCGCCCAAGCAGGTGGTGTCGGTGGCCGCGGCCCTTATCCCCTTCCTGGAGAACGACGACGCCAACCGCGCGCTGATGGGCGCCAACATGCAGCGTCAGGCGGTGCCGCTGGTTCAGTCGGACGCGCCGCTGGTCGGCACCGGGATGGAGGCGGTCGTGGCCGTCGACTCCGGCGCCGTGGTGGTCGCGCGTCGTGACGGCGTGGTCGAACAGATCGACGGCACCCGGATCGTGGTGCGCGCCACCAGCGAACTCGACGCCGGCCGGTCGGGCGTCGACATCTACCGCCTGTCGAAGTTCCAGCGTTCGAACCAGTCGACCTGCATCAACCAGCGCCCGATCGTGCGCGTGGGCGATGAGGTGAAGGCCGGCGACGTGATCGCCGACGGCCCGTCGACGGACCTGGGCGAACTGGCTCTGGGCCGGAACGCGCTGGTCGCCTTCATGCCCTGGAACGGCTACAACTTCGAAGACTCGATCCTGATCTCTGAGCGCATCGTGCGCGACGACGTCTTCACCTCGATCCACATCGAGGAGTTCGAGGTCATGGCCCGCGACACCAAGCTGGGGCCGGAAGAGATCACCCGCGATATCCCGAACGTCGGCGAGGAAGCGCTGCGCAACCTCGATGAAGCCGGCATCGTGGCGATCGGCGCCGAGGTCCAGCCGGGCGACATTCTGGTCGGCAAGGTGACGCCGAAGGGCGAAAGCCCGATGACCCCGGAAGAGAAGCTGCTGCGCGCCATCTTCGGCGAGAAGGCTTCGGACGTCCGCGACACCTCCCTGCGCCTGCCGCCGGGCGTGGCCGGGACGATCGTCGACGTGCGCGTGTTCAACCGCCACGGCGTCGATAAGGACGAGCGCGCCCTGTCGATCGAGCGCGACGAGATCGAACGCCTGGGCAAGGACCGCGACGACGAGCTCAAGATCCTCGAGCGCAACGTCTACGGCCGCCTGAAGCCGCTGGTCCTGGGCAAGAACGCCGTCTCTGGACCCAAGGGCCTGGGCCGTGGCGAGGTCACCGAGGAGAAGCTGAACGAGCTGTCGCGCGGCCTGTGGTGGCAGATCGCCCTCGATGACGAGAAGGCGATGGGCGAGCTGGAGGCGATGAAGCGCCAGTTCGAAGACGCCCGCAAGGCGCTGGACCGTCGCTTCGAGGACAAGGTCGAGAAGCTGCAGCGCGGTGACGAACTGCCTCCGGGCGTGATGAAGATGGTCAAGGTCTTCGTGGCCGTGAAGCGCAAGCTTCAGCCCGGCGACAAGATGGCCGGCCGTCACGGCAACAAGGGTGTCATCTCCAAGATCCTGCCGATCGAGGACATGCCGCACCTGGAGGACGGCACGACCGTCGACCTGGTTCTGAACCCGCTGGGCGTGCCGTCGCGCATGAACATCGGCCAGATCTTCGAGACCCACCTGGGCTGGGCCGCCGCGGGCCTGGGCCGTCAGATCTCCGGCCTGCTGGAAGCCTGGCAACAGGGTGGGCAGAAGCAGGCCCTGATCGAGCGGCTGACCGAGGTCTACGGACCCGAGACGCCTCTGCCGGACAGCGAGGAGGAGCTGGTCGAACTGGCCCGCAACCTGTCGAAGGGGGTGCCGTTCGCGACGCCCGTGTTCGACGGCGCGCACATCTCGGACATCGAGGACCTGCTGGAGAAAGCGGGCCTGGAGCGTTCGGGTCAGTCGATCCTGTTCGACGGCCAGACCGGCGAGCAGTTCAAGCGTCCGGTCACGGTCGGCTACATCTACATGCTGAAGCTGCACCACCTGGTGGACGACAAGATTCACGCCCGCTCCATCGGGCCGTACTCGCTCGTCACCCAGCAGCCGCTGGGCGGCAAGGCGCAGTTCGGCGGCCAGCGCTTCGGCGAGATGGAGGTGTGGGCCCTCGAAGCCTACGGCGCCGCCTACACCCTGCAGGAAATGCTGACGGTGAAGTCGGACGACGTGGCCGGCCGGACCCAGGTGTACGAGTCGATCGTGCGCGGCGAGGACGCCTTCAAGGCGGGCATCCCCGAGAGCTTCAACGTTCTCATCAAGGAAATGCGCTCGCTGGGCCTGAACGTGGAGCTGGAGAACAGCTGAGTCGGAGGGGCGCAGGTCGAGAGGTGAGGGGCGAAAGATCGCCCCACATCCCGACCTTCGCCTTCCTCGACCCTCGTCTCTCGCCCCTCGACCCTAGATTTTAAGCGGCCTTCGAGCCGCAGAAGGAAGACAAGATGAACCAGGAAGTCCTGAACATCTTCAACCCGGTCCCGGTCGCTCCGACCTTCGACCAGATCAAGATCGCCCTGGCCTCGCCGGAGAAGATCCGGTCGTGGTCGTTTGGCGAGATCAAGAAGCCGGAAACCATCAACTACCGCACGTTCAAGCCGGAGCGTGACGGCCTGTTCTGCGCGCGCATCTTTGGTCCGACCAAGGACTACGAGTGCCTGTGCGGCAAGTACAAGCGGATGAAGTACAAGGGTATCATCTGCGAGAAATGCGGCGTGGAGGTCACTCTGGCCCGCGTCCGGCGCGAGCGGATGGGCCACATCGAGCTGGCCAGCCCGGTCGCCCACATCTGGTTCCTGAAGTCGCTGCCGTCGCGTATCGCCCTGATGCTCGACATGGCGCTGAAGGACGTCGAGCGCGTCCTCTATTTCGAGAACTATATCGTCACCGAGCCGGGCTTGACCCCGCTGAAGCAGAACCAATTGCTGACGGAAGACGAGTTCTACCGTTACCAGGAAGAGTTCGGCGATGACGGCTTCACCGCCGAGATCGGCGCCGAGGCCGTGCGCAACCTGCTGATGGGCATCGACCTGCACGCGGAAGCCGAGAAGCACCGCGGCGAACTGGCCGACAGCCCTTCGGAAATGAAGGCCAAGAAGGCGTCGAAGCGCCTGAAGCTGATCGAGGCCTTCCTCGAGAGCGGCAACAAGCCGGAGTGGATGATCCTGACGGTCGTGCCGGTGATCCCGCCGGAACTGCGTCCGCTCGTCCCGCTGGACGGCGGCCGCTTCGCCACCTCGGACCTGAACGACCTGTATCGCCGGGTCATCAACCGGAACAACCGCCTGAAGCGCCTGATCGAGCTGCGCGCGCCGGACATCATCATCCGCAACGAGAAGCGGATGCTGCAGGAATCGGTCGACGCCCTGTTCGACAACGGCCGTCGCGGTCGCGTGATCACGGGCGCCAACAAGCGTCCGCTGAAGTCGCTGGCCGACATGCTGAAGGGCAAGCAGGGGCGCTTCCGTCAGAACCTGCTCGGCAAGCGCGTCGACTATTCGGGCCGTTCGGTCATCGTGGTCGGCCCGGACCTGAAGCTGCACGAGTGCGGCCTGCCCAAGAAGATGGCGCTGGAGCTGTTCAAGCCGTTCATCTACGCGCGCCTGGACGCCAAGGGACTGTCGGGCACGGTCAAGCAGTCGAAACGCATGGTCGAGCGTGAACAGCCGCAGGTGTGGGACATCCTCGAAGAGGTGATCCGCGAGCACCCGGTCATGCTGAACCGCGCGCCGACGCTGCACCGTTTGGGCATCCAGGCGTTCGAACCGAAGCTGATCGAGGGCAAGGCCATCCAGCTGCACCCGCTGGTCTGCGCCGCCTTCAACGCCGACTTCGACGGCGACCAGATGGCCGTGCACGTGCCGCTCTCGCTGGAAGCCCAGCTTGAAGCCCGCGTGCTGATGATGTCGACCAACAACATCCTGTCGCCCGCGAACGGCAAGCCGATCATCGTGCCGTCGCAGGATATCGTGCTGGGCCTTTACTACCTGTCGCTGGTCAAGGACGGGGAGCCGGGCGAGGGCAAGCTGTTCGCCAACATCGGCGAGATCGACGCCGCGCTCGACGCCGGCGTGGTGACCCTGCACACCCGCATCAAGGCCCGCTGGACCGAGATGAACGCCGAGGGCGAGATCGTCACCAAGGTGATCGATTCCACCCCGGGCCGGATGAAGCTGGGCGCCCTGCTGCCGAAGAACCCGAACATCGGCTACCGCCTGCTGGAGAAGAACCTGACCAAGAAGGAGATCGGCAATCTGATCGATCAGGTCTATCGCCACTGCGGTCAAAAGGCGACGGTCATCTTCGCCGACCAGATGATGGGCCTCGGCTTCCGTGAGGCGGCCAAGGCGGGCATCTCGTTCGGCAAGGACGACATCGTCATCCCGGCCAAGAAGACCGAAATCGTCGACGCCACCCGCACCCTGGTCGAGGAATACGAGCAGCAGTACGCCGACGGCCTGATCACCAAGGGCGAGAAGTACAACAAGGTCGTCGACGCCTGGGCCAAGGCCACGGACCGGGTCGCCGACGAGATGATGGGCGAGATCGCCCAGCCGCGTCAGCTGACCACCGGCCGGACCGCCGAGATTAACTCGGTGTTCATGATGGCCAACTCGGGCGCCCGCGGTTCGCAGGCCCAGATGAAGCAGCTGGGCGGCATGCGCGGCTTGATGGCCAAGCCGTCCGGCGAGATCATCGAGACGCCGATCATCTCGAACTTCAAGGAAGGCCTGACCGTGCTGGAGTACTTCAACTCCACCCACGGCGCGCGCAAGGGTCTGGCCGACACCGCGCTGAAGACTGCCAACTCGGGTTACCTGACCCGCCGTCTGGTGGACGTGGCGCAGGACTCGATCGTCACCGAGGAAGACTGTGGCACCACGCGGGGCATCACCCTGCGCGCCGTGGTCGAGGGCGGCGACGTGCTGGTCTCGCTGGGTCAGCGCGTGCTGGGCCGTTACTGCTCGGAGGACATCAAGGAGCCGGGTACGGACAACGTCCTGTTCCCCGCCGACACCTATCTCCAGGAAGAGGAGGTCGAGGCCATCGAGGCGGCCGGCGTCCAATCCGTGAAGGTGCGTTCGGCCCTGATCTGTGAGGCGGACGCGGGCATCTGCGCCATGTGCTACGGCCGTGACCTGGCGCGCGGCACCAACGTCAACATCGGCGAAGCGGTCGGCGTCATCGCCGCCCAGTCGATCGGCGAGCCGGGCACCCAGCTGACCATGCGGACCTTCCACATCGGCGGCACCGCCCAGGTGGCGGAGACCTCGTTCTACGAGGCCACCAACGCCGGGGTGGCCAAGGTCACCGGCCCGACCGTCAAGGCGGCGCACGGCGACCTGGTGTCGATGAGCCGCAACGTCCTGATCACCATCTCGGTCGACGGCAAGGATCGCGAGAGCCACAAGGTTCCCTACGGCGCCCGCATCCGCGTCAAGGACGGCGAGGAGATCAAGAAGGGCGCGCGCCTGGCGGAGTGGGACCCCTACACGACCCCGATCCTGACCGAGGTGGGCGGCGTCGTGCGCTTCGAGGACCTGGTCGAGGGCCTGTCGGTCCGCGAGGAAACCGATGAGGCCACCGGCATCGCCCAGCGCGTCGTGTCGGACTGGCGCGCCAGTCCGCGCGGGTCGGACCTGCGACCGGCCATGGGCGTGACCTCAGGCGACAGCTACGCCAAGCTGGCTTCGGGCTCTGACGCCCGCTACCTGCTGCCGGTCGGGGCCATCCTGTCGGTCGCCAACGGCGACGAGGTGAAGCCCGGCGACGTGCTCGCCCGTCTGCCCACCGAGGGCGCCAAGACGCGCGACATCACCGGCGGTCTGCCGCGGGTGGCCGAGCTGTTCGAGGCCCGTCGTCCGAAGGACTGCGCGGTCATCGCCGAGATGGACGGCCGCGTCGAATTCGGTCGCGACTACAAGAACAAGCGCCGCATCAAGATCACCCCGGAGCCGGACGCGGACGGCAATCAGGGCGAGGCGGTCGAGTTCCTGATCCCGAAGGGCAAGCACATCTCCGTCCACGACGGCGATCTGATCCAGAAGGGCGACTACATCATCGACGGCAACCCGGATCCGCACGATCTGCTGCGCATTCAGGGCGTCGAGGCGCTGGCCGAGTACCTCGTCAACGAGGTGCAGGAGGTCTATCGACTGCAGGGCGTGCCGATCAACGACAAGCACATCGAGGTGATCGTTCGCCAGATGCTGCAGAAGGTCGAGATCCTCGACTCCGGCGAAACCACCCTGATCCGTGGCGACACGGTCGAGGTGGCCGAGGCCGTGGCCGAGAACGCCAAGGTCGAGAAGCGCGGCGGCCGTCCGGCCACCACCCAGCCGGTCCTGCTGGGCATCACCAAGGCGTCGCTGCAGACCCGCAGCTTCATCTCGGCGGCGTCCTTCCAGGAGACCACCCGCGTCCTCACCGAGGCTTCGGTCAACGGCAAGAAGGACACGCTGGAAGGCCTGAAGGAAAACGTTATCGTCGGCCGGCTGATCCCGGCGGGCACCGGCGCCTATCTGCGCTCGCTGCAGAAGGTCGCCAACGCCCGCGACGCCGAACTGACCCAGGCCCGCGAAGAGGCGATCGAGCCGCTTCCCGCCGACCTGGCCCTGGAGCTGGAGCAGTCGGAAGGCTGATCCCCGGTTTCCGGAACGACCTGATCAGGGCGGCCCTTCGCGGGGCCGCCCTTTTCTTTGGCCGCGTCAGTCCTCCTCGGTCTCGCGGGTCCGGTCCCGGCGCGTCCGCACGTTGCTGGTCGAGTCCGGCCGCAGCGAGGGATCGAGGTGGGCCCCGGCGACGCCCATGCCGAAATTGGAGCCGGGTCCCTCGGTCGGACCGACGATGCCGATTCCGCCGCTCAGCGGCCGGCGCCGGGCCTCATATTGAGCCAGGGCGCGACGGCCTTCGCGGGCGAAGCGGGCGTCGCGGTCCGGATCGCCCGTGCCGGTGATCGGGGCCGCCGCCGCCGCCCGAGCCCCGAAGCGGTCGTCGCAGACGGCGCGCTCGGCCTCGTTCAGCAGGTCGGGGCTGGCGCAGCCGACCAGGCTGGTGCGCAGGCCCCGCGCGACGCGGTCGCCCGTGGTCTGGGGCCGCACCTGCCAGGGCGCCGTGCCCACATCTCCGGGCGGGGCGGGGGCTCCCCCGGCGACGGCGCGCGGAGCCGGCGGGCTCGGCTGCTCGCCGACCGCCGCCGACCCCGTGGCCCCGGTGGTGTCGCTCAACCGCGTGCCCGAATCCGCCAGCGGCAGCGGATAGTCGGGCGCGGGCGTCTTGCGCGTACGGGCCGTCTCGCCCCGCAGCCGCGGCCGCGGCTCGATCTGCAGGTGGATCGGCGGCCGGGGAAACATCGGATCGTCGATGACGTCGCCGCCGTACGGCCCAGGCGGCTCGAAGGACTTGAAGCCGACATAGCCCAGGAGCAGGGCGTGCAGGCTCACGGACAGGGCCACGATCGCCGGCCTGCGCCAGCGTTCGGCCCGCGATGGCCAGACCAGCCTGAGCTCCCGCATCCGCCCTCCCGTTCGCAACCGGCAGGTGAAAGGGCGAGCATGGCGGTATTACGGCCTTGCGCAACCGGCCTGCACTCTTGACCGCAGGCCCCGCCGGGCGTAGAAGCCGCCCACTTTCGAGGCGGGCGCGTCAGCGTTCATCGAGATCGTGACAATCGAACGACCGGGCTGTGCCCGCCGGAACGTCCAAAGCGCGCGTTCCGGCTTTTCTGTTTGTCGCGGGCCTTGCTCGAAATCAACCCGGGGCGGCGCCCGTGCCGTCCGAAAAGAAGGCTCACCGGGGCGCTCCGGCCGAAAGGCACACGCCCCCATCGATTTGGAAGAGACGAGTACTCGATGCCGACTATCAACCAGCTGATCCGCAAGCCGCGCGCCCCCAAGCCGGTCCGCAACAAGGTCCCGGCCCTGAAGGGCTGCCCGCAGCGCCGCGGCGTCTGCACCCGCGTCTATACGACGACCCCGAAGAAGCCGAACTCGGCCCTGCGTAAGGTCGCCAAGGTGCGCCTGACCACGGGCATCGAGGCCGTGTGCTACATCCCGGGCGAAGGCCACAACCTGCAGGAGCACTCGGTGGTGCTGATCCGCGGCGGCCGCGTCAAGGACCTTCCCGGCGTTCGCTACCACATCCTGCGCGGCGTGCTCGACACCCAGGGCGTCAAGGACCGCAAGCAGCGCCGTTCGCACTACGGCGCCAAGCGTCCGAAGTAAGCGACCTCCCGTCAGATTTTCCCGGTTCCGGCCGGGGCCCAGAGACCGAATTAGAAGGCCGATCCCATGTCCCGTCGTCACCGCGCACAGAAGCGCGAAGTCCTGCCGGATCCCAAGTACAAGGATCTGATCGTCACCAAGTTCATGAACTACGTCATGTACGAGGGCAAAAAGGCTGTGGCCGAGAACATCGTCTACGGCGCCTTCGACATCCTGGCCGACAAGAAGAAGGACCAGGAGCCCGTGGCCACCTTCCACGCCGCCCTGGACAACGTCGCCCCGGCCGTCGAGGTCCGCTCGCGGCGCGTCGGCGGCGCCACCTACCAGGTGCCGGTCGAGGTTCGTCCGGACCGTCGTCGCGCCCTGGCCATCCGCTGGCTGGTCAACGCCGCCCGCAAGCGCGGCGAGAACACCATGACCGAGAAGCTCGCCGCCGAGCTGCTGGACGCCGCCAACAACCGCGGCACCGCGGTGAAGAAGCGCGAGGACACCCACAAGATGGCCGAGGCCAACCGCGCCTTCAGCCACTACCGCTGGTAAACGCCTGCCGGGTCCGCCCGCCCTCGTCCAGGGGGCCGGCGGTTTCCCATCGACCGACTATCCGGCGCGGGCGGTTTGAGCTAAATCGCCCGCGCCCGCTTATCCGATATTTCCCGAGACGCCGTCCGCGGCGCCGCATTGACCGCAAGGCACGCTCCCATGCCCCGCACGCATAAAATCGAAGACTACCGCAACTTCGGCATCATGGCGCACATCGACGCCGGCAAGACGACGACGACCGAGCGGATCCTGTTCTACACCGGCAAGAACCACAAGATCGGCGAGACCCACGACGGGGCCTCGACGATGGACTGGATGGACCAGGAGCAGGAACGCGGCATCACCATCACGTCCGCCGCGACGACCGCCTTCTGGAAGGGCAAGCGCCTCAACATCATCGACACCCCCGGCCACGTCGACTTCACCATCGAGGTCGAGCGCTCGCTGCGCGTGCTGGACGGGGCCGTGACCGTGCTGGACGGCAACGCCGGCGTCGAACCGCAGACCGAGACCGTCTGGCGCCAGGCCGACAAGTACAAGGTTCCGCGCATCGTCTTCGTCAACAAGATGGACAAGATCGGCGCCGACTTCGACAAGTCGGTCGAGTCGATCCGCGACCGCCTGGGCGCCAAGGCCGTGCCGATCCAGCTGCCGATCGGCGCCGAGTCCAACCTGAAGGGCGTGGTCGACCTGGTCGAGATGAAGGCCCTCGTCTGGGAGTCCGACCAGGTCGGCGCCGAGGGCGAGGTGCGCGACATCCCGGCCGACATGAAGGACGCCGTCGACGCCGCCCGTCAGTATCTGGTCGACAACGCCGTCGAGCTCGACGACGAGGCGATGGAAGCCTATCTCGGCGGTGAGGAACCTTCGGTCGAGACCCTGAAGCGCTGCATCCGCAAGGCGGTCATCACGGGCGCCTTCTATCCGATCCTCGCCGGCTCGGCCTTCAAGAACAAGGGCGTCCAGCCCCTGCTCGACGCCGTCGTCGACTAACTGCCGTCGCCGGTCGACATCCCGGCCACCCCGGGCATCGACTTCAAGACGGAAGAGCCGATCACCCGCAAGGCCTCGGACGACGAGCCCCTTTCGGTGCTGGCGTTCAAGATCATGGACGACCCGTTCGTCGGCACGCTGACCTTCTGCCGCCTGTACTCCGGCAAGATGGAAACCGGCATGTCGCTGCTGAACTCCAGCCGCGACAAGAAGGAGCGCGTCGGCCGCATGCTGCAGATGCACTCGAACAACCGCGAGGACATCAAGGAAGCCTACGCCGGCGACATCGTCGCCCTGGCCGGCCTGAAGGAGACCCGCACCGGCGACACCCTGTGCGACCCGATCAAGTCGCCGGTCATCCTCGAGAAGATGGAATTCCCCGCCCCGGTGATCGAGATCGCCGTCGAGCCCAAGTCCAAGGCCGACCAGGAGAAGCTGGGCGTGGCCCTGCAGAAGCTGGCCTCGGAGGACCCGTCCTTCACCGTCTCGACCGATTTCGAGAGCGGCCAGACCATCCTCAAGGGGATGGGCGAACTGCACCTCGACATCAAGATCGACATCCTGCGCCGGACCTACAAGGTCGACGCCAACATCGGCGCCCCGCAGGTGGCCTATCGTGAATCGCTCGGCCGCAAGGTCGAGATCGACTACACGCACAAGAAGCAGACCGGCGGCACGGGCCAGTTCGCCCGCGTCATCATCACCTTCGAGCCGGGCGAACCTGGCTCGGGCTTCGTGTTCGAGAACCAGATCGTCGGCGGCGCCATTCCCAAGGAATACATCCCGGGCGTGGAGAAGGGCCTCGAGTCGGCCAAGGACAGCGGCCTTCTGGCCGGCTTCCCGCTGATCGACTTCAAGGCCACCCTGACCGACGGCAAGTTCCACGACGTCGACTCCAGCGTGCTGGCGTTCGAGATCGCGGCCCGCGCCGCCTTCCGCGAACTGAAGGAAAAGGGCGCGCCCAAGCTGCTCGAGCCGATCATGGCCGTCGAGGTCGTGACCCCGGAAGAGTACCTGGGTTCGGTCTTCGGCGACCTGAACGGTCGTCGCGGCATGATCCAGGGCCAGGACGTGCGCGGCAACGCCATCGTCGTGGACGCCTTCGTGCCGCTGGCCAACATGTTCGGCTACGTGAACACCCTGCGCGGCATGTCTCAGGGCCGCGCGGCCTTCACCATGCAGTACGACCACTATGAGCCGGTGCCGCAGCA
>JAEWJI010000005.1 GCA_023386645.1 Pseudomonadota bacterium
GCTCTTAACGTCGTCCCGTTCTGCTCGCGGCGGGCAGCGGAGGCCGACGACCTCCAGCTGGACCGAACGGGCGCTTCTCCCCGTTCCTGAACCGACCAGAGTTGCATCTGCTCAGTTCCCGCGTCCCAAATCCGAAGATCGGTCGCGGCCCGCTGCCTTCACTCCCGCCGCCGCTTCGGATCGCCGGCCGAGCGAGCCTCCCTGTGCGACAGGACGCGGAAAGCATGCCCCAGCGCCAAAGGCTGGGGCGCTAAATGGGTCGAGACACGGGACAGGCATTGATCGAACAGGAGATTCCGGCGCGAGCGCCCGGATCATCGGGGAGATGCGCCCGTATCTTACCCTTCTGGCGAGCTGGGGAAGGACCGCCTTCGCTTCCCCCCGTCATCGGCGCCAGCTAAGCCCGCGCCATGACGTCCCGCATCCGCTCCGCCTATGACCTGCGCGTGCAGGAGGGCGTGCTCGCGCCCGATCCGGCGCAGGGGCCGCTGCTGGATGCGCTGGAGCGGCTGGAGGCGGACCTGGGCCGCAAGGGGCTGTTCGGCCGGATGCCGGAGGTGCGGGGGCTCTACATCTGGGGGCCGCCGGGGCGGGGCAAGTCCATGCTGATGGACCTGTTCGTCGCCCATGCGCCGGAGCCGAGGCGGATGCGGGCGCACTTCCACGCCTTCATGGCCCGGGTGCACGGTCTGGTGGACGCTTGGCGCAAGGGCGACCGGGCGGCGCGGCAGGCGACCTTCGGCCAATGGCGCGGGGACGATCCGATCGAGCCGGTCGCGGCCCTGATCGCGTCCGAGGCGCGGCTGCTCTGTTTCGACGAACTGCAGGTCACCGACATCGCCGACGCCATGATCCTGGGACGGCTGTTCGAGGCCCTGTTCGAACGGAAGGTGGTGCTGGCCGTCACCTCCAACCGCGCGCCCGGAGATCTCTACAAGAACGGCCTGAACCGCCAGCTTTTCCTGCCCTTCATCGCCGAGATCGAGCGGCGCTGCGAAGTGGTCGAGGTGGCCGGGCTGAAGGACTGGCGGCTGGACCGGATGCGGGGCTCGCCCGTCTGGTTCGAGGGCGAGGTCGGGCGGCACGGGTTCGAGACCCTGTGGCGGGATCTGAAGGGCGGCGAGAGCGAGGAGCCGACGACCCTGGCCGTCCAGGGGCGGCAGGTGGTGATCGAACGGACGGCCGGATCGCTGGCGCGGGCGACCTTCGCGGAGCTGTGCGACCGGCCCCTCGGGGCCCAGGATTATCTGGCCATCGCCAGGCGCTTCCACACCCTGTTCCTGGAGGATGTGCCCGAGCTGGTTCCGGACCGGAAACAGGCGGCCCGGCGGCTGGTGACCCTGATCGACGCCCTCTATGAGGCGCGCACACGCCTGGTGGTCCTCGCGGACGCCGCCCCGGAAGCTCTCTATCCGAAGGGCGAGGGCGCCTTCGAGTTCGAGCGGACGGTCTCGCGCCTCAATGAGATGGCGAGCGCGTCCTGGCTGGACGCCTCGGCCAAATCCGCGCCTTGATCGCCCTGCACCGTCAGCCCTCAACGCTGGAGAACCGCATGAAGGCCGCGCTTATCGCCCTGACCATGATCCTGACGGCCGCGCCGGCGATGGCGCAGGACGCCGCCGAGCCCGCCGCCCAGGCCCAACCGGCGAGCTGGAACGGGCTCCCGGCGACGGAGATCTCCGCCCGGCTCATGGCTCTCGGGCTGGAGGTCTCGCCGCCTCAGGCCGAGGGCGACCGACTCTACCTCAGGGTCACGGATGGCCCGGTGCGGTGGGTCGCCACCCTGTTCTCGTGCCGCGAAGGCGCCTGCCCCGACCTGCAACTGACAGCCGCCTTCTCCGGGCCCCAGGCGACGCGGGACGTGGTCGACCTGTGGAACAGCGAGCGCCGCTTCGTGAAGGCCTTCTATGCGGCCCCTGAAACCGGGACGGAGGGCACGGCGGTGGCGCAATACGACATCCTGCTGGTCCCCACGGTCGGCGCGGATCAGCTGGACGATCCTATTCAGGTCTGGCGCAGCCTGATCGCCGACCTGGGCCGCACCGTGACCCCGCCGCCAGCTCAGGCCGGGCAGTAGAGCAGCCGCGGTCCTCGCGTATCCCTCCCCATCGCGGGACGGGGAGGACAGGCGCTCAAACCGCGAGGGATCGTGTCGTGGGCGTAGCCCGCGCTGGCCTCAGGCCAGCGACGGGTCGGCCTGCTTGCAGGCCTCGATCAGGCCCTTCACCGAGTCGACCGACTTGGCCAGCATGGCCTTCTCGTCGTCGTTGGTGGTGAACTCGACCACCTTCTCGACGCCGCCCGCTCCGATCAGGGCCGGGACGCCGACGTAGAGGTCCGACAGGCCGTATTCGCCCGACAGCCAGACGGCGCAGGGCAGGACGCGCTTCTGGTCCAGCAGGTAAGAGCGGGCCATGACCACGGCGCTCTCGGCCGGGGCGTAGAAGGCCGAGCCGGTCTTCAGCAGGGCCACGATCTCGCCGCCGCCCTTGCGGGTGCGGTCGACGATCTGGTCGAGGTCTTCCTGGGACAGGAATCCGGCCTTGACCGCGTCGGGCAGGGGCAGGCCGCCGACGGTGGAGTGGCGCACCATCGGCACCATGTCGTCGCCGTGACCGCCCAGGGTCCAGGCGTGGATGTCCTGGATCGACACCCCGGTCTTCTCGGCCAGGAACATGGCGAAGCGCGACGAGTCCAGCACGCCGGCCATGCCGACGACCTTCTCCTTGGGCAGGCCCGAGAACTTCTGCAGCGCCCAGACCATGGCGTCGAGCGGGTTGGTGATGCAGATCACGAAGGCGTTCGGCGCGTGCGCCTTGATGCCCTCACCCACGGCCTTCATGACCTTCAGATTAATGCCGATCAGGTCGTCGCGGCTCATGCCCGGCTTGCGCGGCACCCCGGCGGTGACGATGCAGACGTCGGCGCCGGCGATGTCGGCGTAGTCGTTGGCGCCCTTCAGGCTGACGTCCTGGTTAAAGACGGCCGAGCCCTGGTAGATGTCCAGCGCCTTGCCCTGGGGCGTGCCCTCGGCGATGTCGAACAGGATGACGTCGCCCAGGCCCTCGCGCGCGCAGATGTGGGCCAGGGTGCCGCCGATCATGCCGGCGCCGATGAGGGCGATCTTGGCGCGAGCCATGGGAAGTCTCCGTTCAGGCGAGGGGTTCCGGCGGCGAGCGCCGCGTCGGGCGGCGGTCTAACGCCCGACGGGCGGGCCTGCAAGGAATGCCGGTTTACGGATGTCTCGGGCCGGGCGAAGGTCCTGGGGTCTTCGCAGGAGTTCGCCCATGATCGCCCGTTCGACCCTTGGATTGCTCGCCGCCCTGGCGGCCGGAGCCGCCGGCCCGGCCCTGGCCCAGACCCCGCCGGCCAGCCTCGGCGCCCAGTATGTGCCCGCCCCCTGGTGGATGCGCGAACCGGTGATCGCCTCGGTCGGCCATGTCCGCACCGAGATCGCCGCCAACCGCGCCCAGTTCTCGGCCACGTTCCAGAGCGTCGAGCGATCCGCCGCCGACGCCTCGCGCAAGGCCGCCGATCAGGTGCGTGCGCTCAGCCAGGCCCTGGCCGCCTATGGGGTGGACGCCCTGCGGGTCGAGACCACCCTGTCCACCCGGCCGCTCTACGACCAGTACCGCGACGAACAGGGCAATCTCCGCGACAACCAGCGGGCCGACCGGATCGAGCGCTATCAGGCCAACGCCAACGTCACCGTGCGCATCCGCGACGTGGCGATCCTGGAGCGGGTGTATGCAACCGTGGTCGCGGCCCAGCCGACGGCCATCGGCCAGGTCTTCTTCTCTCTGGAGGCCGAGAACGAGTGGAAGACCCGGCTGGCGGCCGAGGCCGTGCGCGACGCGCGGCGGCGAGCGGAGGCGGCGGCCGAGAACGCGGGGACCCGCCTCGGCGCGGTGCGGGTGATCGATCCGACCGGCCGCGCCTGCCAGACGGACGTCCTGGCGGGCTGGCCGTCCTACGCTTCCGGTAGCGAACAGGCGACCAATGTGGACGAGATCGTGGTGACGGGCGCCCGCATGGCGCGCGGGGCCCCGCCGCCTCCGCCGCCC
>JAEWJI010000046.1 GCA_023386645.1 Pseudomonadota bacterium
GGCTACCTGTATGTCAGCGTCAACCAGTTGCCCCGTTCGCCGCTGTTTAATACCGGCGTCGACGACCGGATCCTGCCGTACCTGATCATTCGCAAGCACATCGGCGCGACGCCGATTCGACTGGTGAAGTCCGGGCAGTGAGGGCGATCGTTTACCACCCGGGCGGGGATTCGGTACTTGAGCTCATCGATCGGCCGATTCCGCCCGTCGATGCCGGGGAAGTTCGTGTCCGTGTCGTCGTGGCGGGGGTCAATCCGACGGATCTGGACGCTCGCCGCCGGGATCGCGACGTCGTAGCCACCACGTACGTCCCCGGACAGGATGGTGCGGGAATCGTCGACGCGGTCGGCGAGCACGTCGACGGCATCGAGGTCGGCGACCGCGTGTGGTTGTGGGATGTCGCATGGCAACGCACCGAAGGCACCGCCCAGGAATACGTCGTGGTACCGGCGATCCAGGCCGTTCGATTGCCCGCGGAGGTGTCGTTCGACGTCGGTGCTTCGCTGGGAATCCCCGCGTTGACCGCCCACCGCGCGCTCACCTCTCTCGCCGAGGGTCCGCTGGAACTGTCTGCAGGTGCGCTGAGTGGGCGCTACGTGCTCGTGGCCGGCGGCGCCGGCGCGGTCGGCAATGCGGCCATCCAACTTGCTCGATGGGCGGGCGCCGAGGTCATCGCCACGGTCAGTGACCAGACCAAGGGGCGGTTGGCTCGGGCAGCCGGGGGGGTCAGATGTTCTGTGTAGGTCCTAACGGAAGGATCGCAGGACGTGACGGATGGCAAGGACGTGGACGGGACGCTGGCTGAGGCCGGCTCTACCGTGGAGATGGCCGAGGCGCTTCGGGCCTCGGGGGCAGTCGATGGGCTGCTGGCTCAGATCGATACCGGCGAGGTCGCGTTGACCGGTGAGGGTGGCTTGCTGCCTGGGTTGATCAAACTGGCCCTGGAACGCGGCCTGGCTGCCGAGCTGACCGATCATCTGGGCTATGAGAAGGGGGACCCGGCCGGCCGGTCGCTACCCAACGCACGCAACGGCAGCTCACCCAAGACGGTGGCCACCGAGGCCGGCCCGGTGCCCCTGGACGTCCCGCGCGATCGGGATGGCTCATTCACCCCGACGCTGGTGCCCAAGGGCCAGCGTCGTACCGGCGGGCTCGATGACATGATCATTTCGCTGTATGCCGGTGGAATGACGTTGCGCGACATCCAATTTCACCTGGAATCCACGATCGGCACCCAGGTTTCGCATGAGACGATCTCCAAGATCGTCGATGAGATCTCCGATGAGGTCCTGGCGTGGCAGCGCCGCCCGCTCGATCCGATCTACCCGGTGATTTTCCTCGACGCGATCATCGTCAAGGTCAAAGACGGCGGTCACACCCGCAACAAGGCCGCTCACATCGCCGTGGGCGTCGATATGGCCGGGATCAAGCATGTCCTGGGGATCTGGGTCCAGCAGAACGAAGGGGCGGCGTTTTGGGCGTCGGTGTGCGCTGATCTGGCCAATCGCGGCATCAAAGACGTGCTGATCGTGTGCTGCGACGGGCTGACCGGGTTCCCCGAGGCGATCGCGGCGACCTGGTCACAAGCCGCGGTGCAAACGTGTGTGGTGCATCTGATCCGCAACGCGTTGCGGTTCGTGTCCTACAGCGATCGCAAAGCTGTGGCCGCCGCGCTCAAACCGGTTTACACCGCACCCGACGCTGATGCCGCTCGGGCGGAATTGGATGCGTTCGCCGCCTCGGAGCTGGGGAAGAAAAACCCCACTGTGACCAAGGTTTTCGAACGGTCCTGGGAGCAGTTCATCCCGTTTCTGGCGTTCCCTCCCGAGCTGCGTCGGGTGATCTACACAACCAACTCGATCGAATCGCTGAACTACCAACTGCGCAAAGTCACCAAGAACCGCGGCCAGTTCCCCACCGACGCTGCGGTGGTCAAACTGCTCTGGCTGGCCATCTGCAACATCGAAGACAAACGCGCCGCCGAACGCGCCAAGGAACGCGGTCAGAAACGCTGCCGAACCGCCCCCGGACGCCTCGTGGAAGGACAAGTGGTCACCAACTGGAAGAAAGCACTCGAACAACTCACCCTGGTCTACCCAGACCGCATCGAACGCTATCTGTAAGCACCACCAACACTGAAGGTTTCAGACAACCGACCTACACAGAAAACTTGACACGCTCGGGCAGCCGGAGCGCACCACGTTCTCAACTACCGTGAAGTCGACGTACCCGATGAGGTTTCCGGCATCGCCGAGCACGGAGTGGACCTCATCGTCGAGGTCAACGCTCAAGCCAACATCGCGGCCGACATGGCCATGATCGGCCAGCATGGTGGCATCTCGATCTACACCCCCGGCGACGGCACGACATCCATTCCGTCGATACCGGCGATGACCAAGAACATTCAGGTGTCCTTCATCCTCACCTACACCACGACGCTGGCCCAGAAGCACCGCGCCGTGCAGTCAGTGAGTACCGCGGTCGCCGAAGGAGCGCTCACCGTGGGCGATGCCGCCGGGCTGCCCATCACGCGCTACACACTCGCCGAGACCGAACTCGCCCACAGCGCGGTCGAACACCACGCGGTCGGCAAGGTGCTCGTCGACGTCGCTAAAGATCTGACACCCTGACCGAGCGAAAGTTGTACTGATGCTCAAGATCTCGACCCGCGTCACTGCCGGATCACGCGACGGGGTACGGCCGTGAGAGCCCCCGACCTCGCGACCGGGTTCATCCACCTGGGCCATTCCGATCAGGGCGGGCGGCCCGACGCGATGCAAGTGCAGTAC
>JAEWJI010000050.1 GCA_023386645.1 Pseudomonadota bacterium
ACCGAGTACGGCCTGATCGCCGAGAGCATCGAATGGCCGGACGACCGCTCGTGGGCGGCCTTCACTCTGCGGCCTCAGGCGCGCTGGCATGACGGCAGCCCGATCACCGTCGAGGACGTGATCTGGACCTTCGACACGCTGAAGGCCAAGGGCCTGCCCAACTTTGCCTTCTATTACGGGGACGTGCTCAAGGCGGAGAAAGTCGGCGATCGCAAGGTGCTGTTCACCTTCCGCGACAACACCAACAAGGAGCTGCCGCTGATCATCGGCCAGTTGCCGGTTCTGCCCTCCAAGTGGTGGGCCAATCGCGACTTCGAGAAGGTCTCGCTCGAGATTCCGCTGGGCAGCGGCGCCTACAAGGTCGATTCGTTCGATGCCGGCCGTTCCATCACCTACCGTCGCGTACCGGACTGGTGGGCCAAGGATCTCTGGATGAATCGCGGGCGCAACAACTATGAGCTGATACGCTACGAATACTACCGAGATGTCACCGTGCAGTTCGAGGCCTTCAAGGCGGGCGACATCGACATCCGCCAGGAGAACATCGCGCGCAACTGGGCCACCGGCTACGACATCCCGGCGGTGCGCGACGGCCGCATCATCAAGGCGGAGATCCCGCACGAGCTGCCGTCGGGCATGCAATGCTTCGCCTTCAATACGCGGCGCGACTTCTTCAAGGACCGACGGGTGCGCGAGGCGATCGGCACCATGTTCGACTTCGCCTGGACCAACAAGAACCTGTTCTACGGGATGTACCGGCGCAACATCTCGTTCTTCGGCAATTCCGAGCTCGCGTCGTCGGGCCTGCCGACGCCTGCCGAGCTGAAATACCTCGAGCCGTTGCGCGGCAAGATCCCCGACGAGATATTCACCAAGGAATTTGCCCTGCCGGAGAGCGACGGGACCGGAAACGTGCGTGACCTTGCCCGCCGCGCACTGACGCTGTTCAAGGAGGCCGGCTGGGAGGTCAAGGACGGCAAGATGACCGAGACGAAGACGGGCAAGAAGCTCGCCTTCGAGATGCTCCTGAACGACGCCAGCTTCGAGCGTGTCGTGCTGCCCTACAAGCAGAACCTCGAGCGCATCGGCGTCGACATGAGCGTGCGCACCATCGATACCGCGCAATTCAAGCGCCGCAATGACGAGTTCGACTTCGACATGATGGTCGAGAGCTTCGGCCAGTCGCTGTCGCCGGGCAACGAGCAGCGCGACTTCTGGGGCTCGAAGGCGGGCGCCACGCCGGGCAGCCGCAACACGATCGGCATCAGGGACGAGGCGATCGATCGCCTGGTCGAAACGCTGATCGCCGCCCCCGATCGCGAGAGCCTGATCAACGTCACCCGGGCACTCGACCGCGTGCTGTTGTGGAGCCACTTCGTGGTGCCCAACTGGCACAATCCCAAGGCCTTCGTCGCCTACTGGAATCGCTTTTCCCGTCCGGAGAAGAGCGCCAAATATTCGCCCGTCGCCCTCGACACCTGGTGGATCGACGAGGCCAAGGACAAGGCCCTGCAGAACGGGGAGCGGAAGTGATCATCGGACCGCGGGCCTCCGGGCCCGCTCATGACGACAACGAAGATGCGGGCCTGGAGGCCCACGGTCCGATGACGCTCTGATGCTAGCCTACATCCTGCGACGCCTGATGCTGGTGGTGCCCACCCTGCTCGGCATCATGATCCTCAACTTCTTCATCATCCAGGCCGCACCCGGCGGGCCGGTCGAGCAGATGATTTCGCAGATGCAGGGCACCGCGGTCGGCGCCACCGAGCGGTTCGCCGGCAGCTCGACCGGCGGCGAGACGGTCGCGCGGAACGACGCATCGGGCGGCGACGGAGTCTATCGCGGTGCGCGCGGCCTGCCCAAGGAGCTGATCCAACGCATCGAGAAGATGTACGGCTTCGACAAGCCGGCCTACGAGCGGTTCTTCCTGATGATGAAGAACTACCTGGTGTTCGATTTCGGCGACAGTTTCTTCCGCAACCGCAGCGTCGTCGACCTCGTGCTGGAGAAGATGCCGGTCTCGATCTCGCTCGGCCTGTGGACGACCCTGCTGATCTACTGGATCTCGATTCCACTCGGCATCGCCAAGGCCGTGCGCGACGGATCGCGGTTCGACGTCGCGAGCTCGACCGTGCTGGTCGTGCTCAACGCCATCCCGAGCTTCCTGTTCGCCCTGCTGCTCGTCGTGCTGTTTGCCGGCGGCAGCTACTTCAAGTGGTTCCCGTTGCGCGGCCTGGTTTCCGACGATTGGGCTTCGATGAGCACCGTCGACCAGGTTCTCGATTACCTGTGGCACATCGTTCTGCCGGTCGGCGCCATGGTGATCGGCGGCTTCGCCACGCTCACCTTTCTCACCAAGAACTCGTTCGTCGAGGAGATCCACAAGCAGTACGTGCTGACGGCCCGCGCCAAGGGCCTGGCCGAGCGCCGCATCCTCTACGGCCACGTCTTCCGCAACGCCATGCTGATCGTGATCGCGGGCTTCCCCGCCGCCTTCATCGGCGTGCTGTTCACCGGATCGATGCTGATCGAGGTCATCTTCTCACTCGACGGACTCGGCCTGCTGGGCTTCGAGGCCGCGCTGAACCGCGACTATCCCGTCATGTTCGGCACGCTCTATTTCTTCGGCTTGATCGGCCTGATCATGGGAATCCTCGGCGACATCATGTACACGATCGTCGACCCGCGCATCGACTTCGAGGCACGCGGCTGATGACGCCCCTCAATCGCCGGCGCCTGGCCGTCTTCCGTTCCA
>JAEWJI010000049.1 GCA_023386645.1 Pseudomonadota bacterium
GCTGGGGACGGGGCGTCGGGGTCGGCGTGGGCGCCGGGACGGGTGGGGGCGGAGAGGCCTCGGGCGGCGGCGGCGCGGTCGCGGCGTCATCGACCGAAGGCTCAGGCTGCGGATTGTCGGGGGCCGCCGCCTCGATCACCACGTCCGACACGATCGACACCGGCACCGACTGCACCAGCGGCGTGATCTCCTCGCGGTCCGGCCAGCGCACGAAGAACAGGGCCGCGACGCCCGCGTGCAGGGCCAGGGCGGCCGGGATCGCCGGGCTGGGCCGCCGCATGCGTCAGTCCGCTCCCGCAGCCGTGGCGGGGCGTAGCGCCGGCGAGGCCTCCGGCGCCGTGTCGGTGATCAGGTTCAGCTTGGTGAAGCCGTTGGCCGACAGCCGCGCCATCACCCGCGCCACCGCCTGATAGGGCGCCCGGCCGTCGGCGCGCACGAACACGGGCTTCTGGCCCCTCGCGTCCTCGGTCGCCCCGATCCGGCCGACCAGGGCGTCGAACCCGACCTCGTCCTCGCCGATGAAGATCGCGCCGGTCCGGTCGATGGTGACGGTGACCGGCTCGTTATCAGTCTGCACCGCGCTGGCCTCGGTCTGCGGCAGTTCGACCGGCACCCCGACCGTCAGCAGCGGCGCCGAGATCATGAAGATGATCAGCAGCACCAGCATCACGTCCACCAGCGGCGTGACGTTGATTTCGCTCAGCGGGCGCTTGCGCGCTCGTCTGCGTCCGCGCACGTGGCCGCCGCCCCCGGCTCCACCCAGGGCCATGCTCAGAACTCCCGGCGGATCGGCGCGGCGGGCGGGGTCGGGGCGGGCTGGCCGCCCGCGGCTCCGCCGCCCAGCCTACGCGCCACGGCGGCCTGCAGATCGTCGGCGAAGCTCTCCAGCCGCCCGGTGAACTTGCCCGCGTCGATCGAGAACTTGTTGTAGGCGATATAGGCCGGGATGGCCGCCGCCAGGCCGATCGCGGTCGCGAACAGGGCCTCGGCGATGGCCGGCGCCACGGTGGTCAGGTTGGTATTGCCCGCCTCGGCGATGCGGCCGAAGGCGTTCATGATCCCCCACACCGTGCCGAACAGGCCGATGAAGGGCGAGGAGGTGGCCACCACCGACAGCACGCCCAGTCCATCCTCGATCCGCTGGCCCTCGCGCGCGATCAGGCTGTCGAGGGCCCGGTCGATGCGGGCGATCAGAAGGTTGCCCTGGGTGTCGCTGAGCGCGCCCTTGGACCGCGCGTCCCTCCATTCCGACAGGGCGATCACCAGCATGCGCGGCAGGGCGTGGCGAGGCTCCGGGCCGGCCTGGGCCGCCACGTCCTCCAGCGACCGGCCCGAGGTCACGGCCTTCTCGAAGGCGTTGGCCTGGCGATTCAGCGCCATGATGCGGAAGGCCTTGTCGATGATCACGGTCCACGACCACAGCGACGCCAGGGCCAGGCCGATCATCACCGCCTTCACCACCCAGTCGGCGGCGAGGAACAGGGTCACGGGGTTCAGCATCGAGGCGTCGGCGACGGGCGCGGTCATGCGAAGTCCTTCGGTCTTGTCGGGCTGTTGTCAGACGCCGGCGGTGGCGATTTCAGGGCGGGGCGCGGCCATCAGCCGCCGTTTCCGTTCCGTTGCGGCTGAACGGCCACGGCGACCGGCGCGCCCACCGAGATGATCACGCCCTCGTGGCCCTCCTTGGCGATCGAATAGGTCGCCGCGTCTCTCAGCAGCTGATCCTCGCACGCGCGGTCGCCCGGACGGCCCAGATCGGCGCAGCCCCGCCGCGCCGCGTCGGCCCAGCCGCGCACCCGCCGGGTCGCCGCCTCGGCCCGGCTGATGGCCGCCTCGTCCTCGGCCTTGGCTTGGGCGATCAGCGCCTGGCGCGCGCCCTGCTGGTACTGCAGCTCGGCCTGGCCCGCCATCTTGCGCTCCCAGACCTTGTAGTAGGGGCAGCCGACGAGGCCGCCGCCCAGGGCGATCACGGCCAGCAGGGCGATGACCAGGATCACAGAGAGGGCCTGACGGTCGGCGGGGCTCATGGCGGGCTTGTCTGACATGAAGGCGAGCCTAGCCTTCGTCGCCCTCGCTCGCCAGCCAGGGCCGAACCTTCTCGATCAGGGCGCGGGTCGGCCGCCGGGGCCGGCCGTCCAGATGGATGCACACCGCCTCGACTTCGGCCCGGCACAGCACCTCCTCGCCGCGCGTGATCGCCTGCTCGATGATAAGCCGGGGTCCCTTCACCGCCTGATAGAGGGTGCGGACCACCAGGGCGTCGTCGATCCGCGCGGGCTTGAGGAACCTCAGGTCCATCCTCGACACCACGAAAGCCAGCGGCTCGTCGCCCTCCAGCAGTTCGGCGTGCCCTATTCCCATCAACCGCAGGCAGTCCGAGCGCCCCCGCTCGAAATATCGAACATAGTTGCCGTGATACACCAGGCCGGTGAAGTCGGTGTCCTCATAGTAGACCCGCACCGGCAGCCGATGCTCGCGTCCCTCGAAACGTCCGGCGGTGGGGGTGTCAGACATGCGGCTCCACGGGCGTCGCGGCCGGCGTTGATGAGGCCGGGGCGGCGACTTCACGATAGCTGCCCGCCCCTCGCGAAGGAACCTGCACTCGCGCTAGCCGGCGCGATCCATCCCGTAGTCTCGTTCGACCCGCGCGATGCGGACCCGGTAATCCTCGTACCACCGCTCCCGCCCGGCCTTCTGCGCCGCCAGGTGGCGGACATCGGCCTTCCAGGCGACGATGGCGTCCAGGTCGGTCCAATAGCTGACGGTTATCCCCACCCCGTCGCGGGCGCTTTCCAGTCCAAGAAATCCCGGTTGCGCCCGCGCCAGTTCGACCATGGCTCCGCTCATGGCGTCGTAGCCGTCTTCCCCCGGCGTCCGCAGCGAGGTGAAGATCACCGCATAGTAGGGCGGGACGGGCGTTCGCGCGGTCATCCGAACAGGTCCCCAGGCCCCGACGCGGAAGCTTTCGGCGGCTCGGCCAGCCCCAGGTGGCTGTAGGCCCGGGCGCAGGCCATGCGACCGCGCGGGGTCCTCTGGATGAAGCCCTGTTGCAGCAGATAGGGTTCGATCACGTCCTCGACCGCGTCGCGGGCCTCGGCGATGGCCGCCGCCAGCGTGTCCATCCCGACCGGTCCGCCCCCGTAGTTCTCGATCAGCGCCTTCAGGAACCGTCTGTCGTTGGCGTCCAGCCCGGCCTCGTCGATCTCCAGCCGGCTCAGCGCTCGCGCCGCGACCATCCGGCTGATGACCTGCGCCCCTTCCGCCGTCGCGAAGTCCCGCACCCGGCGCAGCAGCCGCCCGGCCACGCGCGGGGTGCCGCGAGAGCGCGAGGCGATCTCGCGCGCGCCCTCGTCATCGATCGCCGCGCCCATCTTGCGCGCCGCGCCCGAGATGACCCGCACCAGTTCGTCAGGGGTGTAGAACTCAAGCCTCAGCGGGATGCCGAAGCGGTCCCTGAGCGGCGTGGCCAGTAACCCTGCCCGAGTCGTAGCCCCCACCAGGGTGAAGGGCGCCAGGTCGATCCGCACCGACCGCGCCGAGGGCCCCTCGCCGATGATCAGGTCCAGCACATGGTCCTCCATCGCCGGATAGAGGATCTCCTCGACCGCCGGGGCCAGGCGATGGATCTCGTCGATGAACAGGACGTCGCGTGGCTCGAGATTGGTCAGGATGGCCGCCAGGTCGCCCGCCTTGGCCAGGATCGGCCCAGACGTGGCTCGGAACCCCACCCCCAGCTCGCGTGACACGATCTGCGCCAGCGTCGTCTTCCCCAGTCCCGGCGGCCCGAACAGCAGCACGTGGTCCAAGGCCTCGCCCCGCGCCCGCGCCGCCTCGATGAAGACCTTCAGATTGCTCTTCGCCTGCTCCTGCCCGACGAACTCGCCGAGCGTCTGAGGCCGTAGCGCGCGGTCGAAGACTTCTCCGGGCGCGGCCGTCGGCGATATGATCCGATCATCGGTCACCGCCCCAGCTCCTGCAGAGCCGCGCGGATCACCGCCGACAGTTCAGCCTCGTCGCCCAGCCTGATCAGGGCCTGATCCACAGCCCTGCGTGCGTTCACCTCGACTACTCCCAGTCCCAGGAGCGCCGACACCGCCTCTCCCGTCGTGCTCGGAACCGGAGCAGCGGCCTCGACATGAACGCCCGCCGCCGACGGCGTGAACGATGCCTCGCCCAGCGGTTTGCCCTTCAGCTCCGTGACGATCCGCAGCGCGAGCTTCGGTCCCACCCCGTTCGCCCGCCCAACCGCCGCCTTGTCGTCGCGCGCCACGGCGCTCGCCAACTCCCCGGGCGGCAGCACGTCCAGCACCGACAGCGCCGCCTTCGGCCCCACCCCCTGGATCCCCGTCAGGGTCGTGAATGCCCGCCGTTCGTCGCGCGACAGGAAGCCATACAGGCGCGGACCGTTCTCGGCCGACCAGGCGCTTTCGATATGCAGGGTCACCTCGTCGCCCGGCGCCGGCAGGCGTTGCAGCGTCCGTGCCCCGCACGTGACCACGTAACCCACGCCCGCGCAGTCGATCAGGCAATGCCCCTCCTCGACCTCCGCCAGCACCCCGCGAAGCCGCCCGATCACGCCGCCGCTCCCGCCAGCAAGGCGCGTTTCCTCAGCTGCGCGTGGGTGATTGCGACGGCCAGCGCATCCGCCGCGTCCGCCTTCACCTCTCCGGCCGCCGGCAGCAGCCGCTTCACCATGAAGGCGATCTGGCTCTTGTCGGCATGACCCGCCCCGACCACCGCCTTCTTGATCAGGTTCGGCGAATATTCAGCGACGCTCAGCCCACTCCGCGCCGGCGCCAGCATCACCGCCGCCCGCGCATGACCCAGCTTCAGGGTCGAGGCCGGGTTCATGTTGACGAAGACCTCCTCCACCGCCGCCTCGTCGCAGCCGTGGGCCGCGCAGACCTCGGCCACGGCCTCGAGCAGATGCAGCAGCCGCTCGCTGAACGGCGCGGCCTCCGGTGGCGCGACAACCCCGTGCGCGATCCAGCGCAGGCGCGAGCCCTGCGCCTCCACCACGCCCCACCCGGTGCGCCGCAGGCCGGGGTCCAGGCCCAGGATTCGAGTCGCTTCGTTCGCCATCCGTTCCAGTCATGCCCGAGCACGCCCTAACGGACAATAACCAGCGAACAGGCTGGGGGACTACTCGGTCGTCCCGCCGTCGAAATGTTCTTCCTGCGCCTCAGCCTCGGCCCGGGTGGCCCGAACCACCCCGTCACGATGCTCGGGCGGCCCATACAGGGTGTACAGGGCCAAGTGCTCATCGCCGGTGTTGATGATGTTGTGGCGCGCGCCGGCGGGTACGATGACCGCGTCGTCGTCCTTGATCGCGGTGGTCTGGCCGTCGATCACGACCTGGCCGGAACCGCGCTCGATGCGGAAGAACTGGTCGTGGTCCTCGTGGACCTCTTCGCCGATCTCCTCGCCGGGCGGCAGAGTCATCAGGACAAGCTGCAGGTGGGCGCCCGTATAGAGCACACGGCGGAAGTCCGTGTTCTCGACCGTCAGACTTTCGATGTCGCCGACAAAGCCCTTTTTCATCACAGATGTCCTTGTTTCCGCACTTCCGAACATGGTCGCCGCGGGTCGGCGATCAAGGCTACTCGTCGCGGGGAATCAGGGAAAAGGCCGTCAGGCCGTCGAGTTCCGAAAGGCGGCGGCAAAGCTCCTCGATATCCAGCGGCGTCTGACCCTTGGCCTTGATCGCATGCTGGTGAACCTTGGTCTGGCGGTCGACCACATGTTCGATCCGCATGGCCTTTATGCCCGAGCGGACCAACAGCTCGCGCAGCGCCCTTTCGCCCGGGGCCTTGCCGTCCACCCAAGTCAGCGTCACGTCCAGCACCGCGACGTGCGGCAGCCGCGCGTCCAGCAGCCTCAGCACCGCCAGCACCGTTAGGGTCGTCCCCGCTGCCACCACGGCCAGCGCGGTCATGCCCACCCCGAACAGCACGCCGATTGCCGATGTCGTCCACAGCGACGCCGCCGTGGTCAGTCCCTTGACCGAAAACCCCTCGCGGAAGATCACCCCAGCGCACAGAAAGCCGATGCCCGTCAGTATGCCGTGGGCCATCCGCGTCGGATCGATCACCACCGTCTGGCCGGGCAGGGCGGCGAAGGCCCAGGTCGACTGATGCATGGCCGCCAGCATCAGAACGCAGGACGTCAGGCACACCAGCGTATGGGTCCGGAACCCCGCCGGATGTCCGTGATAGGTGCGCTCGACCCCGATCAGCCCGCCCACCGTCATGGCTGCGGCCACGGGTCCGATCATCGTCCAGTCGATCAAGAAAATCCCTCCGGGAACTGACGAATCACCAGACTAGGCCCGTCGCTCCGCGCCCCGCAAGCGTCGTCAGTCGTCCCTCGGATCGATGCCGTAGCCCGTCAGTCCGTCGATGCCGTCCAGTCGCTGGGCCAGCGCCTTGATCTGCTGCGGCCCAAGGGGCTTGAGCCGGAAGGTGCGGCGGACGTCCCGGCCATGCTCGACCAGCTCGTACCGATCCGCGCGCTCTGTGCGGGGACAGCCCTCGAGCGCCGCCTCCACCGCCGCCTCGGTCTCGGCGGAGCCCTTGTTCCACGCCACCCACAGATCGACCACCAGGGCCTCGGGCAGCCTCAGGCTGACCAGCCGCAGGACGACCAGCACCACGCCCGTCAGCACTGTCCCGATCGCCCCCAGCACATAGAGGCCGGCGCCGAACAGAATGCCGATCGCCGCCGTGATCCACAGCGACGCGGCCGTGGTCAGTCCATGGATCGAAAAGCCCGAGCGGAATATCACCCCTGCGCAGAGGAAGCCGATCCCGGTCAGGACGCCGTGCGCCATCCGGGTGGGGTCGCTGACGATCGCGGTGCCGGCGAGCGGCACGAACCGCCACGTTCCCTGCATCACCGCCGCCTCCATCAGCAGGGCGGAGGCCAGGCAGACCAGGATATGGGTCCGGAACCCGGCCGCCCGCCCCCGCCACTCCCGCTCGAAACCGATGAGGCCGCCCGCGACGATGGCGGCGATCAGGGTCGCCACGAACCCCGGCGCGTCAGTCAACTGCATTCCCGGCAAACGGCGGGACAGCGTCGCCGTTCCCGACTAGGCTGAGCCGACCGAGCGGAGATTTCGCATGTCCCACGCCGCCTCGACCGTCGCCATCCACCTGGCCCTCGCCCGACGGGCCGAGCGGCGTCTGGTCGCCCACCTGCGCTCGGCCGGCGCGCTGTCGGCCCCGGCCGCCGTCGCCCTGTCGCCGCAGGATGGACGCAAGCATCGCCACGCGCTCCGCCGGCTCCAACGCGAAGGCGTGGTGCACGAGGCCGATGGCGGCCGCCTGTGGCTCGACGAGGCGGCGGGCCGAGCCCTGGCCGAGCGGCGCCGTCGCGGCTCTCTGATCGGCCTCACGGTTCTGGTGGTGCTGATGGCCCTGTTGATCGGGATCGTGGCGGTCGCCGCCTAGCCGCCCGGCTCCGCCAGGACCCAGGCGATCGCCACCTGGCTGCGGAACAGGCTGTCGCGCGACCTCAGGGCCTCGCCCGCCTGATCCCGCTGTCCGGGCGACAGGGCGAAGGCGCGCCAGTCCTCGGCCGCGGTCCTCAGCACGGCATAGGCTTCCGCCACCCGTCCCGTATCCAGCCGAACCGAGGCCAGGCCCGCCGCCGTCTCCGCCCGACGCACGGGATCGAGCAGCCCGGGCTCGGCCGCTTCCTCGGCCCTCAACGCCTCCAGGATCGCCTCGGCCTCCGCGCCTCGACCGGCCCAGTTCAGCCGCAGCGCCAGGTCCACCCGCCGTCCGACCGTCGAGGGATGGCGCGGCCCCTGCACCCGCGCGCTCGTCTCCGCCGTCTCCCGCCAGAGGTCGAGCGCCTCGGCGGTCGCAACCGGGTCGGCCGAGGGATCGTCGACATCATAGAGCTGGTCCGCCAGCGCCGCCTTCAGCATCATGGCGTTCAGCGGATCCTCCATCAGGACGGGGTCGGCCACGGCCGCGCGTAAAACGCTCTCGGCCTCCCCGGCCGCCGCTCGATCGCCCCGCCCTCCCCTTCGGCCCAGCACCCCCGCCCGCGCGATCAGCGCCCCGACCCGCAATGCGGCCGTGGTCTCGGTGAAGGCCAGCATCCGGTCGGCGGCGGCCAGCAGGGCCTCGTCGTCGCCGCGCCGCACGGCCAGCTGCATGGCGTTGAAGGCGTCGATCTGGGGATCGGCCGCCTCGTTCAGGGCCAGCACCCGCGTCGCGTCCGCCTCGCGCCCCAGCTGCCGGTAAAAGATGGCCAACAGGCTGGCCACGCCGCCGGCCCGCTCCGCATCGCCCAATCGCCGGTTGCGCTCCAGGCTGGCCTCCAGCCGTCGCACGCCCTGGTCGATCCGCCCATCGCGCGCGTCCTCCACCGCCAGCACCACCGACACGCGGTCCAGCGCCGCATGATCGGAGCCCAGCCGCGCGCCCCGCGTCTCCACCTCGTGGCTCTCGACGAAGCCCCGCGCCCAGTCACCGGCGTTGAACACCGCGAAGGCCAGCCAGCTGCGCGCGATCAGGGTCTGCTCATGATCCGGCCCCAACAGACGCTCCGCCGCCGCCGTCACCTCGCCGAAGATCGCCGCCGCCTCCGCCGCCCGCCCGGCGTTGAACGCCGAAACTCCGTCCCGGAAGCGGGTGTTCAGCGCCTCGGCGTCCATCGTCTCGGCCTGTCGTGGTGCGGCGTGGGCGAATGGGACTGCGCTACCGGCCGCCAGGATCGCGAGCCCGAGCATGACGACGATACGCGTCATGGCCGCGCCGTCGGGGCGACCGGCTCGGAGACGCCCTGCAACTGGTCCGAATACCGCCACCCCAGCTTCACGCGCATGTTGAACAGCCCGGACCACCGGTCGAGATAACCCGCGTCCCGCTCACCCTGTATCGACGATCGGGTCATCGCCACCGACTGAAAGCGCTCCGTCGTCTGGGCCAGCGCACGATAGGCGCCGGCCAGGTCGTCCTGCTGGCCCAGGGCCGTGGCCCGGGTCATGGCGACGAACGCCGCCGTCTCGGGGTCGATGGCCGCCGGGTTGCCGGCCATATAGGCCTCCAGCCAGCCTAGGTGCGGCAGGGCCAGGTCGGGCCGGTCGACCGCCGCCGCCGACATGGCGTAGGCGATCCGGGCGTCGACGGCGTCATGGCTCTCCTCGCCGTCGGCGTCCGCCGCCGTGCGCCACTGGCGATACAGGATGGCAAGCGCCTCATCGGCCTCCGCGGACGTGGTCGGCCCGCTCTCCCGGGTGGTCAGGGCGGTGGCCAGGAGATTTTCGGCGTTGGCCAGGACCCTCTCGTCGCCGGCCGCGCGCGCCTCGGCGGCCAGCCGTCGGGCCCGGACGATCGCCTCCCCGGTCGCCGCCGCCTCGGCCTCTTCGGTTCCTCCCACGGCGTTCAGAGCCAGGATCAGTCTCAGTTCGACCTGTGGCCGGGTCGGATCGTCCTGGGGCGTGGCGTCGAGCACGGCGCGCCAGCCCGCGACCTGGGTCTCCGGCGTTTCGGCTCGCTCCGCCTCGTTGATCAGGGACCGCAGCGCGTCCCCGCCATCGACCAGCAGCAGCACTTCCCGCGCCTCGTCCGGCCGCCCGGTGTTCCGATAGATCGCCGCCAGGGTCGCGGCGATGTCGGCGGCGTCGTCCATCCGTCCGGTTCGCCTGAAGTGGTCGAAGTTGACGCGCGCATGCGGCTCGGCCTCGGCGTAACGCTCCAGGGCGGCCAGCGACGCCGCCAGCACCAGCTGGGTCCGATAAACGGACTCATGCTCCGCCCCGAATGCGGCGCGCAGCTGGGCCAGCAGGGGTCGCGCCGTCCCGACCGCCTCCTCCCACCGCGCCTGCCGCATCTGCATTTCGGCGATCCAGCTTTTCAGGAAGACGAGGTTGGGATCCTGGGCTCCCAGGCGCGGCAGCAGAATGGCTTCGAGCGCCAGATACTCCGCCTCGGCCTCGGCATTGCGCTGCTCATTGGCCAGGGCGGTCGCGAGGGCCCAGCGGGCGTTGATCGCCGCCGCGCTCTGGTCGCTTCCGAAGGAGGCGATCGCCTTGGCCAGCAGCCGGCGCTGCCCCGCGACCGCCTGGCTGTCGGGGCCGGCCTGAGCCCAGACCGGCGTGGCCAGGCCAAGCGTCAGGCCCAGGAGGGCGATGCGGAGAAGACGGAGGCTGGCCACAGCCTACCGGGCCACAGGCCCAGCCCGATCACAAGCGGCCGAACCTGACGAGATCCGCCAGCATAGGTCGCGCGGACGCGGTCAGCCCGCGTACTTGGCCGCGTCCTCGTCAGAGACGTCCTCGTTGGAATAGACCGCCTGCACGTCGTCCTCGGCGTCGAGCGCGTCCAGCAGCTTGAACAGGGTCCCGACCGCGTCGCCGGTGACCGGCACCTCGGACTGCGGCTTCCAGACGATGGCTGTCGACTTCGGGTCGCCCAGGACCTTGGACATGGCTTCGGCCACGTCGTTCAGATCCTCGAAGGCCGTCCAGATCGTATGGCCCGGCGCGTCCTCGTAGATGTCGGGCTTGACCAGGTCGCTCTCGACATCCTGGGCCCCGGCCTCGATCGCCGCCTCCATGATGGCGTCCTCGGTGCCGGCCTCGGCCGGATAGACGATCTTGCCGACCCGGTCCCACATGAAGGCCACCGAGTTCATCTCGCCCAGCGCGCCGCCATTCTTGCTGAACGCCGCGCGGATGTTGGACCCGGCGCGGTTGCGGTTATCGGTCAGGGCCTCGACGATGATCCCCACGCCGCCCGGCCCCCGGCCTTCGTAGCGGATCTCCTCCATCGTATCGACGTCGCCGGCCGAGGCCTTGTTGATCGCCCGCTGGATCACGTCCTTGGGCAGGCTCTCGGCCTTGGCGTTGTTCACCGCCAGACGCAGCCGGGGGTTCATCGCCGGGTCCGGCAGGCCCGACTTGGCGGCGACCGTGATGTCTCGCGACAGCTTGGAGAACAGCTTGGAGCGCTGGGCGTCGGCGCGCCCCTTGCGGTGCATGATGTTCTTGAATTTCGAGTGGCCGGCCATGGAGCTTCGCTGGACTGGTAGAGGCGTTGGAGCCGCGCCTCTAGCGGATGGCCGGGCCGCTGTCACGGTGGGCCCTATACCTCGCGGAACCGCGTCGCCTGGCGGGGGTTAGGCTGGCGCAACCTCTCCCGGAGCCCGCGCCATGACCGCCATCGACGCCGATGACATCTATGACGACGACGATATCGACGAGGCCGACATCGTCGAATGGTACGAGGCCCGCCCGGTGACCGTCTCCACCGCCGTCGCCACCGGCTCCATCGTAGCCGCCTTCGCGCTCGGAGTCCTCACCGCCGTCGGCGCGCTCGCCCTGATGGGCCACCTCGACGACTGAGGCCGGCAGCCCCTCCACCGCCTTCGGGTGGTGGAGGGGCTCTCCCCGCGCTCACCCCCTCAAGCTCTCCAGGAACCCGCGCATCTTGTCGTCCACCGAAACCGGCCGCTTGGTCTCCCGGTCGACATAGACGTGCACGAAATAGCCGACGGCGGCGGCCTCCTCCTCGGCGTTGCGGAACAGGCCGATCTCGTAGCGGACCGAGCTCGTCCCCACGTGCGCCACCCGCACCCCGGCCTGGATCTCGTCGGGAAAGGCGGTCGGCGAGAAGTACCGACATCCCGTCTCAACCACCAGGCCGATCACCTTGCCGTCGTGGATGTCCAGCACGCCGTTGACGACCAGCAGCCGGTTCACTGCGGTGTCGAACCACGAGTAATAGACCACATTGTTCACGTGGCCGTAGATGTCGTTGTCCATCCACCGCGTGGAGATGGCTTGAAAGCGCCGATAGTCGCTGCGCCGCGTACGTTCGATCGTGCCGGTCATTTCCTCTCCCTGGCGGGAGGGCGCTAGCGCTCGCGACGCGGTCGCTCGCTGCTTGAGCGCGTTCATCGCGCCTCGTCACCCTCCGACTGATGGGTAGCGTCGGGCTTGGCCGACGCCGGGTCAAGCGCCTAGCGTGCTCTGCATGAGCCTTCAGACCCGCGCCGCCGTTCTACGCGCCATGGGCGCCGCCCGCCCCTACGCCGACAGCCGCCCACTGAGCATTGAGACCATCGCGCTCGATCCGCCCGGCCCGGGCGAGGTGCTGGTGGCCATCAAGGCGGCTGGTCTGTGCCACTCCGACCTCAGCGTCATCAACGGGGACCGGCCCCGCCCGATGCCGATGGCGCTGGGCCACGAGGCCGCGGGCGTGGTCGAGGCTCTCGGCGAGGGCGTAACCGATCTCGCGGTCGGCGATCACGTCGCCATGGTGTTCATGCCGTCCTGCGGCCATTGCAGCCCCTGCGCCGAGGGCCGTCCGGCCCTGTGCGAGCCCGGCGCCGCCGCCAACGGCCGCGGCGAACTGCTGGGGGGCGGCCGACGCCTGCGTGGGTCCGAGGGCCAACTGAACCACCACCTGGGCTGCTCGGCCTTCGCCGACCGAGCCGTGGTCTCGCGCCGCTCCCTGGTGAGGATCGACCCGGAGTTGAGCTTCGAGGAGGCCGCCCTGTTCGGCTGCGCCGTGCTGACCGGCGTCGGGGCGGTGGTGAACACGGCCCAGGTGCGCGCGGGCCAGAGCGTGGTCGTGGTCGGCCTGGGCGGCGTCGGCCTGGCCAGCGTGCTCGGCGCTCTGGCCTCGGGCGCCTCGCCGGTCGTGGCGGTCGACCTGTCGGAGGACAAGCTGGCGCTGGCCCGCACCCTCGGCCCGGTCCGCACCGTCAACGCCGCCGATCCCGACGCCGTCGACCAGGTCCGCGCCCTGACAAACGGCGGCGCGGATGTCGCCATCGAGATGGCCGGCTCGGTTCGGGCGTTGGAGGCGGCCTGGAAGATGACCCGGCGCGGCGGCCTGACCGTCACGGCCGGCCTGCCTCCGCCCGAAGCGGCCTTGGCCGTCAACGTCGTCTCCCTGGTGGGCGAGGAACGGACGCTGAAGGGCTCCTACATCGGGACCTGCGTGCCCAGCCGCGACATCCCCCGCTATGTCGCCCTCTACCGCCAGGGCCGCCTGCCGGTGGACCGGTTGATGAGCGGGACGATCCCGCTGGACCAGATCAACGAGGGCTTCGACCGCCTGCACGCCGGCGAGGTCGTCCGGCTGGTGGTGACCTTCTAGCGGCGGTCCTCGGCGGCCGCGTCCCGCGCCTCGTTCCCCTCGACCGGACGGGACGTCGGGCCCTTTGGACCCGTTTCCCGCATCACCGGGGTTCGGCCGAACACCGTGTTCACCACCCGCTCGTCCATCGCCCGTTCCAGCGACTTCAGAACCTTACCCCACTCGCCCCCACGCATGATCCCGTTTCCTCAAGGTCAACTCGACCCGGAGCCCACTTTGTTCATCTGGATGAACGGGATCACCTACCTAGGTTAATCGCGCGCGCTTTTTCGCCAAACCGGGCCACCCGGCGGACGGGTGCTAGGGGCCAGGTCGGCCCTGCGCGGCAACGAGGGCTGAGCCCCCGGCCAGGTCGCGGCGGCGGCGCCGGCGGCGCAGGCGAAGGCGAGGGCCTCGGCGTCCCCCTTCCCCTCCAGCAGCGCGACCACGATCGCCCCCACGAAGGCGTCGCCGGCCCCGGTCGCGTCCACCGCCACCACGCGCGGCGGCTCGGCCGAGGCGACCTCGCGGCCCGAGACAAAAAGGCTCGCCCCCCGCGCGCCGCGGGTCACCACCACACGCCCTCCGCCCTGGTGCAGGGCCTGTCCATAGAAGGCCGCCTCACCCTCGTTGACGATCAGCAGGTCGGCGCGCCGCAGCAGGTCGTCCGACACCAGCTGTGCGGGCGCCAGGTTCACGCACACGAAGCCGTCCGCGCGCTGCACCGCCGCCTCGACGGTCTCGACCGGCAGCTCCAGCTGCATCACCAGCGGCCCTTCGATCCGCGCCGGCAGGTCGGCCGGCCTGACCGCATGGTTGGCGCCCGCCGCGACCACGATCTGGTTCTCCCCCGTCCCGTCCACGGCGATCAGAGCCACTCCGGTCGGCTGTTCCGGATCGACCGCGACGCCCGAAAGGTCGACCCCATCGGCCCGCAACAGAGCCAGCGCCTCATCGGCCATCGAATCCGCCCCGACCCGGCCGATCAGAGCCACCTCCGCCCCAAGCCGCCGGGCGGCCAGCGCCTGGTTCGCGCCCTTGCCGCCGGGGTGGCGAGCCAGTGTCGCGCCCGTTACCGTCTCTCCGGGGGCGGGCAGGCTGGCGGCCGTCGCCACCAGATCCAGGTTGATCGAGCCGATGACCGTGATCCTCACGCGGCCTCCCTCAGGGTCTGGATCAGCAAGTCGAACACCCCCTGACCGTCGGCGCTCACGGCCCAGCGGTGCGGCGCCTGCTCCTTGGGAACCCGAAACTCCACCGCCGTATGCCCGCGCGTCAGGTCCGACGCCGTCTCGACCTCGATCCGACAGGCCCTCACCTCGAACAGCTCCGGCCGGATCAGCCAGGCGATCGGGCAGGGGTCGTGCACCGGCGGGGCCGGCCAGCCCACGATCTCGCGCTCTACCCGTTGCGAGAACCGCATCATGGCCGCCGCGGTCCGGGCGGCCGGCGACCCCACCGCCTCGACCGCCGCGATCCGCTCGTCCGTCGCCCGCACCTGGTGGGTGGCGTCCAGGCCGAACATCACGACGTCGCAGCCGCTGGCCAGCACCTCGGCCGCCGCGTCCGGGTCGGCCCAGATGTTGAATTCGGCGGAAGCCGTGATGTTGCCGCCCTCGCTGCGCGCCCCGCCCATGACCACGACAGGACCCAGCCGCTCCGCCAGCCCCGGCGCGCGCCGCAACGCCAGCGCCAGATTGGTCATCGGTCCCAGCACGGCCACCGCGACCGACCCGGCCGGCCGGCTCTCGACCAGCCGCACGATCGCATCCGCCGCATGCCCCTCGGCCAAGCCTTTGGCCGGCTCGAACCGCTCCATGTCGCCTAGCCCCTCCGCCCCGTGGAATTCGCCCGCGCCCGCCGGCTCGCGCTCCAGCGGGCGCTCGGCCCCGGCGAACACCGGCACGTCCTCGCGCCGGGCGATCTCGCGCATTATCCGGGCGTTCCGGCTGGTCGAGGCGAGCGGCACATTGCCCCCCACCGCCGTCACCGCCAGCACCTCCAGCGCCGGCGCCCCGAACGCCAGCATCAACGCCACGGCGTCGTCCACGCCGGGATCGCAGTCGATGATAAGGGCCTGTTTGGTCATCGCTCAGCTTTGGGGCGCGGCGGAAGTCGGGGCAAGGGGCGCGCGGCCCTCGCCCATCTCTTGGTTCAGACCAGCCGGCGCCGCTGAAGCGTCAGCGCGGCCGCCGGCGCCGCGCTCGCGGCTCCTGCGGCGCAGAGAACCGCAGTCGCCGGTCCAGCGGCGATCAGACAACAACGAAACGTTACCCCAGAAACGACAATTTCCGGCGCCGCCGTTTCTGAAGTCCGCCGCTTCAACGATCCTCGTTTAGCGACACACCTCCACGCAGGCTTGGGCCAGGGCGTCCGTGGAGTCCACCAGCGGAACTGTCAGTTCGTCCGGGCCGAGCAACAGGGGCACCTCCGTACAGCCGGCGATCACGACCCCGGCGCCCCGCTCGACGAGAGCCTGCGCCAGGCGCCGCATCGCAGAGCGCGCGTCGCGTCCGACCTCGCCCCGCTTGACCCCGTAGATCAGGTCCATCAGTCCCTCGCGCTCGTCGCCCTCGGTCACTTCGACCTCGAGACCGGCCGCCTCGAGCGCCTTGCGATACAGCCCTTCCCCGCCGGGCGTCGCCAGCACTCCGATCGTTCGCGCGCCGCTGTGACGCGCGGCCGTGACGGTCGCGTCGATCATGTCGATGAACGGGACGCCGGCCGCCCGTATCCCGGCCGCCTGGGCGTGGGCGGTGTTGCAGGGCATGGCCAGCACCTCGGCCCCCACGTCCCTCAGCCGCCCGGCCATCCGCGTCAGCTCGGCCTCCGCTTCGCCCGGCTGTTTGTTCCGGTCCGGCACCTGCGGGTTCAGGTCCATCACCACCCGGATGTGGTCCGCGTCGCCGGCCGCCGGCGTCAGCGCCTGCAACCGCGCCAGGAAATGCACCGTCGCCGCCGGCCCCATCCCGCCCAGAACGCCCAGAACCTTGCTCATTCGCCGCCGCTTCCACGCGCGGCCCGGACGTCCGCGCGCCCAGCGATTAGCCCACCGGTTCGCGAGCCGCCATGGGCGACCGGCCGCGCCCGTCAGGCCAGCCAGCGCCGGCGCTGAACATAGACCGCAGCCCCGCCCGCCAGCCCGAGGCCGAACACGATCATCGCCCACTCCGACAGGGTTGGGACCGGCGCGGCGACCACCGGCACGCTGATGCGCCCGATCCGGTTGCCCCCGAACTCCGGGAACCACATGGCGTCGTCGGGTCCGCGCGTGATGAAGGCGGGCTGGCTGTTCGGGTTCGGCAAGGGGTACTCGGTGACGACCCCGGCCGGAGTGATGCGGCCGATCCGGTTGCCAAAATATTCCGTGAACCACAGCGCTCCGTCCGGCCCGGCCGCGATGCCCAGAGGCGCGGCGCCCATGGTGGGCACGGCGAACTCCGTGAAGACGCCGCTGGTGGTGATGCGCCCGATCTTGTTGCCCGCCGCTTCGGTGAACCACAGTGCGCCGTCGGGTCCCGCGGTGATGTCATAGACGCCGCTTCCTGCGGTCGGCACGGCGAACTCGGTGATCGTCCCGGCCGTGGTGATGCGGCCGATCCGGTTTCCGGTCTGCTCGGTGAACCACAAGGCGCCATCGGGTCCCACCGTCATCCAGAACACGCCGCTGTTGGGGTTCGGCAAGGGGTACAGGGTGACGCTTCCGGCCGTCGTCATGCGTCCAATGGCGTTCGCGTTGATCGCCGTGAACCACAGCGCCCCATCCGGTCCCGTGACGACCTGTTCCGGGCCGGTCCCCGGCGGGAGGGGAAACTCGGTTATGACACCTGCGGTGGTGATGCGCCCGATCTTGTCGGCCCCGCTTTCGCTGAACCACAGGGCTCCGTCCGGACCCGTCGTAATCCCATAAGGTTCGCTGGCCGGAGTCGGGATCGCATACTCGGTGATGGAGCCGGCGGTGGTGGCGCGAATGACCCGATTGCCGCCCCCGACGAACCACAGGGCGCCGTCCGGCCCCTCGGTGATTCCCCGGCCCAGCGCGCCGGGCGACGGCAGGGCGTATTCGGTGATGGCCTGGGCCGAAGCCCCGCCCGCCGCCAGCAACAGCCCGCAGGCGGCGAACGCACCGACGAGCGCGGTGCGGATGGACGTGATCATGAGAGCCCCCCGAACAGGGAGGTTCCCAACCCCCTGTCAAAGGCTTGTGGCAGCGAAATCGCGGTTACGCAATCCTCAGGCCAGCCGCCGGCGCCGCTGGACATGCACCGCGGCCCCGCCCCCCAGGACCGCCCCGAACAGGATCATCGCCCACTCCGTCAGGGTCGGAATGACCGGCGCCGTATAGGCGAAATTGTCCGCCACGCCCATGTCTATGCTCGCGCCCGAAGGCGTGACGACGCGAACCTCCGCCGGCCCGATCAGTCCGGCGGGCGCCACGGCGGTGATCTGGGTGTCGCTGTCCACGGTGAAAGTGCTGGCGGGCGCGCCGCCGAAGGTGACCCCCGTGGCGCCCGCGAAGTCGCGTCCTGTGATCACGACCGGGTATCCCCCGTTCGTGGCGCCGGTGACGGGGCTCACGGCGGTGATGATCTGGGTGGCCGGCGAGTTCAAGATCAGCGCTCCCCGGACCGCGCTGCAGCAGTCCAGGGTCGGCCGTGAATAGGGAGCCCGTGCATTGGCGTTCGCGGCGTCGCTGCGGATGGAGCCGTCCATCCTTCCGCTCAGATCGTAGTAAAAGGTGCCGGCGGCATCGGCGACGGAGCCGATGAGATAGTTCCCCGGCTGCAGGGTCAGACCGGTGATCGGCTCCGAATATTTGATACTGGGCCGGGCGCTGTCGGCCGCGAAGGGTATGGAAGTCCCCAGCCAGACATAGTCGCCAGCCAGTGCGTCGTAGATGAAGAACCGCTGATTGTGGTCAGTGGGCACGCGGTTGATGGTGCCTATGTTCGTCACGGTCACGGGATCGGTCAGCCACACGTTCGCCGTCACGCTGTCGACCGGCCCCCTGTCGACCGATTGGGACGTCACCGGGTCGTAGAATGTCTGGGCGCTCGCCGCGGCGGGGATGGCCACCGCCAGCGCAATGAGGCAACCCCGCGCGAATCCACTCAACCGCCCGACCATCCGACACTCCCGCAAAGCTACGAGGCGGGTAAGGCGCCGCCGTTTCTGCGTCAATGAAATGATGGTTTCGCAAGCCGCCGCGCGTCAGCCCAGCTGCGGCCCGATCTCGGTCCCGTAGCCGAACAGCCCCTGGGCCCCTCCAGTGTGCAGGAACGCCACCGTCTCGCCCTGGAAGCGCCCGGCCCTGGCCAGCGCGATCAGCCCCTTCATCGCCTTGCCGGTGTAGACTGGGTCCAGCACGATCCCGTCGGTCCGCGCCGCCAGCGTCAGCGCGTCGATCACCCCCTGATCGACCAGCCCGTAACCCTCGCCGACATAGTCGCAGTCGGCGACGACCATCTCCGGTTTCACCGCGTCCGGACGCCCCAGCAGGGCGGCAGTCTCGCGCGCCAGCTTCAGGACGTTCTCTTCCTGCTTCGGCTTCGGCGCTCGCACCCCGATCCCCAGCACCGGGATGTCCGCCCCCATGACCGCCAGCCCGGCCACCAGCCCCGCGTGGGTCCCGGCGCTGCCTGTCGCCGTCACGATCCGGTCGATCGGCAGGTCCAGTTCGTCGGCCTGGACCACGATCTCGCGCGCGCAATCGACATATCCCAGCGCCCCGACCGCGTTCGAACCGCCACCCGGGATGACATAGGGCTTGCCGCCCCGCGCCCGCACCTCGGCCGCCGTGGTCTCCAGCTCGGCCGCCATGTCGGTCCCGCCCGGCACGCGGCGGATCGAGGCCCCGAACAGCCGGTCCAGCAGGACGTTGCCGTTCCAGACATAGTCCTCGGCCTTGGACCCGGTCCTCTCCTCCAGGATGATCTCGCAGGCCTGTCCATGAGCCGCCGCAGCGGCGGCGGTCTGGCGCACGTGGTTGGACTGCACCGCCCCCTGGGTCACCAGGGTGTCGGCCCCCTGCTCCAGCGCCTCGCCCAGCAGGAACTCCAGCTTGCGGGTCTTGTTGCCGCCGCCGGCCAGGCCGGTGGCGTCGTCGCGCTTGATCCACAGATCCAGGCCCAGTTCCTCGCCCAGCCGGGGAAGCGGCTCAAGCGGCGTCGGCAGATGCGCGAGGCGGACACGGGGAAAGCGGGCGAGATGCATGAAGAAAGCTCCGGATCGGAAGCCCTCCTTAGCCCCAACGCCCCGCGCCGTCTCCGGCGGCGTCGATCAGACGATGGCGTTCCGGCGTCAGGGCCAGCGGCCGCCAACAGCCCGCCAAACGGCGCTGGGTCAGTGCGTCGTCGCCTGCTTCAACAGTTCGGCGAGACGGTCGCCGGAGGGTTCGGCGATCATCATCACCTCGTCCAGCTGGTTCTCCAGTTCCGGCGTGAGCCGGGCATGGGCCATGGACCAGCCGGCGAACATCCTGTGCTCGACCGGAGCGCGGTCGATGATGCGCAGGTGCTTGTGACGCGGGTCCGATTCCAGCCGCCGCAGCAGGGCGTCCAGCCGCTCGGGCGAGCCCTCCAGCACCTGGATGAACCGCTCCCTGTGCGCCGCCAGGGCCCCCGTCAGGTCCTGCCGGTCATTGTTCCGCTGCGCCTCCCCCAGGATGGTCGCCATGTTCAGGAGCGACTGGGTCGACCCGGTGGCGGTGCTTTCATAGACGAGGCGTTCGAGGGTGGGCACGGCGATACTCCAGACTGAGCTCCGCCTGTAATATCCATTTCCTTTCATTATCTTGAACATGCAGCGAGTGTCGGCGAGCCGACCTTCGCCCCGGCGGACATGCGACTCGAACGGCGGTCGTTTCGCGACAGGACGTGACCCCCTCTCTCCGCTTGACCCCCGCCCGCATCCGCCTAACCTGCCCGCGTTCTCCCGGGGGCGGCGATCGAGCCGCTGAGATTGGGGTAGTCCCCTGACCGGCCGAACCTGATCCGGGTCATGCCGGCGAAGGGACGAGATCACCTCGCATACGCGAGGCTTGTCATCCCCGCGAAAGCGGGGACCACGCCGGCGGTCCCTCTTTGCTCGAGGAAAGAGGCCGCCATGAACATTCACGTCACCACCGAAGAGCCGCAGTCCGAGCTCCCTCTCGCCGACGCCAAGAAGGCGGTCGAGGCCGCCACGGGCGCGGTCCCCACCGGCCCCCGCCCCGGCCGCCGCAAGGTCTATGAGCCCGGCGTCATCCACCCCGACATCCGCGTGCCCTTCGCCGAGATCGCGGTCCACCCTTCCGCCAACGAACCGCCGGTCACCGTCTACGACCCGTCGGGCCCCTACACCGACCCGGACGCCGTCATCGACATCGCCCGAGGCCTCGCCCAGGTCATCGGCCCCGACTGGCGCCTGGCGCGCGGCGACATCGCGCCGGAGACCGCCCCTCGCGAGGTCAGGCCCGAGGACAACGGCCACGCGTCGGGCCGCCACCTCGCCCCCGCCTTCGACACCTCCCGCCACCGCGTCTTCAAGGGCGTCGCCGGCCGCCCCGTCACCCAGCTGGAATACGCCCGCGCCGGGATCATCACGCCCGAGATGGAATACGTCGCCATCCGCGAGAACCTGCGCCGGGAAGTAGCAAGGGACGAGGGTCGAGGGTCGAGGGAAGACGCCTTCGTCACCCTTGCCGACGGCTCCACCGTCCCCCTTCCTTCCTCGCCCCTCGACCCTCGACCCTCGACCCTCAGAGACGGCGAACCCTTCGGCGCCCAGATCCCCGACTTCATCACCCCCGAGTTCGTCCGCGACGAGGTCGCTCGCGGCCGCGCCATCATCCCGGCCAACATCAACCACCGGGAAGTCGAGCCGATGGCCATCGGCCGCAACTTCCTGGTCAAGATCAACGCCAACATCGGCAACTCGGCCGTCCTGTCGAACGTGGCGGACGAGGTGGACAAGCTGGTCTGGGCCACCCGCTGGGGCGCCGACACGGTCATGGACCTGTCGACCGGCCGCAACATTCACAACATCCGCGACTGGATCATCAGGAACAGCCCGGTCCCCATCGGCACCGTGCCCATCTATCAGGCGCTGGAAAAGGTCGGCGGCGTGGCCGAGGACCTGACCTGGGAGGTGTTCCGCGACACCCTGATCGAACAGGCCGAGCAGGGGGTGGACTATTTCACCATCCACGCCGGCGTCCGCCTGCCCTTCGTGCCGCTGACGGCGAACCGCGTCACCGGCATCGTCTCACGCGGCGGCTCCATCATGGCCAAATGGTGCCTGGCCCATCACCGCGAGAGCTTCCTCTATGAGCATTTCGCCGACATCTGCGACATCATGCGGGCCTATGACGTCAGCTTCAGCCTGGGCGACGGCCTGCGCCCCGGCTCCATCGCCGATGCGAACGATGAGGCCCAGTTCGCAGAGCTGCGCACGCTTGGAGAGCTGACCCGCGTCGCCTGGGACCACGGCTGCCAGGTGATGATCGAGGGCCCCGGCCACGTGCCGATGCACAAGATCAAGGCCAATATGGATGAGCAGCTGAAACACTGCCACGAGGCGCCCTTCTACACCCTGGGCCCGCTGACCACCGACATCGCCCCCGGCTATGACCACATCACCTCGGCCATCGGCGCGGCCATGATCGGCTGGTTCGGCACGGCCATGCTCTGCTACGTCACGCCCAAGGAGCACCTCGGCCTGCCCGACCGTCAGGACGTGAAGGACGGGGTCATCACCTACAAGATCGCCGCCCACGCCGCCGACCTGGCCAAGGGTCACCCCGCCGCCCGCAGCCATGACGACGCCCTGTCCCGCGCCCGTTTCGAGTTCCGCTGGGAAGACCAGTTCAACCTCGGCCTCGACCCCGAAACGGCCCGCCAGTACCACGACGAGACCCTGCCCAAAGAGGCCCACAAGACCGCCCACTTCTGCTCCATGTGCGGCCCGAAATTCTGCAGCATGAAGATCAGCCAGGACATCCGCGACGCTGCGCGCGGGCAGAACGACGCGGGCGCGTCACTGGGCGCCGACGCTGCCGAGGCCGGCATGCGCGAAATGAGCGAGAAATTCCGCGCCGGGGGCGGGGTGGTGGAGGTGAAGGTGTGAAGCCGTCCCGCTTGATTTCCTAGAACCGAGTCCAATAGGTCACGGCGCTCACCCCGAGGGTGCGCTATTTTGGCTTCGCCATGGGGGACGAGAAATGCGCAATGCGTGACGCCGACGTTCGTCTAGCAGTTCGGGAGTTGTTGGCGGCTGAGCACGCTGGCGACCACGACACTCGCATCGTCGAGGAGATGGGGGTCTGGTCGGGCTCGGTTCGTGTCGATATCGCGGTGATCAACGGGGAACTGGTTGGCTACGAGCTAAAAAGCGACCGGGACACGCTCACCCGGCTCCCTCAACAGGCCGAGCTCTACAGTCGCCTCTTTGATCGGGTTTATCTGGTCGTCGGCTCAAAGCATTCCCGCGAGGCTAGGAAGCTCATTCCAAAATGGTGGGGCATGCACGTGGCGACGTCGGTCGGCAGCAAGGTTCATCTTTACCAAGCACGAGAAGCGAAGCTGAACCCCAAGCACGATCCGCTCATCATCGCCCAAACGCTGTGGCGGGACGAGGCCCTAGCTCTTCTGGACCGTCGCGGATTTGCCACCGGCTGGAAAAGCAAGACGGCTGTGCAACTGCACAGCCGTCTTGCAGAGGTGCTTTGTCTGGATGACTTACGCTCGGAAGTCCGCGCGATCCTGAAGCAACGTCAGGGTTGGCTAGGGAAGCCGGTCGACGACGAGTTCCATGTGACGGTTTGCGCTTAGGGCTACCCACGAGGTTCGATTGCCGGATGATGTCGCGGCCGTTGCGATCTGAACCACGCGATTATCACCCCAGCAGGCCGGCACGCCCCCGAACCCCGGATCGCTGTGGAAAGTCCCAGCGTGCGCGAGATATTGAGCGGCCATCGGCAGACCTGTCGCGCCAGAAGTCGGTCGCCCCTTTATAACGAGCCAGTCGTTATCTCGAGTATAGCGCGCGCTAACCGTCGCCTTTGCCATTGCGACGCCCGGCGGCTCTGTCATGTCAGGGTGGCCGATGCCATGGTCGCCGTAATCGACTTGAAAGGGCGCGACACTGCGGACCGCCTGCCAGAGTTGCCAGTCCAGACGGGGGACGGCGTTCGGTCCCAAGGCCAATCCGGTATGATCCTTGGGTGCGGCAGACGCGGCCAAGGTCACCGAGCGCCAACTCCCAGCTGCCGGGAAATTCTGGAGGTGGTGAGCCACTACGGGATCGAGAACGCCCGGCCCGAAACTAGGCAAGTGGCCTGCGCATAGGATGACGTCGACTTGGCCGTGGTTAAGACCGTTAGCTGCGCACCAGCTGACCAAGTGCGGTAGGTCGCCAATCCGGACCTTCACGACAGCACCATGGGCTGCTGCCAGTGGCAGCGCTGCAGCGATATACCCAGCGGGAGCCGTCATCTCGATTGACGGTTGGGCGGGTACGCCGCCGTTCCGCAGAGCAGTGATGAGGTTCGTCATCTCAGCTGCGGATCCGCTTTCGCTGAAGTTGAACAGCCCATCAATGGCGATAGGACGGCCAGTCCAGTCAGCAATCAGACGATTTGTGAACTGTGCGGCAACGGTGCCCGTGAGGTGCACGACAGGAAAGACCCGAACTTTTGTCGCGGGCTCGAGATTGGCGAGCGCGATGGCTTCGCCAGCTTTGCTGCGGATGAGGGGGACGTATCTGTAGACCAAAGGCGTTTCCTTTTATTGGCCGCGGCAGCGGCAAGAACGCTGATATGGTAAACAGCGAAGCTAACCGCAACGCATGGGCGAAAAAAGTCCTTGGCCGCCTCACCCTTGGTTGATCTGGTCGCTCTAAATGCGCACACCGCCTCACCAGTGCGGTCATGCGCTCTGGCTCTAGAATGGACGAAAGCGCTTAATATTCAATCGGTTTCATAGAGCGACCTCCCCCACCATCCCCCTCGACGCCTCCTCAAACACCGCCGCCGGCTGGCCGCCGCTGATCAGCCACTTCCCCTCCACCACCACGGCGGGCACGCCGGTGACGCCGCGCGAGACCCACAGGGCCTCTTGCGCCCGCACCTCGGCGGCGTAGAGGTCGTCGGCCAGACCTCGGGGTCGGTTTAGGCGGGGCCCCGCTCGCGACGAAGCCGCGCGGCGAGGCGGCCTGATCACTCCCCCAACCGCACCGGCAGCACGCCCCACCCGTAGTAAACCAGCCCCGCCGCCAGCAGCACGACATTGACCCACCGCCGGCGCACCACGATCAGCAGGCCGTATCCGAGGCAGAATTCCCACGGCAGGGTCTTCGCCACCGCCCAGGCCGTCATCGGCCCCCGCTCCGGCCGCGCTCCGCCCGCCCATTCCACCATCCCGACGGCCCAGAACGCTATCAGGCCCAGGATCAGGGCGCCGAACGTCAGCGCCCGGGTCCGGTCGTAGTGGGCATGGAGGTCGACCGGCCCCTCCTCCGGGATCGGGTCGGGCAGGACGAAGGTCGCGGCCATGAAGGGCAGGACCAGCTTCACCACCTGCATCAGCATCAGGCCGATGGTCGTCTCGGTCCGGTCGCGCACGTTCCACTGGAACAGCCACACCGACACGATGACCAGGGCGATGATCGCGGCCAGCAACAGGGGCTCGGGCGCCCACCGCACCCTGCGCCCCGCCATGGCCAGCTTGGAGACCGTCGAGGCCATGTGCGCCAGCGCCAGCCCCAGGATCACGGCCGACAGGCCGAAGGTGAACTCGAACAGCGACATGGACGCCCCTCCCGCGACGCCTGACGTTCGCGGCGCGGGCCCCGGCGGTCAAGCGCGGCTCAGAGCTGGGCGGCCATCTTTCGCAACGCCTCCTCATACACCCCCGCCGGCTGGCCGCCGGAGATCAGCCACCTGCCCTCCACCACCACCGCCGGCACGGCGTTGACGCCGCGCGCGCGCCACTGGGCCTGCTCCCCCCGCACCTCGGCGGCGTAGAGGTCGTCGGACAGGACCTCGACCGCCGTCTCGCGGTCCAGGCCGGCGACCTCGGCCGCGTCGGCCAGCACGCCGGCGTCCGTCATCGTCCGGCCGTCGGTGAAGTGGGCGACGAACAGGGCCGCCTTCATCGCCCTCTGCTCGGCGGCGCCGATCGTGCCGGCCCAATGGATCAGGCGGTGGGCGTCGAAGGTGTTCCAGATGCGGCTGTCGTCGCCCATTCGCATTTCGAATCCCGGCCAGGCCTCGGCCGCCCGCGCCCGGATCATCTCGCGGTTGGCGGCCGACTGTTCCGGCGTCGCCCCGTACTTGCGGCCGATGTGCTCGACGATGTTCTCCCCCTCCGGCGCCATGCCGGGGTTCAGCTCGAACGGCCGGAACGCGATCTCCGCCTCGATCCCCTCGGCCTTCAGTCGCGCCAGCGCCGTCTCCAGCCCGCCCAGCCCCACCACGCACCAGGGGCAGACCACGTCCGAGACGAAGTCGATGTGCAGGGTGCGGGGCGCGCCGGGCGGGCGCGCGTGGGGGGCGGCGTCGGTCATGGCCGGGAGATGGGCGCGGCCGGGGCGCGGCGGAACCTGCGACCGATTCTGACGCAGGCGCGGTTCAGTCTCGGCCCTCCAGCCAGGAGGACCAGAGCATGGACGGCGCCACACCCCCCACTCACCCCGCCGCGCACGCGGCCCGTCTCGACCCGGACTTCCCGCACGCGGATCCGCGCGATCCGGTCACGGGCCGGGAACCCGACATCGGGTCCGACGGCGAGCCGCTGCCGCCCATCGATCCGGAAGAGGCGCGCCGCCTGTGCGCCCAGTGGGAGGCGGAGTGGCACGCCGCGCGGGCCCCGGGCGGACCGCTGCATCCCGATACGCCGGCGCCGCCCGGGGTTGACGCGGACGCCGGGGACGTGACGCGGCCGCCCTCCCTATACGGCGTGGCCCGGTCCGAGGGCCTGTGGGACGAGGTGCGCCAGGACTATCTCGGGGGCGCCTCCGCCGCCGAATGCGCCCTGCGCTACGGGGTGGGGGTCAGCACCGTTCGCCGCCGCGCCGCCGCCGGCGGCTGGCGCCGCGCCGACGTGGAGGAGGAGACGCCCGGGCCGTGGTCCCAGCTGGCCGCCGCCGAGGTGGAGGGCGCCTCCTTCGCCGAACTGGTCGAGTGGGCGCGGGTCCGCCTTCGCCGGGCCGTGGCGCGGGGTCGCGC
>JAEWJI010000066.1 GCA_023386645.1 Pseudomonadota bacterium
GGCTGGCGCCGTAGAGCAGCAGGCCCGAGGACAGGGCGCCGAGCACGAAATACTTCAGGCCGGCTTCCGAGGCCCTGAGATTGTCGCGGTGGATGGCGGCGAGCACATACAGGGCCAGGGAGTGCAGCTCGATGCCGACGTAGAGCGAGATCAGGTCGCCCGCCGAAGCCATCATGCCCATGCCGGCCGAGGCCAGCACGATCAGCACAGGATATTCGAAGCGGACGATGCGCGACCGCTGCATCCAGCCGTCGCCGAGAATGATGGCCACGGCGCTGGACAGGAAGATCAGGGCCTTGCCGTAGACGGCCAGCGGGTCGGCGACATAGGCGCCGACAAAGGCCTGCCCAAGCGGGCCGGTGACGGCCAGGGCCGCGGCCCCGACCAGCAGCAGCACCGACAGGGCCGAGACGAGGCGGGTGCTCTTCTCGCCGGCGAAGGCGCCGACCATCAGCAACACGAGGCCGCCAACGGCGAGGGCGGCTTCCGGAGCCGAGAGCTGCAGGGCGGAAATCAGATCAGGCATCATGGTCTCACCCGCCGATCGCAAGTTGATAGGCGGTGGTCAGGGCGCGCACGGAGGCGTCGGTGTAATCCAGCACCAGTCCGGGCTGCACGCCCAGCCACAGGGTGCCGATGATCAGCGGCGTGAAGATCAGGATCTCCCGCTTGCCGACGTCGGTGATGGCCTTCATCGCCGGGTTGGTGATCTCGCCGATGAAGCCCGAGGTGCCGGGCAGGCCGACATTGGCCATGGTGAACAGCAGGAAGATCGCCGCGAACCAGGGCATGCGCGCCGTCAGGCCGCCGTAGAGGGCGATCTCGCGGGTGTGCATGCGGTCGTAGACCACGCCGACGCAGAGGAAGAGCGCGCCCGAGATCAGGCCGTGGCTCAGCATCTGGAACACCGCGCCCTGCACGCCCTGGTCGTTGCCGGCGAAAATGCCCATGGTCACGAAGCCCATGTGGGCGACCGACGAATAGGCGATCAGCTTCTTCATGTCGGTCTGCCGGAAGGCGACCAGCGAGGTGTAGACGATGGCGATCGCCGACAGGGCGAAGACCAGCGGTGCGAACATCTGCGACGCCTGCGGGAACATCGGCAGGTTGAACAGCAGGAAGCCGTAGCCGCCGAGCTTCAGCAGGATGCCGGCCAGGATGACCGAGCCCGCCGTGGGCGCCTGCACGTGGGCGTCAGGCAGCCAGGTGTGCACCGGCCACATCGGCATCTTGACCGCGAAGGAGGCGAAGAAAGCCAGCCACAACAGCGTCTGGGCTTCCGGCGCAAAGGCGAAGGTCTTCAGCTCCGGAATGCTGGTGGTGCCGGCGGTGTGCCACATCCACAGCATGGCCAGCAGCATCAGCACCGAGCCCAGCAGGGTGTAGAGGAAGAATTTGTACGCCGCATAGATGCGGTTCGCCCCGCCCCACACCCCGATGATGATGAACATCGGCACCAGGGTGCCTTCGAAGAAGATGTAGAACAGGAACAGGTCCAGGGCCGTGAACACGCCGATGACCAGCGTCTCCAGCACCAGGAAGGCGATCATGTAGTCGACCACCCGCTCCTTGATCGTCGTCCAGCTGGCCATGATGCACAGCGGCATCAGGAAGGCGGTCAGCAGGACGAACAGGATCGAGATCCCGTCGACGCCGAGGTGGTATTCGGCGCCGGCGAACCAGGCGAAGCGCTCGACGAACTGATAGGCCGGGTTCGACGGATCGAAGGCGGCGACCAGCACGGCGGCCACGGCGAGGGTGGCCAGGGTGGTCGCCAGCGCGATCCAGCGGGCCGCGGCGGCGCCGTCGCCCTTGCCCAGCAGGCGGGCGAGCAGGATCAGGCCCCCGCCGACCAGCGGCAGGAAGGTGCCCAGGCTGAGGATGAAGGGGATCTGGGGCAAGATCAGGCTCCCCACGCATAGATGGCGAAGGCGAGGAAACCGGCCACGCCGAGCAGCATCACGAACGCATAGTGGTAGACATAGCCGGACTGGAGCTTGGCCAGCCGGGCCGCGGATTTCAGCGAAGCCCAGGCGGCGCCGTTGGGGCCGAGGCCGTCGATGATCTTCACGTCGCCGATCTTCCAGAACAGGTCGCCGACCGCCTTGGCGCCGCGCACGAAGACGGCGTCGTAGATCTCGTCGAAGTACCACTTGTTGTAGAGGAAGCCGTGCACGATGCCGCCGCGCTCGGCCATGCGGCGGGCCATGCCTTCACGGACCAGATAGATCCAGACCGCGAACAGGGTGCCGATCACGGTGAAGGTCACGGGTGACCACTTCACCCAGGTCGGAACCTCGTGGGCGTCGTGCAGCACGTGGTTGGACGGGGCCGTGAAGATGGCCGAACCCCAGAACTCGCCCTCGTGATGGCCGATGAAGTAGGGGGCGAAGACGAAGCCCGCCGCCACCGCGCCGATCGACAGGATCAGCAGCGGCGCGATCATCACCCACGGGCTCTCGTGCGGCTTCAACGGACCATGATGGCCGTGGTCGCCGTGTGCGTGATCGTCATGCGCGTCGGCGATCGGCTCGGAGTGGGTTTCCAGCTGGGCGTCGGTCGCGTGATCGTCGGCGTGATGGGCGCCCTCCTCCTTCCACACCGGCTTGTTGTGGAAGGTCATGAACACCAGCCGCCACGAATAGTAGGCGGTCAGGCCGGCCACGAGGATGCCGACGAAGAAGGTGAACAGGCCCATCGGCGAGTGGCCCGAGGCCGCAGCCGCATAGGCGCTCTCGATGA
>JAEWJI010000034.1 GCA_023386645.1 Pseudomonadota bacterium
GCCGAGGATTTTCGCACGCAGCAAGAACGAACTCGCTGACCCGATCAGGCCTTCTTTCTCGAGCTTGCCCGCTACGCTGGTGAGCGTTGCGCCGTCGGGAACGGTGAACGCCGCATCCTTTTCCACCGCGCTCGAGCCGTACCAGCCCCAGGCGAACCAGATCAGGACCAATGCGCCAAGCGCGACGAGCGCCAGCGCGAGCCTGCGCATCTCAGTCGACCTTCTTGAAGATCACGCTCGCGTTGGTTCCGCCAAAGCCGAAGCTGTTCGACAGCGCAGCCTTGACTTCCCGATGACGGGCCTTGTGCGGCACGAGGTCCACGCCTTCGGTGCCCTCGTCGGGATCGTCGAGGTTGAGCGTCGGCGGCACGACCTGGTCGCGGATCGCCAGCACGCAGAAAATCGCTTCGACCGCCCCGGCACCGCCCAGGAGATGACCGATTGCGGATTTCGTGCTGCTCATGGACGCACCGTGGAGATCGTCGCCCAGCACGCGCTTCACCGCGGCAAGTTCGATCGTGTCGGCCATGGTCGAGGTGCCGTGCGCGTTGACGTAGTCGATGTCGCCAGGCTCCATGTGCGCCTTCCGGAGCGCCATTCGCATCGCCAATTCGGCGCCCCTTCCTTCCGGATGCGGTGCCGTCACGTGGTAGGCGTCCCCGGAGAGGCCGTAACCGACCACTTCGGCGTACATCTTCGCTCCCCGCGCCTTGGCATGCTCGTACTCCTCGAGCACCATGACGCCTGCGCCCTCGCCCATCACGAAGCCATCGCGGTTTTTGTCGTAAGGGCGGCTCGCCTTTTCGGGCTGGTCGTTCATGCTCATGTTGAGCGCCTTCGCCTGGGCGAAACCGGCAAGACCCAGCGGATTGATCGTCGATTCGGAACCGCCGGCAAGCATGACGTCAGCGTCGCCGTCCTTGATCATGCGCGCGGCGTCGCCGATCGAATGCGCGCCCGTCGAGCACGCGGTCACCACCGAATGGTTCGGTCCCATCAGGCCATACTTGATCGAGACCTGGCCGCTGGTGAGATTGATGAGGCGCCCGTGGACGAAGTGCGGCGAAACGCGACCGGGCCCCTTTTCAGCAAGGACGAGCGACTCGCTCTCGATCCCCGGCAGACCGCCGATGCCCGATCCGATCGAGACCCCGGTGCGTTCCTTGAGATCCTGGTCCATGTTCTCGAGGCCCGCGTCCTCGAGCGCCTGGCCGGCCGCATCGATCGCGTAGACGATGAAAGGGTCGACCTGCCGCTGGACCTTGAAATCGACGCGCTTGTCGGGATCGAAGCCCCATTCGTGATCCTTGGGCTTCACTTCGCCCGCGATCTTGGCCTTCTGATCGGACACGTCGAACCGGGTGATCGGCCCGATCCCGCTCTTGCCGGCAATCAGGTTCTTCCACGTCGTCTCGACGTCGCTGCCCAACGGGGTGACGAGGCCCAGTCCGGTTACGACCACTCGGCGCATGTTTCTCTCCATAAATGCAACAGGCCCGGCCCCTTGAGAGGGTCGAGCCTGAAGGAGCCCCGCCGACTGCCGTCAGGCGAGCACGGCGGGATGGGCAATCAGCCCTTGTGCTCTTCGATGTACTTCGTCGCGTCGCCGACGGTCGTGATCTTTTCGGCCGCATCGTCCGGGATTTCGACGCCGAATTCCTCTTCGAACGCCATCACCAGTTCGACGATATCGAGACTGTCTGCACCCAGATCGTCGATGAAGCTCGCGTCCTGAGTTACTTTGTCCGACTCCACGCCGAGGTGTTCGACGACAATCTTCTGCACGCGTTCGGCGGTATCGCTCATGAGTGTTCCCTCTTGATTCCGGGGTTTCAAATTGGCTTTCGCCCTAATGAACGCCGTCAAAGCTGGCAAGTGCCCGCCCGCGTGGCCTGGTCGGGGCTAGAGCGGGCTTTCCACATTCATCACATTGTAGTGACGCACCTCGTCTTGCGTCAGGCAATAGCGGGTGCTGGGATTTTCCGCCGATTTCACGGCCTGCTGTCGGTACATGATGTCGGTCAGCAATTTGCGGCTGACGCCCATGCGGATGAGAAAATCGTTGTCGTCGCTCGCGAGCAATGCGCTCGACTGCTCGATTTCCCCGATCAATCCCGCAGTTGCGTTGGTCCCTTCGGCGATCGTCTCCTGGATCACGTCGCGCTGGTTGGTGTGGGTGAACATGTGCACCATGAACACGCCGCCCGGTTCGACCACGCGTGCGTTACCTCCCATGAATACGAAGTTGCACGCGGAAAAGCAGGCCCATCCCTTGGGGATCCGGGTCAACATCCCAGGGAAGGAGCGGATCACCTTGCCCGCAGCGTTGCCCGCCGCCGCGTCTCCGCCACCCGAGCGAATCCAGATTTCCTGGATTTGGTCGTCCTTCTCGATCGCGGCGCGCAATCGAGCCGGGAGCCCTGCATCCACCCTGCCTTCCGCAATCAGAACGCGGATGCCGTTCCGATCGGTGGGCGTGAGCTTCATCGGTGCGCTCGGCCCGAAATCGGGAGCGCTTGGACAAGTCGGATTTTCGGGATCGGTCGCCGCGCCAAGCATGACCAATGCCAGAACAGCGAGCGCGCAACGCGCGAGCGTGTTCACGCGACGAGCGCGTAACGCGCGGCAGGGGGCCTGCGGCACATCCGCTTGTCGGCCCGCGTCTCTTCGCCGCTGACGATTATGACATCGGACACCATGATGCATTGAAGCCCGCCATCGTCGTCATCGTTGCGCGCGATTACCGTCGAGGTTCCCGACACATCGGCGCGCGTCCCTGAAGTCCACGATGCCGAAGTACCGACCGCGACTTCGGCTGCGTCACCTTCGCCCCGGGTTGCGTCGAGTGTCGCTTGCGCCGCCTGCTTCTGTTCCTCGGGATCGAGCTTGCAGGCGATCGCGGCAGTAAGCTGGTCGGTCAGGCCGGAGATGGGCACCCAACCCGATACGCCTGCCCGCGATGCCGCGCTGCCCGCGAC
>JAEWJI010000038.1 GCA_023386645.1 Pseudomonadota bacterium
CGTCGCGGCCCAGTCGGCGCGGCATGCGGCTCATGCCCAGGCGGCCGCCGACAGGACACGCGCCCACGCCCATGCCCAGGCCCTCCGGGAGACCGAGCGCGCGCGGAGCCAGGCGCGCCACGCCGAGCGGTATGCGGCCCAGGCCGCCGAGCACGCGGCGCGCGCCCAGGACGAGGCCAGGCTCCACCGGATCGAGGCGCGTCGTCACATGCGTGAGGGCGCCGACCAGATGCGGCGGGGCGCCGAGGAGATGCGCCGCACCTCCCGCCGCCTCCTCGATCCCGCCTATCGCCAGGAGCAGATCGAACGGTCGCGTCGCGAAGGCCGCACCATCACCGACGACGAATTGCGCGCGCTGAGCCCCCAGCTGGCCCGGCAGGCCGGTGAAATGGAGCAGCAGGCCGCCGAGCTTCGCCGCCAGGCCGAAGCCGACCTTTAACGCTCGCGGATCGACCAACGGCCCGGGCTCGTCTCTCCGGACGCGGGCCCTGGCCCTTCTTTCAGTGAACCGCCGGCTGGTCCCCCGGGGTCACGAAGGCGGCCTGGCCGGTCAGTTCGCCATAGACCATGCACAGGTCCTCGAACACGCGGTTCCAGGCGAAGCGTTCAACCGTATGGACCCGCGCGACCTGGCCCACCGCCTCGATGTCGCGCGTGAACAGAGCCTCGATCGCCTGGGCGTATTCGCTGGGGTCCGCCGAGATCGCCAGTTGCCCGACCTCGGGCGTCACCGTCTCCGCCACTCCGCCCGCGTTCACGCCCACCACCGGCCGCCCGCAGGCCATCGCTTCGAGCACGATCAGTCCGAACGGCTCCTTGTCATTGGCGTGCACGAAGGCGTCGCAGCTGGCGATGATCTTCGCCACCGCCTTGGGACTGGCTTCGTAGGGCAGCGAGATGACCCGCTCCTCGTGCGGCAGCCCCTGCCCGGCTCCGACCAGCACCAGGTGGTACGGATCGCCGAGCTTCTGGACCGCCTCGATCAGCACATCGATATTCTTCTCGCGCGCCGGCCGACCGGCGAAGCACAGCAGGCGGGCGGAAGCCGGCAGTCCCAGCTTCCTCAGCAGCCAGTCGCGGTCGCGACGGTCAGGGCGGAAGGTGTCGACCTCGACCCCCAGGGGCTGGATGACGATGTCCCGGATGCCCGCCTCTTCCAATCGCCGGGCGATATAGCGGCTGGGCGAAACCACACGGTCGAACTGGCCGAACAGCCGCGCCCAGCGCTTCTCGACCGGCTTTTTGGCCCATTCGCCAAAGTGAAGCGCCGCCAGGCCGGCGGGGTCGGAATGGCAGAAGCCGATGACCGGACAGCCCGCTCGCTGACCCGCCTCCAGGGCTCCCTGGCCGGGCGTATAGGGGTCTCCCGCCTCGATCAGATCGGGATTGAGCGAGGCGACCCAGGCTGCCCACCGCCGCACGGAAGTCGGCCACCGGTAACCGTCGCCGAACGGCAGCTTGGTGGCGTGCAGATGTACGATGCCGTCGTCGCCCGCTCTGTGATGCGCGCCCGGCACCACAAGGGTGTGAGCGACCCCTGGACGGTGGGTCTCCAGCCAGGCCTTCTTGGACAGCAGGTAACGCTTCACCCCTCCGGATTTAGGGGCGTACAGCATGGTGGTGTCCACAAAGCGCGGCCGCGGGTCTTCAGACGCCGCCTTGGTGGCCCGCAGCGTGTCGGACACCTCCTCGTCCCAGCCCGGGATGAGCCGAAGTTCGCCTTCCTGCACCTCAAGTCCCGCCAGGCTCACTAGTTCACGCTCCGCTGCGCTGATTCCAGCCCCGCCAACGCGCTGAGCCCGCTTGTGGATGCGTCGGGCCTTGCGGACCTTGGACATGTGGGACTTGACCATGAGCGCGCCCTACGCCCCGGCGCGGCCAAGCTCAAGCGTCCTCGTCATCCTCCCGCGGACTGCGTTCGCCGATCGACTGCCCCCGCCGCGCCAGGGCCTCGCGCAGCAGGATTTCGACCTGGGCGTTGACCGAGCGAAGTTCGGCCGCCGCCAGACGCTCGATGGCCGCCATCACCTCCGCGGAGGCGCGCATCAGGAAGGGCTTTCGCGCGCGCGTCATGCGTCAGCCGTAAAGCGTGCCCGTGTTGACCACTGGCTGGGCTTCGCGATCGGCGCACAGTACGACCAGAAGGTTGGACACCATGGTCGCCTTGCGATCCTCGTCCAGGTCCACGACGCCGCGTTCGCCCAGGTCGGTCAGGGCGCTCTCGACCATGCCGACCGCGCCGCGCACGATCAGACGCCGCGCCGCGAGTACCGCTTCGGCCTGCTGGCGCTTCAGCATGGCCCCGGCGATCTCGGGCGCATAGGCCAGGTGGGCCAGGCGGGCCTCGTCCACCGCCACCCCCGCGACGCTGACGCGGTTCACCAGTTCGTCGCGCAGCCTCGCGGCCACGTCCTCGGCGTCGGCCCTGAGCGTCAGCTCCGGCGCATCGCCCTCCTCGCCATGATCGTAGGCATAGTGGCTGGCGATATCGCGCAGGGCCGTGTCGACCTGGATGTTCACGAAGGCCTGATAGTCGTCGACGTCGAACAGGGCCTGGGCCGAATCCTGCACCCGCCACACGACGTTGGCGGCGATCTCGATCGGGCTGCCGCGCTTGTCGTTCACCTTCAGCTTGTCGCTGGTGATGTTGCGGACCCGCAGCGAGATCTTCTTGCGGGTGTACCAGGGCAGGACCCAGCGCAGGCCGGTCGTCCGATCCGTGCCCTTGTATTCGCCGAACAGCAGGATCGCGACGCCCTCGTTCGGCTGCAGGGAATAGAGGCCGCAAAGCAACAGCAGGCCCAGCACGCCCGCCGCGATCCCCGTCACGACATTCAGCGCCGCGTCCGGATTCTGCGCCACCAGAATCGGTCCGCCGATCAGCAGGGCCAAGCTCAGGAGCAACATCATCACGCCGTTCAAGCCCTTGGCGGGGCGTTCGACGGATCTCGAATGGGTCGCGGTCATAAGGTCCCTCCTCGGTTGCGATCAAAGTGATATCACATCGATTCCAGTCCGCACAATACGGCTCTGCTTGGCGAGCCGCGCCCGGCCTTGCATTCGCCTCAAATTCGAGAAACTTGGGGCATGCTGCGCCGCCTCCTGCTAGACGGGCGCCGGCGCCCGCCCACGTGTGACCACCAGGGGTTCTGTCTGAATGCGTAATCTGCTCGCGACCGCCGTGGCGCTCGCTCCCCTGATGGCCGCTGCCGGCGCCCAGGCGGAGGTTGTGATCTCCACGGCTCGCACCACCCCGATCATCACCTCCACCGCGGGCGCTAACGGCGGCGCGGATACGATCCGCATCGCCAATGGCGGCTCGATAGCGCTTACCTCCGGCGTCGCGGTCACGATCAACTCCAGCCACAGCGTCACCACCGATACCGGTTCCAACATCACCATGGAGAACGCCGCGGACAACGCTGTCGGCATCCTGGTGAACGGGGGCAACACGGCGAACGTGACCCTCGGCGGCGGCATCTCGATCACCGACAACATCAACGGCGGCGACGATCTCGATACGGACAACGACGGCGACGCCGACGGCCCGCTGGCCAGCGGCACGGGCCGCTATGGGCTTCGACTGACCGGCGCCGGTCCGCTGACCGGCAACGTCAACCTTCAGGGCAGCAGCGGAATCACCGTCGAGGGAAACAACTCGTATGGCGTCTCTCTGGAATCCGGGATTGTCGGCAATGTCTCGACGGCCGGCTCGATACGCACGACCGGCACGAACAGCGTCGGCCTGAACATCGCCGGACCGGTCACGGGCTCGGTCAGGGTCGGGGGCACGATCGCGGCGCGTGGCGAGAACGCCACCGGGGTGAATCTATCGGGCGACGTGACCGGCCGACTGACCCTTCAGGGCAATATCTCTGCGTCGGGCTACCGCTACACCGAAAGCCCGATCGAAAGGCCCGAAGGCTTCACCGAAACGGCCGAGAACGACGACGACTACCTGTTCCTCGACGAACTGGACGCCGATGACCTGCTCCAGGGGGGACCGACCGTCCGGATCGCCTCCAACGTGGGCGGCGGCGTGGTTCTCGACGTGGGCCCGACCTATGGCGCGGGCGGGGTGGAAGGCGACGACGACGGCGACGGCGTCAAGAACGGCGATGAGGACGACGACGGCGACGGCGTCAAGAATTCGACCGACACCGATCGCGACGGCGACGGTGTGATCGACACCAGTGAGGGCGTCTCGAGCATCGCCAGCTTCGGCGGCGCCCCGGCCCTGGTCGTGGCGTCCGCCGATCGCTCCATCACCCTGTCAGTGGCCGGCACGGGTCAGGATGCCTATGGCTTCATCAACCGTGGGTCCATCTCGGTTGGCGGCATCTATCACGGCATCGCCACGAACGCCGCGACCTTCGGGGGCGCGGCCGGCCAGACGGTGACCGTCGCCGGCGGCATCCGCAACGACGGCGCCATTTCCTCGGCCGCTGGCACCGCCAACACCACGGCTCTGCGGCTGGCCGAGGGCCTGATCACGCCACAGCTGCTCAACAACGGCACGATCAGCGCGGCGTCCGACACCGAGATCGCCAGCCTGACGACGGCTGTCTCGATCGAGGCCGGCGCCAATGTTCCGAGCCTGGTCAACAACGGCGAGATCAGCGCGGCCGCGTTTGGCGGAACTGCCACCGTCACCGCCCTGATCGACGCCAGCGGCTCGCTGACCAGCATCACCAACACCGGCGTCATCGGCGCGCGTCTGACCGCCAATGAAGACGGCGACCCGCTGACCGGCTCGACCCGCGCCATCGACGTGACCGCCAACACCTCCGGCGTCACCCTGATCCAGAACGGCACGCCTTCCAACAACGACGATCTGGTCGACAGCGACGACGACGGCGTCGCCGATCAGGACGAGCCTTCCATCGAGGGCGACGTCCGCTTTGGCTCCGGCGCCGATGTCATGGACATCCGCAACGGTACGGTGAGCGGTGCGATCAGTTTCGGGGCCGGGGCCGACCGCCTGCTGATCTCCGGCGGGGCCGAGGTGCGCGGCGCGCTGTCGGACGCCGATGGCCTGCTCGACATCACGGTCGCGAACGGCGTCCTGGACGCGCGCCAGGCCGGCCAGGTCAATGTCACCAGCCTGAATGTCGGAAGCGCCGGCGATCTGATCGTGAGCCTGGACCCGGCCGGGACCAGCAGCGCTGCCGGCTTCCGCGTCAACGGGACGGCGACCCTGGCGGACGGCGCGGGCCTGGGCGTCCGGTTCAATTCGCTGCTGACCGAGGCCGAGCGCTTCACGGTCATCGACGCCGATACCCTGGTGACCGGCGCCATCGATCAGAGCCAGCTGCAGTCGAACTCCCCGTACCTCTATGTCGTGTCCGCCGGAACCGACATCGCCGCCGCCGACGTCTATGTCGACGTTCGCCGCCGGACGGCCGCCGAGGCGCAGTTGATGGGTGTCGAGACGGCCGCCTTCGAGTCTGTCTATGGCGCGCTGGCCGAAAGCGAAGCCATCCGCAACGCCTTCCTGTCGCAGACCGACCGCGAGGGCTTCATCAATCTCTACGAACAGATGCTGCCGGACCACTCCGGCGGACCGCTGCTGTCCTTAGCCTCGGGCGTCGACGCCGTCACTCGCGCGTTGACGGGCCGCAACGCCTCGGCCGCGCCGGGCGAAAGCAGCGCCTGGGTTCAGGAGATCAACTTCTACGCCGACAAGGACCGCACCGACACCTACGGCTTCCGCTCGGAAGGGTTTGGGGTCGCAGGCGGGGTCGAGCGCGGCACCAGCCTGGGCGCGGTCGGCGTGTCCCTGGCCTTCACCTCCTCGGACCTCGAGGATCCCGAGGCCGAGGCCGAGGAGGTCCTGTCCGCCAACCTGGTGGAGCTCGGCCTCTACTGGCGCGCTCAAGGTCAATACTGGACGACCTGGGCCCGCGCGGCCGCCGGTTACGCCTCGTTCGATGCGACCCGCACCCTGGTCGACGGCGAGGGGCTGAACCTGTCGAACGAGTCGACCTGGCACGGCATGACCCTGGCTCTGGCGGGCGGGGCTTCCTACGAGCGCCACTTCGGCAAGTTGAACGTGCGTCCCGAGGTCTACGGCGAATACTTCGGCCTGAGCGAGGACGCCCGCGCCGAAGAAGGCGGCGGCGACGGCTTCGATCTCGAGATCGACGAGCGCGACGGCCACATGTTCTCCGCCACCGCAGCGATGAACATCGGCTACGGCTTCGGCGAGAATGGCTGGCTGCGGCCCGAGCTGCGGATCGGCTGGAAACAGAACATCTCGGTGGACGCCGGCGACACCATCGCCCGCTTCGCCTCGGGCGGCCCGGACTTCACCCTGGCCGGCGGCTCGATCGAGGGCGGCGGCCCCATCCTCGGTTTCCGCCTGAACGTCGGCAACGAACTGGGCATGCTGTCGATCAGCGCCGACGCCGAGATGATCGAGGACTACATCCGCTACGCCCTGCTGCTGCGGGCCAGCTTCCGGTTCTGATGCAGAGGCGGGAATTCTCCCGCCATTAGTTCGGGTCTGACCGATCTCTTCAGAGGGGCCCGACGGACCGGATCGACCTGGTCGCCCCAAGCCGAGGGCGCTCGCCTAAGCGATTCGTGCGCGGCGTGAAAGCTGCGCTCCGGCGGCTGCGGCCAGACCCAGTCCGAGCAACAGCACGGCCCATGCGCCCATGGTCGGGATGACCGGCGGAGCCGGAGGTGGCTGGCTCACTTCGACATCGTCGATCTGGAGGTCGCCATCGATGCGGGATTCGTCGAAGAACGCTGCCCAACGGAAGCGGACCTCATCCCCGAGCGAAAGCGGCGCGGTCTCCAGCACCGTCTCAACGAACGCCGTTTCGGTTCCGCTCCAGTAACCCGGTTGAGGCGGGTCGCTCGGATAGTTGTAGCCCCCGGCCGTGAACACTCCGCCCCCGCTTTCCACATCGACGAACGGACTTCCGTTGACCGAAATGAGCAGGCTGAGGCCGTCCCACCCTTGTTCGATCGCATGTCGTCGATAGAAGCGCAGACGCATCGCGCCCGCTGCAGGAACGACGTAGCTCGGAGACGTGACCTCGCTGGTCGTATTGTTGGCGATGGGAGCGAGCACCAGAGCGTTCGGAGCGCTTCGGCTGACGCCCGACCCGACAACCCAGCGTCGTCCCGACGCCCCTGTGAAGGTTGAACTCCAGCCCGTCGGAAGGCCGCCTGGAGCCACCGCGTCAAAGGTTTCGGTCTGGGCTCGCGCTGGCGCCACGACGGCCGTCCACGCGATGACGGCCAACAGGCCGCACATTGCCCCGAGCCTGACTTTCATGCGACCCGCCCTCACCCCAACGCTCCTTCCCGCCTCGCTGGCGTCTGCCGCAATAGGAGCTTGGGCCCAGCGGTAAGACACAAAAATTTCTGGGTCAACGCGATGGCGGACCCACTTCGGGTTGGGGTTGGTGGGCGGCGAGGGGTTCGAACCCCCGACCCCCTCGGTGTAAACGAGGTGCTCTGACCAGCTGAGCTAGCCGCCCGCGCCGAGGGTCATGCCTTCTCACGCCCCGGCCTGCAACCGGCTTCGATTGACGCCGCCCGAAACCAGGCGTTCACTCCGGCCAGGAGGTGATGTCGATGCGATATATCGTGCTCTTATCCGCCGCTCTGGCGCTGCAGGCCTGCGCCACGGCGCCCGCCGATCCGGCTCGCCTGGCCTGCCTGGAGGGCGTGACGACGAGCGCCCTGCCCTATCCCCAGTCCCGGGATCCTCGCTTCGATCTAGCGAGCGCCCCCTTGTCCCACGACCCGATCGGCAACACCAACCTGCGTCGCGTTGAGGACACGGCCCGCCGCCAGAGCGTCGCCTTCGACCGCTGCATGGCCGCCCGCGCGGGCTGAGGCGAGCCCCTGAACGAAAAGGCCCGGCGGATCGCTCCGCCGGGCCGTCTTCACGTCCTGTCGATCAGTGGCTGACGGTCGTCGCCGGGCCGGGAACCTCCGGCGCGGGCGCCGGCAGGGGCTCGGCCGCCTCGTCCCACTCGGTCGGCGTGAGCGTACCTGTCAGGGCCCACTTCAGCGCCTCGTCGGCGGTCGAGATCGGCACGATCTCCAGCGCGCCCTTCACATTGTCCGGCACGTCGGCGAGGTCCTTCTCGTTCTCCTGCGGGATCAGCACCGTCTTCACGCCGGACCGCAGCGCGGCCAGCAGCTTCTCCTTCAGGCCGCCGATGGCCGTCACCCGGCCGCGCAGGGTGATCTCGCCGGTCATGGCGATGTCCTTGCGGATCGGCACGCCGGTCAGGACCGAGACCATGGCCACGGTCATGGCCACGCCCGCCGAGGGACCGTCCTTGGGCGTCGCGCCGTCCGGCACGTGCACGTGGATGTCGGTCTTCTCGAACACCGGCGGCTTGACGCCGAAGGCCAGCGAGCGGGCCCGCACATAGCTGGCCGCCGCCGAGATCGACTCCTTCATCACGTCCTTCAGGTTGCCGGTCACGGTCATCCGCCCGCGCCCCGGCATCTTGATCGCCTCGATGGTCAGGATGTCGCCGCCGAACTCGGTCCAGGCCAGGCCCGTCACGATCCCGACCTGATCCTCCGCGTCCGTCTCGCCATAGCGGTACTTCTTGACGCCCGCGTATTCGGCCAGCTTCTCGCTGTCGACCGTGATCGAGGCGACCCGGGTCTTGGCCATCTCGCGCACCGCCTTGCGGGCCAGGCCGCCCAGGGCGCGTTCCAGCGACCGCACCCCGGCCTCGCGGGTGTAGTAGCGGATCAGCTCGCGGATCTGCTCCTCGGGCACGATCAGCTCGCCGGCCTTCAGCCCATGGTCTTCCATCAGCTTGGGCAGGACGTGCCGCTTGGCGATCTCGACCTTTTCGTCTTCGGTGTAGCCGCTGACCCGGATGATCTCCATCCGGTCCATCAACGGCTGGGGCATGTTCAGGCTGTTGGCCGTGGTCACGAACATCACCTGCGACAGGTCGTAGTCGACCTCCAGGTAGTGGTCGCCGAACGTGTTGTTCTGGGCCGGATCCAGCACCTCGAGCAGGGCCGAGGACGGATCGCCCCGCCAGTCGGCGCCCAGCTTGTCGATCTCGTCCAGCAGGACGAAGGCGTTCGTGGTCTTCGCCTTCTTCATCGACTGGATGATCTTGCCCGGCATCGAGCCGATGTAGGTTCGGCGATGGCCGCGGATCTCGGCCTCATCGCGCACCCCGCCCAGGGACATGCGCACGTACTCCCGGCCCGTGGCCTTGGCGATCGACTTGGCGAGCGAGGTCTTGCCGACGCCTGGAGGCCCGACCAGGCACAGGATGGGACCCTTCAGGCTGCCGGTGCGCGCCTGCACCGCCAGATACTCGATGATCCGCTCCTTCACCTTCTCCAGGCCGTAGTGATCCTCTTCCAGGATCGCCTCGGCCTTATCCAGGTCGATGGGCTTGGTCTTGGCCTTGCCCCACGGGATCGACAGCAGCCAGTCGAGGTAGTTCCGCACCACGGTCGACTCGGCCGACATCGGGCTCATGTTGCGCAGCTTCTTGACCTCGGCCTCGGCCTTGGCGCGCGCCTCCTTGGACAGCTTGGTCTTCCGGATGCGCTTCTCGAGCTCCATGATCTCGTCGCGCGCGTCGTCGGTCTCGCCCAGCTCGCGCTGGATCGCCTTCATCTGCTCGTTGAGATAGTACTCGCGCTGGGTCTTCTCCATCTGGCGCTTCACGCGCGAGCGGATCTTCTTCTCGACCTGCAGGACGCTGATTTCGCCCTCCATCAGGCCGTAGACCTTCTCCAGGCGCCGCGGCACCTCGATGGTCTCCAGCAGGCCCTGCTTGTCGGCGATCTTGACCGACAGATGGGCGGCCACGGAGTCCGCCAGCTTGGACGGGTCGGTGATCTGGGGGATGGAGCTGAGGGCCTCGGGTGGCACCTTCTTGTTCAGCTTCACATAGTTTTCGAACTGCTCGATCACCGCGCGCGACAGGGCCTCGGCCTGCGACGGCTCGCCCTGGTCGTCGTCGATCGAGACCGCCTCGGCCTCGAAATACTCCTCGCGGCCGGTGAAGCGTGTCAGGCGCGCGCGGCTCTTGCCCTCGACCAGCACCTTCACGGTGCCGTCGGGCAGCTTCAGCAGTTGCAGCACGGTGGCCAGCACCCCGACGGGATAGATGGCCTCCGGGGACGGGTCGTCGTCGACGCTGTTCTTCTGGGTGGCCAGCAGGATCTGCTTTTCGCCCTTCATGATCTCGTCGAGCGCCCGCACGGACTTCTCGCGCCCGACAAACAGCGGCACGACCATGTGGGGGAAGACGACGATGTCCCGAAGCGGCAGGACGGGGAGAATCTTGGACTCGGACATGATGCGCTTTCCGGGGCCATTGCCTATTCGCCGGCCCGCCGCTTCCGGATCGCCGTCGAAGGACCGACGCCCCTGGAAACGGCCCGCCGATTCCGGCGGCCTTTCACGGAAGTATGTGGGCGTGCGCACCTTCGGTTCAAGCGTGGCCGGGAGACGGCCCACAACCGCGGTGATCGACGGCCAGGCTGCATGGACAAGACAGTCCTGATCCTGCCCGCACAGCGATCATGCATCGTTCCGCCGCTTCCCGGGTTGAACTCACCCGTTTCGCGGTGTGGCCGGTCCGCCGCACCACCTCGTCGTCGCAACCGCCGGGAACCTTGGCCGTTCAGCGAACGCGCATACATGGAGGAAACCGATGCGAACCCTGATGCTGGCCTCGGCCGCCGCCCTGATCCTGGCCGCCTGCGGCCGCAGTGAAGACGCCCAGCCTGGCGCCGTTGAAGCCGCTCCCACCGCCGCCGAGGCGGGCATGGATGCGAGCACGACCGTGACGGACAGTTCCAGCACCGCCTCGGAAACGTCGACGGCTTCCGGCGGCTCTGCCCGGTCGACGGGCTCCACGAGCTCGAACGCCGCCACCACCCCCGGGTCCGAGGGCTCCGGCTCCGACACCATGGGCGCCCGGCCCGGAACCTCCACGGGCGCTCCGTCCGACAACGACGCGGCCAAGCTGCGCGCTGAGAGCACGAACCTGCACCCCGCCACGCCGAACTGATCGGCCGGATGCGAAAAGGGCGGGACCGTCGCCGGCCCCGCCCTCGTTCGTCCGGATTGAGCGTCGCCGCTTACGCCGCGTCGCCCGCCTTCTTCTTGCTCTCGCTGTAGATCAGCAGCGGCTGGGCCTTGCCCTCCACCACTTCGGCGTTGACCACCACCTCCTCGACGCCCTCGAAGGTCGGCAGCTCGAACATCGTCTCCAGCAGAATGCCTTCCAGGATCGAGCGCAGGCCGCGCGCGCCGGTCTTGCGGGTGATGGCCTTCTTGGCCACCGCGCTCAGGGCGTCGTCGGTGAACGTCAGGCCGACGTTCTCCATCTCGAACAGGCGCTTGTACTGCTTGACCAGGGCGTTTTTCGGCTCGGTCAGGATCTTGACCAGCGCTTCCTCGTCCAGGTCCTCCAGCGTCGCCAGTACCGGCAGGCGGCCGATGAACTCCGGGATCAGGCCAAAGCGCATCAGGTCGTCGGGCTCGACCCCCTTCAGGATGTCGCCCGTGCGGCGCTCGTCGACGTTCTTCACCTTGGCGCCGAAGCCGATCGAGACCCCTTCGCCGCGCGCCGAGATCACCTTCTCCAGCCCCGCGAAGGCGCCGCCGACGATGAACAGGATGTTGGCGGTATCGACCTGCAGGAACTCCTGCTGGGGATGCTTGCGCCCGCCCTGCGGCGGCACCGACGCGACGGTGCCTTCCATGATCTTCAGCAGGGCTTGCTGCACGCCCTCGCCCGAGACGTCGCGGGTGATCGACGGGTTATCGGACTTGCGCGAAATCTTGTCGATTTCGTCGATGTAGACGATCCCGCGCTGGGCCCGGTCGACGTTGTAGTCAGAGGCCTGGAGCAGCTTCAGGATGATGTTCTCGACATCCTCGCCCACGTAACCGGCTTCGGTCAGGGTCGTGGCGTCCGCCATGGTGAACGGCACGTCGATGATCCGCGCCAGCGTCTGGGCCAGCAGCGTCTTGCCCGAGCCTGTGGGCCCGATCAGCATGATGTTCGACTTCGCCAGTTCGACGTCGTTGTTTTTGGCGGCGTGGTTCAGACGCTTGTAGTGGTTGTGGACGGCGACGCTCAGCACCTTCTTGGCGTGGGCCTGGCCGATCACGTAGTCGTCGAGAACCTCGCGGATCTCCTTAGGGGTCGGCACGCCGTCCTTCGACTTGACGAAGCCGATCTTGTGCTCTTCCCGGATGATGTCCATGCACAGTTCGACGCATTCATCGCAGATGAACACGGTCGGCCCGGCGATGAGCTTGCGCACCTCGTGCTGGCTCTTTCCGCAGAACGAGCAGTAGAGGGTGCTCTTGGCGTCTGTGCCGGCGGCTTTGGTCATAGACCCTTCTCACTCCCGCGCTTCGAACCCGAACGGCCCGAAACGCTTTCTCCGCATTGATCCGTTCAGGATGACGCGAAGGTATTCAAAAAATGACAATCCCCTATCGGGCGCTTCGCCACAACCCCGCAGTCCCTGACAGGAGCCGTGGAGAATGCGACGGAGCACAATGGTCGGGGATCGCGGCGAATGTCTGACATGGGTGGCGTCGCCCCGTTTCGCCAGCCGGCGTCCCCATCGGACGAGGATCGCCCGTTGGTCGCCTTCGACTTCGACGGAACGCTGACGGTTCGCGACAGTTTCACGGCCTTCCTCAGATGGCGCGCGGGCCCGGGCGGCTGGGCTCTGGGCCTCACCCGCATGTCGCCTGCGCTCGCCGCCTACGCCCGCCATCGCGACCGGGGGCGCATCAAGGCCGCCTCCGTCAGGGAGTTCCTCGGCGGCGTCCCGCGTCTTCAGCTGGAGGACGAGGCCGCTCGATTCGCCGACCGCGCCTGGGCCGGCTTCATGCGCCCCGACGCCCTCGCCTGCTGGGAGGACTGGGGCCGGCGGGGCGCCCATCGCGTGATCGTGACCGCCTCGCCCGAGACGACCGTCGCCCCCTTCGCTCGCCGCCTGGGCGCCGACGACCTGCTGGGCACGCGCCTGCTGTTCGATTCGCATGATCGCGTCGCGGGCGCCTTCTCGGGCGAGAATTGCCGGGGCGAGGAAAAGGTCACCCGGCTGCGCGAACGCTTCGGGCCCGGCCTGCGCCTCGCCGCCGCCTATGGCGACACCTCCGGCGACACCGAGATGCTGGCCATAGCCGACGCGCCCGGCTTCCGCGTCTTCACCGGTCGGCCCTAGCGCCCGTCGGCGTCCACGTCGAACACCATGGGACGGCCGCGTGAGGTGGGCTCCCAACCGGCCTCCAGGATCGAAGTCGCCGCGTTCTGGACCGCGTCCATGTTCAACCGCTGCTTTTCCATGTCCGGCCGGCCATTGGCGCGCAATGGCATGGGAAACTGCACGACGGCCTCGCGCTTGAACCCGGCCAGCCTCAGGGTGATGGCCATGCCGCTCCAGCTGCCGTCGGCGTGGGGCTGGGGCTGGCGACGGATCTCCCACTCATAGGTCTCGCCGTCGACCTCGATCGTTCCGCTGGTGTCTCTTGTGTGCCGCATGGCGCGTCATCGCACAGCCAGCGAACCGTTCAAGGCGCAGGCTTCAGCGTCTCGTCGAAGAAGGCGACAGCCGCCGCGATCGCCGCCGCATGCGTTTCCGCCCGCTGGCCGTCGCCCATGCACAGGGGCGCATAGCGCAGCCGCGCCGCCATTCCGCACAGGCCCAAAAAGTCGTTGTGGCCGACCTCCGGGAGCATTCGCAGCTGATCCGCCGGCAGGGCGGCCGCCAGGGTCCGCGACGCCTCCGGCTCGACCACCCGATCCTTTTGACCGTGCAGGATCAACACCGGCGCCTCGATCCGGGCGAGGGTCTCCGGCGCGAACACGGGCACCAGGCCGGGCGCGATCAGCAGCGCCGCGTCGATTCGCGTGTCCGTGCGGTCATTCCCTTGCGTCGCCACAGAACCGATCACCGCCGGCGAGGACGCCAGGGTCGCGGCCCGCGAGACCGTGCCGAAATCTCCGTCGCTCAGGGTCTCGGAACAGAGCATGTCGCCCGGCCTGGCCTCGCACAGCCTGTCGATCGACGCCGCATCGACCCAGGCGCCCAGTTGGGTCAGCACCGTCGCGCCGCCCATCGAATAGCCGATGGCGCCGATCCGCTCGGCGTCGATCCGCCCGGCCCACACCGAATCGGCCAGCACCGCGTCGATGGCCAGCCTCAGGTCATCGACGCGCTCCCACCACAGCAGGGCCCCGGTCGGCGTCCGGTCGTCGAAGCCGTTGTTGCCGGGATGGTCCGGCGCGATGACCACATAGCCCTGGGCCGCGAGCGCGACCCCTAGCCAGGCCATCTGCCGCGCCGAGCCGCCGAAGCCGTGGCTGACCACGATCAGGGGCGCCTCGGCGAATGCGGCCAGTGGCGCGTCGTCCGCCGCCATGCCGCTGGTGAAAAAGGGATTGTCCGCCGGCCCGATCACGCGCGGCGTCATCGCCACGCCTGAGGCGGCGGGATACCAGATCGTGACGCGCTGGCTGTCGCGACCTTGCGCGTCGCGGATCGCGGCCCCCGGCCTGGGATATTCGACGATGCGCTCGCCAACCGCGGCGCCCGCCGCCGCGACGGTCTCGACCCGCCCCGCGCAGGCAGGCCCGGCGACCAGGGCCGCCACAACGACGACCCAGGCCAGAAGCCGGCGCATCAGACCGACTTCACCCCGTCGTCCTCGGCCTGCTCGCGGCGGTCGTAGACGTGATCGACGATTCCCCAGGCCTTGGCCTCTTCCGCGCTCATGAAGTGGTCGCGGTCCAGGGTCCGCTCGACCTCCTCGTAGGTCCGGCCAGTGTGGTGGACGTAGATTTCGTTCAGCCGGCGCTTGGTCTTGATGATGTCCTCGGCGTGCCGCTCGATGTCGGACGCCGTGCCGCGGAAGCCGCCCGACGGCTGGTGCACCATGATCCGGGCGTTCGGCAGAGCCACCCGCTGGCCCGCCGCACCGGCGGTCAGGATCAGCGAACCGGCCGACGCCGCCATGCCCATGCACACGGTCGAGACCGGCGACTTGATGTATTGCATGGTGTCGTAGATCGCGAGTGCCGAGGTCACCACCCCGCCAGGGCTGTTGATGTACATGCTGATTTCCTTCTTCGGGTTCTCCGATTCCAGGAACAGCAGCTGGGCGCAGATCAGGCTCGCCATGCCGTCCTCGAAGGGCCCGGTCAGGAAGATGATCCGCTCGCGCAGCAGGCGCGAGAAGATGTCGAAGGCCCGCTCGCCCCGGCTGGATTGCTCCACCACCATGGGGACGAGGTTCGATTGGATGTAGTCGATCGGATCGCGCATTCTGGCCTTCTGAAGGATGCTTCGGCGGCGAATCACGATCGCCATGCCTGTTGGACAGGATATCGCGTTGCCGAACCGTTCACGCAAGGCGGGCCGACTTCGACCTTCGGCCAGTCACGACACCTATTCGATTTCGGCGGGATTTCGCTCCGCTGGCTCCTGATCGTCCGCGACCGACCGGGCCAGGTCGCTGGCGATCGCATCGGTCTGGGCGCGGGACCAGGCCCGGTCGCGCGGCGCTTCGTAAAGCGCCTTCAGATAGTCGCGATCCCAGTCGGTCAGGCCCTCGACGCCCTTGTCCGGGTTGAACAGGTTCAGGACCGTGTCCCAACCTGCCGGGTCAACGTCCGGATCGATCTGGGCCAGGGCCACCATCGCGACATAGTCGCTCAGCGCTCCGAACTGGACCTCGGGAATGCGATTGGCGTCGATGACGATCAGCACCCGCGCCAGGTCCTCTCGGACGTTCGAGCGCAGGCGCGAGGCGTCGTGGACGTTGACGAAGCGGGCGTCCTCGCCGCGCAAACGCACGGCGATCTCGCCGGAATCCTTCATCACCGGCAGCGAGACATGCCACCACCGGACCGGAGCATCCGTCGTCTGGAATTCAGAGAGGGCCCGACGCCCCAGATCGGTCGGGCCCATGCTCGGCCGATAGGCGTAAGGATCGTCCTCGACCAGTTCCCTTGCCAGACGGTCGGGATCGGCTGAGGCCACGATCATGATGTTGGGCCGGCAGTCCGGTCCGCCGACCTCCAGACCGAGCTCAAGCGCATGGGCCGCCACCCGGTCGATCATGAACTGGGCGTAGCGGGGGCTCATGTAGGCGGCGCCGACGCAGACCTCGCGGTCCCAGCGCGCCAGTCCGCGACCGCGCGGAGCCTCGGCGACCTCCTCGACGAACGCCTCCGCCTGCTCCCGCACCGAGCGATAGCCGGTGACGTCGATGTCTCCCAACTCAGCGTCCGTCTGCGCGCTCGGCGCCTCCTGCGTGGGCGCCGCCTGAGCCGTCGGACTCTGGGCCTGGGCGGAGCCGGCCAGCACCAGCCCGGCCAGCATCGAAACAATCATGGACATCGACACACCCAACACCACACGCGCCGCTCTGGCGCCCACCGTCATGATGCCATGGGGACCCATCGCACGCTCATTACGTCTTGTTCATCGGCCAGAACGCGAAACGGCGCCCGCGCGAGCGGACGCCGTCGGATTCGCCAGGAGATGACTAGGCTTAGGCTTCGTCCTCGTCCTTCAGCAGCTCGTCCTTGGTGATCGGCTTGTCGGTCACCTCGGCGGTGTCGAAGATCAGGTCGCAGACCTTCTCCTCATAGATCGGCGCGCGCATCTGGGCGGCGGCGTTGGGGTTCTGGCGATAGAAGTCCAGCACCTGGCGCTCCTGACCCGGGAAATTGCGGGCCTCGCGCATGATCGCCTGGTTCAGCTCCTGGTCCGAGACCTGGACGTTGTTGGCGCGGCCGATCTCGGCCAGCACCAGGCCCAGGCGCACCCGACGCTCGGCGATCTTGCGGTACTCGGCCTTCAGGGCCTTGTCCGACTTCTTGGCGTCCTCGGCGTCCAGATTGCCGGCGGCCTTGTCCTGCTCGACCTGGCGCCAGATGCCCTCGAACTCGGCGTCCACCATCTTGGGCGGCAGGTCGAAGCTGTGGGCTTCGTCCAGCTGGTCCAGCAGGGCGCGCTTCAGCTTGAAGCGGGCCGCGCCGGCGTACTGCTGGTTCAGGTTGTCGCGCAGCAGTTCCTTCAGGCGGTCCAGCGATTCCAGGCCGATCTTCTTGGCGAAGTCGTCGTCCACGGCGGTCTCGACCTCGGACTTCACGGCCTTGACGGTCACGTCGAAGGTCGCGGCCTTACCGGCCAGGTGCTTGGCCTGATAGTCCTCGGGGAAGGTGACCTCGATGGTCTTCTCCTCGCCGACCTTGGCGCCCTTCAGCTGCTCCTCGAAGCCCGGGATGAAGCGGCCCGAGCCGATCACCAGTTGGGCGTCCTCGGCCGAACCGCCCTCGAACACCTCGCCGTCGATCTTGCCGACGAAGTCGATGGTCAGCTCGTCGCCCTCGGCGGCCTTCGGCGCCTTGCCCTTCTTGTCCTCGTAGGACTTCGACTGGCTGGCCAGTTCCTTCAGGGCCTCGTCCAGGTCGGCGTCGCTCGCCTCATAGGTCGGGCGTTCCAACTTCAGCGTCTTGATGTCGACCGGCTCAAAGTCCGGCATGACCTCCAGGGCCATCTCGTAGGCCAGGTCGTCCTGGCCGGCGATGACCTTGTCCATGTCCGAGGTCAGCTTCATCTCGGCCGGGGCGGCGGGGCGCACCTTGGCCTCGTCCAGCGCCTTCTGGCTCGACTCGTTCAGGGCGTTGTTGACGATCTCGCCCATGAAGTCGCGACCAAACGTCTTGCGGACGTGCGAGGCCGGCACCTTGCCGGGACGGAAGCCCTTCAGCTTCATCTGCGGGGCCACCTCCTTGATCCGCGCGTCGAGCTTCTCGTTCAGCTCTGCGACCGGGATGGTGACGGCGATGACGCGGCTAAGGCCCTCGCTGGACTTTTCAACGACTTGCATGACGGTCTGACGTTCTGGGCGCAGGACGATGCGGCCGGCGCGAAGGGATGGGATGAAACAGCGAAACGCCGCCCGTGCGGCGCGGCGTTTTGAAGCCCGCCCTTATGTCGATAGCGTGTCCAAAGGTCAACGCGCATGGCGGATGGGCTCGCCACCGGCTATCTGCGGCCCATGAGCCAGCCCGCCTCCCCCATCGGCGTCTTCGTCACCCCGGTCACCGCGCTGCAGCAGAACTGCACCACCGTCTGGTGCACGAAGACCGGCAAGGCCGCCGTCATCGACCCCGGCGCTTCGGCCCCCGCGATCCAGGCGGAGATCAGGCGGCGCGGCCTGGCGCTGGACCAGATCTGGATCACCCACGGCCATCTCGACCACGCCGGCGGCGCGGCCGAGCTCAGCGAGCTTTCAGGCGTGCCCATCACCGGACCACACCCCGCTGACCAGTTCTGGATCGACGGCATTCCGGCCCAGGGCCAGCTTTACGGCCTGCCTGAGGCGCGGAGTTTCACGCCCGCCCGCTGGCTGGCCGACGGCGACCGGCTGACGCTCGGGGAGACGGAGTGGGAGGTCTATCACGCGCCCGGCCATACCCCGGGCCATGTGATCTTCTTCAACCGTCAGGCCCGTTTCGCCCAGGTCGGAGACGTCCTGTTCCAGGGCTCGGTCGGCCGCACCGACTTCCCCCAGAGCGATCCCGCCGCCCTGATCAACTCGGTAGTGACGAAGCTCTGGCCCTTGGGCGACGACGTCACCTTCGTGCCAGGTCACGGTCCGCACTCGACCTTCGGGGCCGAGCGCCGGACCAATCCCTTCGTCTCTGACCAGGCGCTGACGCGCGCGCCGCTGGTGCGACCGGCCTCGGGCCCGGCCTAGCGCCGCAGCAGCAGGCCCAGCAGCACCCCCGCGCCGAGCGCGTACAGGGTCGCCTTGATCGGATCCTCGCGGATCGCCGTCGTCACACGCTCACCGCGCTGCGAGGCCCAGGCCCGGCCGTCCGCGATATCCTGTCGCAGGGCGGCGCGCACGGACTCCACGCCCGGGCGACCCTCCCCGCCGTCGAACTCCCGCGCCTCGGCCTCGGCCAGCAGCCGGTCCGCTTCGCGCTCCAGCCGGGCGCTGGGGCGGTCCACCCCGTCCTCGATCTCGTCCGGATTGATGCTGGCGACGGGGGTCTCGGTCATGATCATGCACTCTGTTGTTACGGCGGCGCTCGTCAAACCCACGGCGGCCCTCGCGGTTCCGGTCTGAACGGCCAGACCGCGGCGGCGTTGGGGAAGGCCAAGGAGAGCCCCATGACCATGCCCGACCCCTTCCCCGCCCCGGCCCAGCCCGAGATCATGCCGCCCGCGCCCGCCGAGCCCGAGATCGCTCCACCCTCCGCCCCGGACGAACTGCCCCCGATCGATCCCGGCGAGGTCCCGCTCAGCGATCCGAGGCCGCACGACCGCGCCTGATTCGCCGCGAATCAAACCGTTAGGCGGGTCGCCAACCCCTGGCGCCCATCTCGGAACCACACGCCGGGCTCAGGGTTGTGAACCGCAAGCGCCACCGACTTTGAAAGGAAAATGCTGATGGCCGAGATGCAGCCCCCCCGCACCTCTGGCGTGTCCAAGCGGGGCTTCGCCTCGATGGACCCGGCTCGCCAGCGCGAGATCGCCCGCAAGGGCGGCGCCAGCGTCCCCAGCGAGAAGCGCAGCTTCTCCCAGGATCGCAGCCTGGCCGCCCAGGCCGGCCGTAAAGGCGGCGAGGCTTCCCATGGGTCCCGCCGCAACGAGACCCCTCCGGCCGAATAGGCCCGCGTCAGTCGATCAGGAGCCGGACGGGGCGCCCGGTTTCCTGAACCGATAGACGAACCGGTCCGTCCTCCCCCGGATCGTTTCGTCGAACACGCTGAGGGTGTGGTCGTCCGAGGGCGTCCGCACCGCCTCGCTCTCGCCGTCGAAGACGAAGCCCGCCGCCTCGACTTGCCGACGCAGTTCGGCCGCCTCGATCCGGTGCAGGGTCCCCGCGACGTCGATCCCCGCGCCGTCCGCCGCCTGATGATCCAGGATCACATACAGGCCGCCGGGCCTCAGGACCTCGAACACCCGCCGGTTCATGGCCGCCAAGTCCACGCCGAAGCGCGGGATCACGAAGTCGTGGTATTCCTCGCCCATGAACACGACGTCCAGCGGCCGATCGAAGCTCATCTCTTCAAGCTTGCCCGTCACCCGCTCGACGTTCGGATAGGCCTGGGCCAGCGCGTCGGCGAAGGCGTTCTCCCGCCCCGCCGTCTGGTTCGGAACGAAGGCGTAGACCCGCCCCTCGTCGCCTACCGTCACGGCGAACAGCCGCGCGAAGAACCCCTCCTCCGGCCGGATGTCCGCGATCGCGTCGCCGGCCTCCAGCCCGATGAATTCCAGCATCGCCCGCGACTGCCGCAGGCCGTCGCGGGCCACGTCCGCCTCCGGCCGCCGGCTGTCCGCGAGCGCCGCGTCCCAGGCGGCCTCCTGCGCCAGCGCAGGACCCGCGGCCAGTGTCATCAGACAGGCGGCGACGGCGAACGACTTCAGCATGGCGGATCCTCCGGGGCCCACCTTCGCGCTCCGGCGCCACGAAACGCAACCCTCCGCTGCGATCTCTCCTCCCTCGTCCTCGCGAGGGGACAGGCGTCCGCTACCCCAGCGGCTGCCACCCCTCGCCGTCCGGCAGCGGCTCGAACAGCGCTTCGACCTGCGCCTCCGACACATCTTCCACCCGCCCCGGCCGCCAGTTCGGCGCGTTGTCCTTGTCGACGATGACCGCCCGCACCCCCTCCTGGAAGTCGTGCGTGCGCACCACCCGGCCGCCCAGGGCGTATTCCATCGCCATGTTCTCGGCGAACGAGCCCATCTCGCGCCCCAGCCGCAACTGACGCAGCGTGAGCTTCAACGACTGCGGCGACTTCTGCTTCAGGGTCGCCAGCTGTGCCGACGCCCACTCCGTTCTCTCGGCCTCGAGCGCCTCGAAGATCGCCTCGACGGTGTCGTGGGCGAACAGCCGGTCGATCGCCTCCAGGTGCGGCTCCACCGTCGGCTCGCCCGCGTCGTCTTCCAGACCGTCGGCCACATCGGCCGGGTGGGCCGGATCAGCCGCCAGGATCGCGCGGAACACCTCCAGCGCATCGGTCGGCAGGAAGTGCGTATGGATCCCCAGAAACACGGTGTCCGCCGCCTTCAGCCGCGCGCCGGTCAGGGCGATCCAGGTCCCGGTCTCGCCCGGCAGCCTGGGCAGGAACCAGCCGCCGCCCACATCGGGGAACAGGCCGATCCCGGTCTCCGGCATGGCGTAGGTCGTCCGTTCCGTCGCGATCCGCACCTCTGCGGGCTCGGAGATGCCCACGCCCCCGCCCATCACGATCCCGTCCACGATGGCGGTCACCGGCTTGGGATAGTCGAACAGCAGGTGGTTCAGCTTGTATTCGGTGTCGAAGAAGGCCTTCGCCTCCGTCGCGTCCCCCGCCCCGCTCTCGGCGATCATCCGGATGTCGCCACCGGCGCAAAAGCCCCGCTCCCCGGCGTGGTCGATCAGCACCGACTTCACCGCCGCATCGTCGCGCCAGGCGAGCAAGGCCTCGATCATCGTCAGGCACATGCCCCGGTTCAACGCATGTAGCGCCTTCGGCCGGTTCAGGGTGATGCGGCCGACCCCGCTCTCGATGCCGGTCAGGACTTCAGGCTCGTAACTCATGGGCGGGGGCTTAGCCGCGCCCGCCGCGCCCGTCCACGCCGCGGCATCGCTTCACGCCGGTTCCGCCAGCCAGGTCAGCCGGATCAGCGACGGCCCCAGGCCCAGGTCGATCAGCTGGGCGTCGCCCCCCAGCGTCCCGGGCGCCAGCAGCAGGTCAGCCTCATGGCTGGTGTCCACCGGGATGGTGATCCCGCTGATCAGCTCCGACCCCGCCTTGAAGTCGTAGATCAGGTGGATCGCCACCCTCCCGTCCGCGTCGCTCTGATACCGTCCGTGCAGCCGGCATCCGCCCTGATCGACGCCCACGAAGGCGCCGTCCTTGAAGTGCGCCAGTATGCCCGACCCACCCGCGTTCGGCTGGTCCGCCGGCGCCACCGCGATGCTGTAGAAGCCGTCCCTCACGCGCCCGCCCGCCTCTCGATCCGCACCAGCTCCAGCACCGCCTCCATCTGCCGCGCCCGCCACTGGTTGGCGAAGTAGTAGAGCAGCCAGACGGTCATCAGCCCGACCAGCACCGCCAGAAAGGGCCCGCGCTCGGCGAAGAAGCCCCGCACGAAGTCCGGCGCGCCCTCCAGCCCCGCCAGGAACAGGGTCACTGGCGCCGTCACGTAAAACAGCGCCGCCATCCGCCACATCGCCTCGTTGCGCCTGGCGTTCACCGCCGCGAGGGCGATCAACCGCTCCAGGAGGCCGTCCGGCGCCTCCGCCAACACCGCCCGCGCGCCCCGCGCCATGGCCGAACCGCTCAGCGTCGAGACCACATCGACCCCGTAGAGCCCCCACCCGGACCGCGAGAACGCCACAAGCCCCAGCAACCGCGAGAACCGGAACTCCCGCACCAGGGCCCGCCAGAGCGTCCAGAGCGGATCGTCGGCCTCAGGCTCCGGGGCGGGCTTGGTCATCGGTCGCCCCTACTGCCGCATCATCTCGCGCGCGGTGATCACCCGCATGATCTCGTTGGTCCCTTCCAGGATGCGATGCACCCGCAGGTCGCGCACGATCCGCTCCAGCGGATAGTCCTTGAGGTAGCCATAGCCCCCGTGCAGCTGCAGCGCCTCGTCGGCGATCTGGAAACAGGCGTCGGTGGCCAGCCGCTTGGCCATGGCGCACCACTTGGTTTTCTCCGGATGTCCGGTGTCGATGGCCCAGGCGCCACGCAACACCATCAGCCGCGCCGCTTCCAGCTGGGTCGCCATGTCCGCCAGCTTGAACTGGGTGTTCTGGAACTCGTTCAGCGCCTTGCCGAACTGCTTTCGCGTGGCGACGTAGGCCTGCGCCGTCTCCAGCGCCAGCCGCGCCCCGCCCAGCGAACAGGCCGCGATGTTCAACCGCCCGCCGTCCAGCCCCATCATCGCATAGCGGAAGCCGTCGCCTTCCTTGCCCAGGAGATTGGCCGCCGGAACGCGGCAGTCGTCGAATGACACGATGGCCGTGGGCTGGCTGTTCCAGCCCATCTTCTTCTCCTGAGCTCCGAAGCTCAGCCCCGGCGTCCCCAGGTCCACCACGAAGGCCGAGATCCCCTTCGGCCCCGGCTCGCCGGTGCGCGCCATCACCACATAGACGTCGCTCGTCCCGGCCCCCGAGATGAAGGCCTTTGACCCGTTCAGGACCCAGTCGTCGCCGTCCCGCACCGCCGTGGTCCGCATCGCGGCGGCGTCCGAGCCCGACCCCGGCTCGGTCAGGCAGTAGCTGGCGATCTTCTCCATGGACACCAGCGACGGCACACAACGCCCCCGCAGATCGTCCGAGCCGAAGCTGTCGATCATCCAGGTCGCCATGTTGTGGATCGAGATGAAGGCCGCGGTCGACACGTCGCCCCGCGCGAGCTCCTCGAAGATCACCGCCGCCTCGACCCGGCCCAACGCCATCCCGCCGTGCTCCTCGCCGGTGTAGATGCCGCAGAAACCCATTTCGGCGGCCAGCCGCATGGTCTCGACCGGAAACGTCTTGGTCTCGTCCCACTCGGCGCTGTGCGGCGCCAGCTCCGCCTCCGCGAAGGCCCGCGCCGCATCCTGAATGGCGCGCTGATCGTCGTTGAGGGCGAAGTCCATGGGCGTTTCCTCGAGTCTTTCGAGGCTTCTACCGACTACCCTCTTCCAATGGGAGAGGGCTTGAGGCTCGCAGAGCGAAGCAATGCGCGAAGCCGAAAGGGTGAGGGTCGCCCCTGGCCTGGCGGCTTCGCCGCATCCGCCAGCCGACCCTCATCCGACCGCTTCGCGGCCACCTTCTCCCACAGGGAGAAGGGAGATAGAGACCGGATATGTCCCTCCCCTTCGCGCCCGCTCCCTTCCCCCTCGCCCGCCCGCGCCGGCTGCGCAGCCAGCCCTGGGTGCGGCGCCTGGTGGCCGAGAACACCCTCACGCCCGCCGACCTCATCTGGCCGCTGATCGTCCACGACGGCGCCGAGGATCGCGTGCCCGTCCCCTCAATGCCCGGCGTATTCCGTCTGTCGCCCAAGGCCGCGGCCCAGGCCGCCGTCGAGGCCCGCGACCTGGGCATTCCCGCCGTCGCCCTGTTTCCGAACATCGACGCCGGCTCCAAGGACGCCGTCGGAACCGGCGCCACCGATCCGGACGGCCTGATCCCTGACTGCATCCGCGCCATCAAAGACGCCGCGCCCGAGATCGGCGTCATGTGCGATGTGGCGCTGGACTGCTATACCGACCACGGCCACGACGGCGTGGTCGAGGACGGCCGCATCCTCAACGACGCCACCCTGGAGCGCCTGGCCGAACAGGCCTTCATCCAGGCCCACGCCGGCGCCGACGTCGTCGCCCCGTCCGACATGATGGACGGCCGCGTCCAGGCGATCCGCGAGGCGCTGGAGGCCAACGGCTTCCACGACACCCTGATCCTCAGCTACGCCGCCAAATACGCCTCGGCCTTCTACGGCCCCTACCGCGACGCGGTGGGCTCGGCGAAGATGCTGACCGGCGACAAGAAGACCTATCAGATGGACTTCGCCAACTCCGACGAAGCGTTGCGCGAAGTCGCCATGGACATCGCAGAGGGCGCCGACGCCGTCATGGTCAAGCCCGGAATGATTTATCTCGATATCATTCAACGGGTCGCGGCGACCTTCTCTGTCCCGACCTTCGCCTATCAGGTGTCGGGCGAGTACGCGATGATGCAGGCCTCGATCGCCAACGGCTGGCTCGACCAGGACCGAGCCATCCTCGAAACCCTGACCGCCTTCAAACGCGCCGGCTGCGCCGGCGTCCTCACCTACTTCGCCCCCCAGGCCGCGCGGCTGCTGAGCGCCTAAATCCTCCCCCGTTGGGGGAGGGGGACCGCGAAGCGATGGAGGGGGTTGGCTGCGAGCACCAGCGCCCGGATTGAACCCCCTCCGTCTCGGTCGCTTCGCGCCGATCCACCTCCCCCAACGGGGGAGGACTAATCAGGCCGCTTCCCTTACCCCGGCCGCCATCGCCCGCTCCCGCGCCTCCGCCCACGGGATCAGGGTCGCGCGCGGCCAGGCCACCAGCCACGACCTCGGCAGATACTCACCGCTCTGGATCATCGCCCGCCGCGTCGGCGAGGTCGCCCCCGCCCGCTCGGAGTGGATCTCCCCCGGGCCCTGGTGGATGATGAAGGCGCCGCCCTTCAGCGGATTGGTCCGCAGATAGGCCAGGCGCGGGCTGATGGTCTCCAGCGGCGGATCGTAGAACCAGCTGGATCCGATCATCCCGGCCAGCTCAGGCCGACGCTTGCAGATCGCCGCCGCCGACGCCCAGGCCTGGTCCCAGCCGGCCTCGGTGAAGTCCTCGGTGTGGCGGCTCTCGGTGTGAACCTCCAGCCAGGGCCTGCGCCACCCTTGCGCCCGCACATACTCCACCAGCGGGCGCCAGCCGTATCCATCGCGTCCGTTGCGCACCACCTGCCCCGGCCCCAGGGGCGACGACAGGTCGATGGTCTGCGTCCGGGCGCCGGGCACGCTCAGCGCCAGCACGAACCGCACGTCCTTGGCCCAGTGATCGCGGTCATAGTCCGCGCCCCCGGCGCCAGTCAGGAACTCCGCCAGTCGGTCCAGCCAGTAGGGATAGAACCGCGTCACCTCGCCCGGCAGGTCCGCCGCCTGAACTCGCGCCGGCAGCTCCAGCGCCCAGGTGGCGACCAGCCCCCTACGCGCCTCGTCCGATGCGTCCTCACCCAGCTCCCGATCCGCCGCATGAGACGGCAGGTCGAAGTTCCAGTGCGGCGCCGCGGCCTCCGCCGGCTGGACGGCCCGCACCGACGCGGCCTCGACCCGCACCAGGTCGTCCGGCACCAGTCGCGCCCGCACCGCCTTGAAGGCCTCTTTCTGGGAAGGGGTCAGGTCAATCATGGGCCAAGCTTCCCATACTCATGTTCCCGAACGCTTAAGCGCCGCGCGAGGGGCCGTGACGCGGCGGTCCGGGCGGCCTATATCCCGCGCCTCACGCCCATCCGGAGCCCGCCATGAGCATCGCCGCCCGCCTGACCGAACTCGGCATCGACCTGCCCGAACCCGCCTCGGCGGTGGCCAACTACGTGCCCTTCGTGCGCAGCGGAAACCTGCTCCACATCTCGGGCCAGCTGTCCAATGACGCCTCGGGCGGGCTGAAGGGCACGGTAGGCGTCGATGTCACGCCGGAGCAGGCGCAAGCCGGCGCCCGCCTGTGCGGCATCAACCTGCTGGCCCAGATGCGCGCGGCGCTCGACGGCGACCTGGACCGCGTGGTGCGCGTCGTGAAGCTGGGCGGCTTCGTCCAGGCCGGCCCCGACTTCATCGCTATTCCCGCCGTGATCAACGGCTGCTCGGACCTGATGGTCGAGGTCTTCGGCGACGCCGGTCGCCACGCCCGCTCGGCCGTCGGGGTCTACAAGCTGCCCCTCGGCTTCGCGGTGGAAGTTGACGCGGTTGTGGAGGTCCGCTGACCCATCCGATTTCCGATCACTGGCCGGTCTTGTTTCCGCTCACCCCCGCGAAGGCGGGGGTCCAGGGCCGCAACCTGGATCGTGAGAACTGCCGTGCCTGATACCGCGCTCGCTCACCTGGGTCCCCGCCTTCGCGGGGATGAGCGGATTTCAAACCCGTGACCCTCACCCTCCGCGTCCACGACAGCATCGAGGCCATCGGCCGCGAGGCCTGGGACGCCTGCGCCGCCCCGACCGGCGACCCCTTCCTGTCCTACGACTTCCTGCACGCCTGCGAGGCGTCGGGCAGCGCCACGGCCCGCACCGGCTGGGGCCCTCGCCACCTGCTGCTCACGGATGGCGCGACCCCGCTGGGCGCCATGCCCCTCTATCTGAAGGGCCACAGCCAGGGGGAGTACGTCTTCGACTGGTCCTGGGCCGACGCCTATGAGCGCGCGGGCGGCCGCTACTATCCCAAGCTGTTGGGCGCCGTGCCCTTCACCCCCGTCACCGGCCCCCGCTTCCTCGTCGCTCCGGGCGCGGATCCGCAAGCCGTCCGCTCCGCCCTGCTGGACGGCGCCCTGGCCCTGGTCGACCGGCTGGGCCTCTCGTCCCTGCACGTCAACTTCCCGACCGAGGACGAGTGGGACCTCATGGGCGAGGCCAGCCTCCTCCTCCGCCTGGACCGCCAGTACGTCTGGGAGAACCGGGCCTACAAGACCTTCGACGACTTCCTCGCCGCCCTCTCGTCCAACCGCCGCAAGACCATCCGGCGGGAGCGGCGGGACGCCCAGGCCGGCCTCGACATCCGCGTCCTGACCGGCGGCGACATCCAGCGCGCCCACTGGGACGCCTTCTTCGCCTTCTACATGGACACCGGCTCGCGAAAGTGGGGCCAGCCCTATCTGACGCGGGACTTCTTCGACCGCGTCGGCCGGACGATGGCTGATCGCATCGCCCTGGTCATGGCCTTCCGGGATGGCCAGCCCATCGCCGGGGCCCTGAACTTCATCGGCCGCGATGCCCTATACGGCCGCCAGTGGGGCACGCTGGAGGACATTCCGTTCCTCCACTTCGAGCTCTGCTACTACCAGGCCATCCAGTTCGCCATTTCGCGCGGCCTGTCCCGCGTCGAGGCGGGGGCCCAGGGCGAGCACAAGATCGCTCGGGGTTACCTGCCCACGCCCGTCCGCAGCGCCCATTTCATCGCCGACCCCGCGCTGCGCGCCCCCGTCGCCGACTACCTGGACCAGGAACGCCCGGCGATGCTTCAGGAGATCGCGGAGATGACCGCCGAGCTGTCGCCCTACCGGTCCGGCTGATTGCCAAGCCGGCCCGGCGCGCTCCATACGGAAGACCCGCAACGCATCGAAGCCTTCGGAGCCGCCATGTCCCGCCTGCTGATCCTCCTGGCGTCCGCCTGTCTGGCTGGACCTGTCGCGGCGCAGTCGGTGGACCGGACCCAGATCAACTCCATCATCGACCAGGGGCTGAACCAGTCCCAGGTGATGCAGACCGCCGCCCACCTGACCGACCGGATCGGCGGCCGCCTGACCAACTCGCCGGCCATGCGCCAGACCGAGGCCTGGGCCCAGGAGCGGTTCCGCTCCTACGGCCTGTCCAACGTCCGCGCCGAGGGCTTCGAGTTCGGGCGCGGCTGGTCGATCGTCCGCTCCAGCGCCCGGATGACCGAGCCCCGGGCGCTCGACCTGCGCGCCATCCCCATCGCCTGGACGCCCGGCACCGATGGCGTGATCTCCGCTGGCGTGGTCGTCGCCCCCATGACCAAGGTCGCGGACTTCGACCAGTGGCGCGGCAAGCTGAATGGCAAGATCGTCATGGTCACCCTGCCGAATACCGGCTCGGAGCCTACCGAGGCCCCCTTCCGCCGCTGGACCGACGAGGAGCTGCGCAACCGCACCTCCTACGTCCAGCCGACCTATTCGCCGGCCGCCATCGAGCGCCAGCTCAACACCTCCGACTTCGCCGCCGCCCTGGACGCCTTCCTGGTCCAGGAGGGCGCCCGCGCCTGGGTCCGCATGTCCCAGCGCGACGGCGGCCTGCTGCACGGCACCGGCTATCTGTTCCGCGTCGGCGCCACGCCCCGCCTGCCGGCCATGGAGCTGGCGGCCGAGGACTATCGCCGCCTGGCCCGCCTGGCCCTGACCGACGCCTCGCCGACACTGGAGCTGATGAGCGAGGTCCGGTTCCACGACGAGGACGTCAACGCCTACAATGTGCTGGCCGACATCCCCGGCACGGACCGGTCGGGCGAATACGTCATGGCCGGCGCCCACTTCGACAGCTGGGTCGCCTCCGACGGGGCCCAGGACAACGCCGCCGGCACCGCCGTGGTGATGGAGGCCGCGCGCATCCTGTCGGAGCTGGGCGTGCGGCCCAAACGCACCATCCGCTTCGCCTTGTGGAACGGCGAGGAGCAGGGCCTGCTGGGTTCGCTGGCCTATGTCGACCGGCATCTGGCCGGCCGCGCGCCCCTGACCGATCCTGAGCTGGCCGCCCTGCCGGTCAACCGCACCTGGCGTCACCGCTGGCCGATCCAGCCGCGCGAGGGCCACGGCAAGCTGGTCGCCTATTTCAACCTCGACAACGGCTCGGGCCGCATCCGGGGCGTCAACGCCGAGGGCAATGTCGCGGCCGTCCCGATCTTCCAGGAGTGGCTGGCCCCGTTCGCCAGCATGGGCGCCACGACCGTCTCCCTGCGCAACGCCGGCGGCACCGACCACGTCTATCTGCAGGCCGTCGGCGTTCCGGGCTACCAGTTCATCCAGGACCCGCTGGATTACAGCGCCCGCATCCACCACACCTCGATCGACAGCTACGACCACCTCAAGGCCGAGGACCTGCGCCAGGCCGCCATCATCATGGCCAGCTTCCTGCTCAACGCCGCCAACCGCGAGCAGCCCCTGCCCCGCATGCCGGTGCCCCAACAGCCGACGCCCAGCGATCCGTTCGAGTATCTCCAGCCGGAGTAGTCGGCGCTTCTCCGCTTCGACGGGCGGGGGTTCGGCGGTAGGATCGGCGACTCAATGCCCATCCGCCGCCTCCCGCCCGAGACCGTCAACCGCATCGCCGCCGGCGAGGTGGTCGAGCGGCCGGCCAGCGCCATCAAGGAGCTGGTCGAGAACGCCCTGGACGCCGGCGCCCACCGCATCGAAATCCAGGCCGACAGCGGCGGCCTGTCGCGCATCCTGATCGCCGACGACGGGCGCGGCATCCCCCGCGACGAGTTGGCCCTCGCGGTCGAGCGCCACGCCACCTCCAAGCTGGAGCCCGACGACGCCGGCGACGTCGACCTGCTGCGCATCCACACCCTAGGCTTCCGGGGCGAGGCCCTGCCCTCCATCGGCTCGGTCGCGCGCCTGTCGATCACCTCGCGCGCCCAGAACGCCTCCGACGCCTGGTCCATCGCGGTCCACGGCGGCGACCAGCGTCCCCTCGCCCCCGCCGGCTTCCCCGGCCCCCACGGCGCCCGGGTCGAGGTCCGCGACCTGTTCTACGCCACCCCCGCCCGGCTGAAGTTCATGAAGTCCGAGCGGGCCGAGGCCATGGCCATCTCCGAGGAGATCAAGCGCCAGGCCATGGCGCATGAGGCCGTCGCCTTCACCCTCGACCTCGACGGCCGCACCACCCTGCGCCTGCCCGCCGAACACCCGGGCGACGAGGGCCGGCTGAAGCGCCTGGCCGCCCTGCTGGGCCGTGACTTCGAGGCCAACGCCTTGCTGATCGACCAGGAACGCGACGGCGTGCGTCTGTCGGGCTACGCCGGCCTGCCCACCTACAGTCGCGGCAACGCGGCGCATCAGTATCTGTTCGTCAACGGCCGCCCGGTCCGCGACCGGCTGCTGCAGGGTGCGCTCAGGGGCGCCTACGCCGACTTCCTGGCCCGCGACCGCCACCCGGCCGCCGCCCTGTTCATCGACATCGATCCCCTGCTGGTCGACGTCAACGTCCACCCCGCCAAGGCCGAGGTCCGCTTCCGTGACCCGTCCCTGGTGCGCGGCCTGATCGTCGGCGCCCTCCGCCACGCCCTTCACGCCGCCGGCCACCGCGCCAGCACCACGGTCGCGGCGGATGCGCTGGCGGGGTTCCGGGCGCACAGCGGCGTCGCTTCGGGATCGGGGACTGGGGATTGGGGACTGGGGACGCCCGGTTCGGCGGCGGGCTACAGCGGTTGGCAGGCATGGGCCGCCCCCGCCACCCAGACCGCCCAGTTCATCCCCGGCCTCAACGACCGCTCCGCCCGCGTCGAAACCCTCGACCTCACCCAGTCCCCAGTCCCCAATCCCCAGTTCCCCGCCGACATCGACCTCCCCCTCGGCGCCGCCCGGGCCCAGCTGCACGGCACCTACATCGTCGCCCAGACCCGCGACGGCCTGGTGGTGGTCGACCAGCACGCGGCCCACGAGCGCCTGGTCTATGAGCGGATGAAGGCCCAGATGGCGCAAGGGTCGGTCGCCCGTCAGGCCCTGCTGGCCCCCGAGGTGGTCGAGCTCGACCCCGCCGAGGCCGAGCGCGTCTCCGCCCGCGCCGACGAACTGGCCCAGCTAGGGCTGATCCTGGAGCCCTTCGGCCCCGGCGCCGTCCTGGTCCGCGAGACGCCCGCCCTGCTGGGCGACACCGACGTCCAGGGCCTGGTCCGAGACATCGCCGACGACCTGGCCGAACACGGCGCCGCGCTCGCCCTCAGCGAACGCCTGGCCGAGGTCTGCGGCACCATGGCCTGCCACGGCTCCGTCCGCGCCGGCCGCACCCTCACCGCCCCCGAAATGAACGCCCTCCTCCGCCAAATGGAAGCCACCCCGCACTCCGGCCAGTGCAACCACGGGCGGCCGACCTACGTGGAGCTCAAGCTGGCGGATTTGGAGCGACTGTTCGGGCGGCGGTAGGCCGCATCTCGCCTGATCTAAATCTTGCTCAAGACAGGATCGGCTTACTTACAACTTTAGTCTTCGGGGGGTGCGCTTAGGTTTTCGAAGCCAGGCGCGAGCGACCGTTGTTCGTCATACATCATTATATGCGAATATCTGGGCAGATCGCACTTGTGGCATCCCATTAGGTTCAGAAACAGACGCTCAAATACCGCGCGGCCTCGCTCCAGGTCGATGTAGAGAGCGTTGTAGTCTCGGATCAATCTCCCGTGCACGATGTCGTTGCGGGTCTTGATGAGCCTGTTTAATCCGTTCAGGAGCTTGAGATCGTTTTCGGCCCAGTGGCGGCGATACGTTCTTGCCATGCGCTCAATCCGCTCTTGGAGCGACAGGGGCGCCGGTGAAGCCAGACTGCGTTTGAGCCTAGCCCGCGTTGCCGCATCTAGGCTGACTTCGTCGATCGTGCGCTTGAGGGCCTTCGCAATGGGTCTCCAAGCCTTTCGGTCCACGGCCTCACGGCTCAACCCTTGGATTTCCTCGAAGGCGCACACGAGCCGCTCGAGCGCTTCGACACAGCTAGTCAGATTGCTTTCGCTGACAGAGGCCTTGAACGATTCTGCGTACCCGTAGGCCGCGCCGTGCAGCAGCTCACGTTGGTTTCTGTAATGTGCGAGCGTTGGGAGAGCGCGAGCGAAGACCTTCGCGCTCGATCCGTAAAAGGGCGGAGTTTCCCCGTCAGGCCGCTTCTCTTTCGGCTCGACCGCACTACTGTGCCAAGTCTGGGTGCACCGTCCCCAGCCCGACTTGTATGTCATCAGGGGCGAGACATATTGCCTGTATCGGAAGACTAGAAGGATACGTAGGCTGAACCAGAGGTCGTCGGCCCGCTCGGCGAAGTCAGCTTCGTCGATCACGCCCAGCGGGGCAACTTCTACGGCGGGGATATCGACGAGTTCGACTTCCCTCGACAGTCGCTCGTCGTTTCTGGCGTGGCCGATCTGCGCATGGCGAAATTTGAGCCCTAAGGTCCGGATCGTTTGCCAGTCTCCATGGCGGCTCAGGCCCCTCGGCTTGCTGAAACGCCTGCGTGAGGGAGACCACTCGTAGGGACGTTGCAAGAACCAATATTGGGCGAACTGCTCGGTCCAGCGGTCGCTGACGACCACTTCTACCTTCTCAAACACCTCGATGTCGCCGAACGCTTGGATTCCCTCCGGGTCGATGTTGATCCCTTGTGTAACACCCCGGTCACGGAGAAAACCACGGCCAAAGGTTTGATACGCAGACCCCGCCGGCCAGTTTTCATTCTTGAACAAGGACCAGCGTACACCTTGTTCATCGTCGAGCCGATAGAGGCTAAACTTCTCGGTTTCTGTACCCAGAAGTCGGATTTTGTTCCAGGTGAGATGGTGGGGATCGCGCTGCAGGATCGCGGACAGACGTACTATCTCACCGCCGTCTAGCGTCAGTTCTACGGTCGCCGCCTGCTCATAATCCCTTTTCAAGGCCGCGCTCCCTGGTCGCGCCGACGCACAGCGCAGCTTCTTGTGGGTGATGTTAGATCATCAGAACAGCCGTCAAGAAACTCGGCCGAAGGAAGTCCTTGCCAAGCCTTCCATTGTTCGGAAGCTAGCGGCGAAATTGGTGAGGCGGCTTAGAGTGGGATGGCCCGATCGCCGCTATGAACCAATGCGGCCATTACCAAGAATCCCGACAACTGTCTGGCTATCCCATGCCCTCCATCCTCTTCGTCTGCCTCGGCAACATCTGTCGCTCGCCCCTGGCCGAGGCCGCCCTGCGAGAGGAGGCCCGCCGTCGCGGGCTCGACCTGACCGTCGACTCCGCCGGCACGGGGAACTGGCATGCGGGCGAGCCGCCGGACAGGCGGGCGATCGCGGTCGCCGAGCGGCATGGGGTGGACATCACCGGCCTTCGCGCGCGGCAGGTGACGCGGGACGACTTCACCCGCTTCGACCAGATCATCGCCCTGGATCACCAGAACCTGGCCGACCTGCGACACCTTGCGCCGGCAGACGCCACCGCCCGCCTCAGCCTGCTGCTCGACCACGTCCCCGGACGCGAGGGCCAGGCTGTGGCCGATCCCTGGTTCGGCGAGGCGGAAGGCTTCGACCTCACCTGGGCCGAGGTCACCGCAGCGGCGCGGGCGCTGGCGGACCGGCTCCAGGCCGACGTCTGAGCCGGGCGTCGGTCGCCGCCCAAACGTTGACATACCGTCGGTAACCGCCATACCTGAGATGGGCGGACGGCGCCTCGGGGGAGTGAATGCAATGAAAGTTTTCGCAACGGCTATCGCCGCGGCCACGCTGCTTGTTTCGGCCGGGGCCGCACAGGCGCAATCCTTCCGCCCCCTTCCGGCCGTCCTGACCCCGATCCCCTTGGGCGACGACAACGACGTCGCGGCGACCCTGCCATTCTCCGTCAAGGTCGGCGCGGAAGCCCCTTACACCTCGGTGCGGGTAACTCAGAACGCCTTCATCTACGACGCCGGGAGCAGTGACGATACCTTCCCGCCTTATTTCGACGACCTCCAGGCGCGCGCCGATACCGGCCAGGCCCACTACGGCGCCTCGACCGTGGACGGCCGCTCCGCCTTCATCGCGACCTACCCGAACGTCGGATACTGCTGCGGCTCGGTGGGCGCGAACGCTCCCTTGCGCGCCAATGTGCAGGTGATCCTGATCGACCGCTCCGACATCGCGCCCGGTGATTTCGACATCGAGGTCAACACCGAGGGATTGGGACGCGCGACAGCACCGGCCAATAGCTTCTGGATCGACGCCGTCAACGTCGGCCGGGCCGGCGTCGGCGCGTTCCCGGCCGACAACCTGGCCTATCGCGCCACCTGGACCATGCGAAACGGCGTCCTGACCAGCGGAACCGGCCCGGTCCTGATGTCCGCGCCCGCCATCCCCACCTTAACCGAATGGGCCATGATCCTTCTCGGCCTGTCGCTGGCCGGCGCCGCCGCCCTGCATCTGCAACGCCGGCGTCCGCTGTCCGTCCGGGCCTAGCCTCCGGCCTTCCGCTAGTCCGTAATCCCTGGGCGTCAGGCCCTGGAGCCCCTTGCGACCAATTCTGACGCACCGCCCTGTTACGGCGCGTCCCATGACCCAACTCTACCGCAGACGCTCCGCCGAAACCTGGCTCCGCGCCCGGGACGACTATCTGTCGGGCCTGACCGCCGAGGCCGTGTGCCGCCGTTACGACCTGGGCATGTCGTCCTTCCGCAAGCGGGCCGAACGTTATGGCTGGCGGCGCGTGGATCAGGACGATCCCGCGCCCGAGAGCCTGGACCTGTCGATCTATGACGACCTGCAATGGGACGATCAGATCCGCATGGCCAACCGGCGCTTCAGCCAGGCGCTGAACCAGGGCCGGGCGGCCGAGGCGCGCCGCTGGCGCCGGTTGTGGGCCGAGCTGGTCGAGGCGCGCAACGCTTTCGAGGAAGGGCTGCATCGCAACGGCGACGGCGAGGCGATCGACACCTATTACGACGCGCTCATCGCGCGCGACGAGGACGACGAGGAGACCGCCCGCCTGCTGTCGGAGCCCGCGAAAGTACACAAAGTACACTCTGAAATAATTCCGGCGGACACAGCCCTAGCCGGCGACCAGGCTCCAGATCTCCCGCCCCGCCAGCACCGCGAACAGCAGGGCGGCGGCGGCGAGCAGCAGGTTGGAGACCCAGCCGTTCCGCCACTCGACAGGCGTGCGCCCGCTGTTCAGCAGCCAGATCAGCGTCCCGGCCAGGAACGGCATGAACAGGCTGCCCAGCACCCCATAGGCGACGATCAGGGCGAACGGCCGCTCGAGCAGCAGCAGCGCGATGGGCGGGCCGGTGAGCCACAGCATATAGGCCCGGGCGGCGGGGCTGCGGGTCCCCTCGGCGGCGCGCACGGCCGGCTGCCCGCGCGTGTGGGCCCAGAAGTCGGCGAACAGCAGGCTGACCCCCTGCCACACCCCGATCAGGCTGGTGAAGCTGGTCGCCCAGAAGCCGATCAGGAACAGCACCGACACGGGCCGCCCGAACCGCTCGCGCAGCACGGCGTCCAGGTCGAGCAGGCCCCGGTCCCCGCTCCTCAGCGCCACCCCGCCGGCGTTCAGCAGCTCGGCCCCGACGATCAGCATGGCGATGACGAACACCCCGGTGACCGCATAGGCGACCCGGTTGTCCAGCCGCATGACCGGCATCCAGCCCGGCCCCTCCCAGCCCTTGGCGTTCAGCCAGTAGCCATAGGCGGCCATGGTGATGGTCCCGCCCACCCCGCCGATCAGGCCCAGGGTGTAGAAGGCCGAGCCCTCCGGCAGGGTCGGCCAGGCGTCGGTCAGCAGGCGCGGGATGTCGGGCGTCACGATGACGGCCAGGCCCACCACGGTGACGAACATCACCCCGACCAGGGCCGCCATCACCTTCTCGAACAGGCCATAGCCGCCGAACCACACCAGCCCCAGGCCGACCAGGCCGCTTAGAATCCCCCAGGCGGTCAGGCTCAGCTGCGGGAACAGGGCCGCCAGCGGCAGGGCCGAGGCGGTCATGGCCGTGGCCCCATAGACGAAGCCCCAGACCACCACATAGACGGCGAAATAGGCCGTGGCCCAGTTCAGCCGCCCGATGCGTCCCGGCAGGCTGGACCATCCGTCGAACAGCGTTCGTCCAGACGCCAGGGTCCAGCGCCCGACCCCTTCGGCCAGGGCGACCTTGACCAGCGCCCCCACCAGGGCGGCCCACAGCAGGGCGTATCCGAACCGGGACCCGGCCACCAGGGTGGCCACCAGATCGCCCGCGCCCACCCCCGTCGCCGCCACCACAAGCCCCGGCCCGATCAGGGACCAGCCTCGGCGGCGCGGCTCGGGCGCGTGGTTCATGCTCAGCCTCCCAGCCGCCTCAGGAACAGCACCCGCGCCGCCCCATAGTCCCGCGCGTCCAGCCGCTCATAGCCGGGCGTCTCGATCTCCGGCTCGTCCGAGCCCCGCTCGAACACCACCACGGCCCCGGGCTTCAGCCAGTCTCCCTCGGCCAGCCGCGCCAGGGTCTGCTCGCCCAGCCCCTGCCGATACGGAGGATCCAGGAACGCCAGGTCGAACGCCTCCCCCGCCGAGCCCGGCCGCACCCCCAGGTCCTTCGCGCTGCGCCGATGCACCCGCGTCGCCCCCATCAGCCCATAGGCGTCCGCGTTCTCGCGGATCGCGCCCCGCGCCCCGTCGTCCGTCTCCACGAACAGGCAGAAGGCCGCGCCCCGGCTCATCGCCTCGAACCCCAGGGCCCCGGACCCCGCATACAGGTCGATCACCCGCGCCCTCTCCAGCACAGGCCCCCACGCCACATGCTCCAGCACGTTGAAGATGGCCTGCCGCGCCCGGTCCGAGGTCGGGCGCGTGCCCTGCCCCTCCGGCGCTGTGATGGCCCGGCCCTTCAGCCGCCCCGCGACGATCCGCATGGCCTAGCCGCGCCGGGGACCGCGCGCCGGCCCGCCGAAGGGCTTGCCGCCCCCGCGCGGCCCACCCG